>CAMNCG010000001.1 GCA_946534105.1 uncultured Verrucomicrobiota bacterium
GAACGCCCCGCGAGGCGTTTCGGCGCGCCCGCGAAAAAAAATGGGGAATGTCCAGCGGCTCCCCCCGAAAACTCATCGAGAAAATAATGTCACATTACAAACAAAATCGAAATCTGCTTTCAGGCGCGGGGGCTGCTTTCGCAGAACACGGCGATGGCGCGGGCGGCATCGTCGCGCATGGCGGCGGTCGCGTCGGCGGCGAGGGCGTGGAAGAACGTGGTCTCGCCTGCGGCGAGGCGGGCCGAGACGGCGTTCAGGCCCGCGCGCGCCATGTAGGAGTAGTAGTTGATCTTGCGGATGCCGCAGGAAATGGCCGTGCGGTAGTCTTCGGGGGACACGCCGCTGCCGCCGTGCATGACAAGCGGAATCCCGACGAGGGCGCGGATTTTCCGGATTCGGTCGAAATCGAGCACCGGTTTGGCCTTGTAGATGCCGTGGGCGGTGCCGAACGACGCGGCGAGCGCGTCGATTCCCGTGTCCGCGACGAAGCGGCGCGCCAGTTCCGGGTCGGTGTAAACCGCCGCTCCCGCGCCGCCCTCGCCGCCTTCGCGCGACGCGAGGGCGCCGATTTCGGCCTCCACGTCGATGCCGCGGGCGTGCGCCTCTTCCACGACCTGGCACGTGAGGAACACGTTGTCGTCGTAAGGCTTGGCGGAGGCGTCGATCATGGCCGAGGTGAAGCCGAGGTCCATCGCGCGGCGGATGTAATCCGCGTCCTCGCCGTGGTCGAGGTGTACGCAGACGGGAACGTTCGCGCGTTCCGCGGCCCAGACCATGAGCGGACCGATGTCGTGGAGGGGGGCACCCTCCGTCTCGTGCAGCTGCGCGTGGGCGATGATGACCGGAACGCCGGCGCCTTCCGCCGCACCGAGAACCGCGCGGATGTTTTCGAAGGTGGGGGTGTTGAACGCGCCGACTGCGCAGTTGCGCTTTTCGGCCCAGCCAAGTACGTTTTTGAGGGAGACTTTCATCGGAGTTGAAACGTTGAGAGGTTGAAACGTTGAAAGGTAGGAAAGTTGGAAGGGCCGTGTTACATGGTGACGCGGGGCCGCTTTACACGAGCGGGCGGACGGCGGCGTAGAGCCGTTCGTATCGCGCGAAGACTTCGGAGTAGCGCGCGTGGCGCGCGGGGTCGGGATCGAAGCGTCCCACGCGGCGGACCATTTTCGCGGCCGCTTCGGCGATGGCGCCGAACGCGCCGCAGGCGAGCCCCGCCATCATGGCGCAGCCGACCGTGCCGGCGTCGTCCGTTTCGAGCGTTTCGATCGGGATGCCGAGGACGTCGGCCTTCATTTGCACCCAAAGGCGCGACTTCGCGCCGCCGCCCGTCGCGACGAGCCGGTCGAACGCGACGCCTGAGGCGGCGAGCCGCTCCCGGTTGAGCCGCATTTCGTAGGCGACGGACTCCATGCACGCCAGGTAGATGTCGCGGTCCGTGGTGGCGAGCGAAAGCCCCACGATCGCGCCGCGAGAGCCGGAGTCCATGTAGGGCGTCGCGGCACCGGCGAAGTGCGGCAGCACGAGCAGCCCCGTGGGGCCGTCGCAAGGCCCGGACTGAAGCTCCTCGTGGCTGCGGCGGCAGAGCGCGTCGCGGCACCAGCGCAGGAGTTCGCCGCCGGTGTAGGAGTAGGCGTAGGTGACGAAGCGCCCGAAATACGGGACGGCGCAGTAGTTGTCGCGGTGGAATCGCGGATTCGCGGGAATTTCGGCGAACACCGGCGTCATGCACTCCACGGTTCCGGCGCCCTCGGCGGCGACGCCCGGCTCGAAGACGCCCGCTCCGGCGGCGCACGCCACCTGGTCGTGTCCGGCGGCGACGACGAGCGTTCCGTCCGAGTCGGCCCCTACGGCCGCGCCGGTGGCGACGGGCTCGGAAAGGAGCCCCGCGTCGAGGCCGACCGCGTCGAGGATTTCGCGACTCCAGCGAAGGCGGCGGATGTCGAAGGCGCCGGTGCGCGCGGCGAGCGAATGGTCGATGGCGGCGCGTCCCGTGAGAAGCCAGATCACGTAGTCTTCGACGAGCATTACGCGGCGGGCGCGGGCGTATGTTTCCGGCTCGTGCGCCTTCACCCACATCAGCTTCGGGAACGAATACGACTCGCTTGGAAGCACGCCGGCGATTTCGGCGGCGCGGTCCGCTCCGAAGCGCTCGCGGAACGCGCGGCACTCCTCGGCGCCGCGCGCGTCGGTGCAAAGCAGGATCGGGCGCAGCGGCCTTCCAGCCTCGTCGAGCATCACGAACGCCTCGCCGAAGCTCGTGACGCCGATGGCGTCCAGCGCGCCGAAGCGCGCCTTCGCGGCGCGGAGGCATTCGCGGACGCCCGAAGCGAGCGCCTCGGCGTCGATTTCCTGCGCGTCCGTTTCGCGCGTCACCGGGTAGTCGCGGTATTCGCGGCCGAGGTTTTCGCCCTCCGCCGAAAACACCGTGACCTTGCAGCCCGTGGTGCCTACGTCGAGCCCCGCGATTCTTTTCATGCGTCGATGTCGGTCCAGTCGTAGCCCAGATACGTCGTGAACGCCTCGCGCAGGACGCTCTTCATGTGTCCGACGCCGACGGAGGTGTGGTGCTTGAAGCCGCCGCGCGCGAGCCGGACGAGCTTGTCCTGGAGGGCGGGGATCTTCGCCACGCCGCCGCAGCCGAAGAAGCCGTCCTCGATCCTGTCGTCCGTGAACTCGCCCTCGGAGGCATAGACGACGAGGCGGCCGTCCTTCGTCTGGCAGTTGGAGAACGTCATCGGGAACGCGGCGATGCGGCCCTCGTTGGAGCCCCAGCCGGATCCGGGATCGCCCTTCTCGAACATCTTGTGCGCCGTCACGGTTCCCTTCGCCGCCATGAGCGACTGCGCCACCGGGCCGCAGTGGAAGAGGATGACCTTGTCGGGATCGTCGCCGTAGTTGTTGTTCCAGTCGAGGACGGCGGTGGGCTTTCCGGAGGCGAGCTGCATGGCGCGCATCGTGAGCGCCGAGCACAGGTCGATTTCGCACGAGGCGGGAACGCCGCGGTCGTTCAGCTCGGAAAGCAGGACGCACGGGCAGACGCGCAGGATCGTCTCCATCTCGTTCCAGCACCGCAGCGAAAGGGCGTCCAGGTGGTATTCCGCGATGTAGTCGTCGATCGTGCAGGAAATCTTCGCGAGCGTCTCCATGCGGTCCTGCGGCACGAGCGAGCAGTTCGTGTAGGCGCGCAGGCGCTCGATCTTCGCCTTCACGGCATCGTCCGCGCCGCGCTTCTGCACCTTGTGGACGAGTTCCGAGAGGTCGAACGACTCGACGGTGATGTCGTATTTCTGGAGCGCGATTTCGTCGAAGCGCGTGGTCTTGAACGCCGTGGTGCGGGCGCCGATGCAGCCGACGGAAAAGCGCTTCATGCCGCCCGCGACGCGGCAGATCGCGGCGAACTCCTCCAGGTTGGCGCGAAATGCCGTGGAGAGCGGATGCACGACGTGCGGCTTCATCACGGTGAACGGGATGCGGCACTGCGTGAAGACGTCGGTCACGGAGAACTTGCCGCAGTAGGCGTCGCGGCGGTGCGCGAAGTCCATCTTGCCGATTTCGTCGGGATAGGCCTGGAGGAGAATCGGAACGCCCGCGTCGCGCAGCGCCTCGAAAGCACCGTTTTCGTCGGCGAAGATCGGCATCGAGAAGATCACGCCGTCGAACTCCCCGCGATGCTCCGCGAGCCACTTGGCGTAGAGGCGTCCCTCGTCGCGCGTCTCGACGCCGCCGTAGCGCGTCGCCCTTTCGTCCATCGCGATCCAGCTGAAGCCGGCGTTTTCGACGGCCTGGGCGATTTCGCGGCGCGCGTCGAGGATGAGCTCGCCGGGCATGAATCCGCGGTTGCAGAAGCAGAGTGCGAACGTGGTCTTTTTCATGGTCTGGTTCCTTCGGTTGTGAAGTCTTCGGTTGTGAGCGAGAGGGTGTGCGTCTCCGACGCGCCGGGCGCGAGCGTGGAATACGTGAGTTCGCCGTCGAGGTGGCTCGTGCAGGGTTCAAGTCCCAGCACGTAGTCGCCGCTGGCGCGGCTCTTCCACTGGACGAACTTCCGGAGCGAGCTGCGGACGGTGAAGCGCTTGCCGATGCGCGCGTTTTCGACGGACATCGCGCCGTCGCGCGTCTCGTGGAAGTAGCACGTTTCCTCAGCGCCCGGGACCGGATCCTCCATTTCGAGCATTCTTGCCATCTCGTGCTCCGCCCACGGGGTGCGCGGGCGCGACGAGACGAAGTCACCGACGATGCGGGCGCCGGCGTCGGCGATCGGCCAGCCGACGTTCACGTGGTAGAGAAGGCAGTATCGGGCGGCCGTGAAGGCGCGGTTGGAGATGCGGTCCGTCAGGCGGATTTCATCGGAAAGCGGCGCGCACTCGATCGTGCGCGTGACGACGAGGTTCTGCCCGAAGAGGGCGGTGTCGCGGATGTCGGCGACGACGCGGACGCCGTCCGCGCCGGCGGAGAGCTCGCGGATTTCGGCCGGGATGGAGTGGAAGCGCCCGTGCGGCGGGTGGCCCTCCACGGCGCCGATGGCGTCGAGCCCGCACGTGTAGAGCATGCCGGCGGGGAACGAGCGCAGGAAGTCAGGGTCGTCTGCGCGCAGTCCGTTTTTGGACAGGAAGCCGACATTCGTCCCACCGTGCCAGAGCTGGAGGATGTCGAGGGCGTTCGACTCCGACAGGACGAAGTTCAGGCGCCCGTTGGAGGCGCATACGAGCCGCGTCCCCGCGCCACGTCCGTCCAGCGCCTGGACCCGCCTCGCCGAGCAGACCTGCTCCGCGTTTCCGATTTTTCCGTCCGCAAAGGCCGAAGCCGCATTTCCGATCATTGCAAGAAGTCTCCCGAACGAAAGGGAGCATAGCGCATCCGCGGAGGGTGTCAATATCGAAAATCGCAACATCCGTATTGAAAATCGCAAGGGGATGGCGTATCCTGCGCGACATGCAACGGATCGGGCTTCTCATCGAGCGGCATTGGCACTACGGGCGGCGGCTGTGCGAGGGCATCGCGTCGCGAGCGCGGGAGCTGGGCGGGATGTCGCTGGAATTCATCGACTGGGAAACCCCGGCCGCGGGGCGCGGCCTGCGCGGGTTCGCCGGCTTCATCGCGCGGGTGTGGAGCGCCGACATTGCCAGGCGGCTGAAGGCGACCGGCCGGCCCGTGGTGGACGTTTACGGCGGCGTCGCCGAAACGCCGTTCGTGGTCGCCGACCAGAACGCGGACCTCGTGGGGCGGCTCGCCGCGGAGCACTTCCTCGACCGCAGGTTCGAGCGCTTCGCATTCTGCGGCTACTCGTGCCAGCGCTATTCCGTGCTTCGGCGCAAGGCCTACGCGCGGGCGCTGCGCGAGGCCGGGTTCGAATGCGACGTCTTCGAGGACGCGTCGTTCACGGCGGAGAAGTTCGGGCGAAAGGTCATCGGCAGGGGCGACTACGACGCGGGGCTTGCCGCCAGGCCGCTCGCCGCGTGGCTCAAGTCGCTCGAAAAGCCGGTCGCCGTGTTCTGCGCGCACGATCTCGTGGCGCTGCAGGTGGCCGAGACGTGCCGCAAGGCGGGGCTCGGCATCCCGCGCGAAGTCGCGGTTCTCGGAGTGGACGACGATCCGCTGCTCTGCGACTTCCGGGAACCGACGATTTCGTCGATCGATCCGAATCCGTTCGAGATCGGGCGCGAGGCCGTGGACGCGCTGGCGGAGTGGCTGGAGAACCCCGGGCGCCGCCCCGCCGACAGGCGTCCGGCCCCGGCGGGGCTCGTAGGGCGGGCCTCGACGCAGACCTGCCCCGCGCCCGAGCCGTGGCTCTCCGACGCGCTGTGCTACATCCGCGAAAACATCGGACGCAACATCAACGCCTCCGAAGTCATCGCGGCGCTCGGGCGCTCGCACACGACCGTCGAGGCGGCGTTCCGGGAAAAGCTGGGGACGACGGTGCGCAGGGAAATCGCGCGCGTCCGCATCGAGGAGGCCAAGACGCTCTTGCGGGACGCGGCGCTGCCGCTTGCGGAAGTGTGCAAGCGCGCGGGCTTCTCGTCAAAGGCCTATTTCACGGCTGCGTTCCGCGCGGCGACGGGGCTTGCTCCCGGCGCCTGGCGGCTTCGCCTGAACACCAAAACCATTCGACATTGAAATGCGCGGCGCGTTTTCGTATACTCTCCCTCAACGGCGCTCCCGGCGTTGTCCCGGCACGCGCGAAAATCCAACAGAGGAAACCAAAATGTCCAACCGCATCGTCCTGAACAAGATCTCCTACCACGGCCCGGGCGCCATCGCCGAGATTCCCGGTCTCGTCAAGGCCCAAGGCTCGAAGAAGGTCTTCGTCGCTTCCGACCCGGATCTTGTCAAGTTCGGCGTCACCAAGAAGGTGACCGACCTGCTTGACAAGGCGAAAATCAAGTACGTCCTGTTCAGCGACATCAAGCCGAATCCCACGATCGAAAACGTCAAGGCCGGCGTGGCCGCGTTCAAGAAGGCGAAGGCCGACTCCATCGTCGCGATCGGCGGCGGCTCTTCGATGGACACCGCCAAGGCGATCGGCATCATCGCCAACAACCCCAAGTTCGCGAACGTCCGTTCGCTCGAAGGCGTCGCGCCCACGAAGAACGACGCGGTCTTCACGATCGCCGTCCCGACGACGGCCGGAACGGCCGCCGAAGTGACGATCAACTACGTCATCACCGACCGCCAGAAGGACCGCAAGTTCGTCTGCGTCGACATGCACGACATCCCGCTCGTCGCCGTCGTCGACCCCGACATGATGATGTCGATGCCGAAGGGCCTCTGCGCCAACACCGGCATGGACGCGCTCACGCACGCGATCGAAGGCTTCACGACGAAGGGCGCGTGGGAGATGACCGACATGTTCCACCTCAAGGCGGTCGAACTCATCGCCGCGAACCTCCGCAAGAGCGTGAAGGGCGATCCCGAAGGCCGCAAGCAGATGGCGCTCGCGCAGTACGTCGCCGGCATGGGATTCTCCAACGTCGGCCTTGGCATCGCGCACTCGATGGCGCATCCGCTCTCCGCCTTCTACGACACGCCGCACGGCAAGGCCTGCGCGATTCTCCTGCCGCATGTCCTCAAGTACAACGCCGAGGACCCGAAGGCGGACGTGAAGAAGGTCGGCGCCCGCTACGCCCTGCTCGCCAAGGCGATGGGCGTCAAGGACGGCGACAAGCTCAAGGGCAAGGCCGCGATCAAGGCCGCCTGCGACGCCGTCGCGAAGCTCGGCAAGGACGTCGGCATCCCGGCGGACCTCAAGGGCATCGTCCAGGAGAAGGACATCCCCTTCCTCGCCCACTCCGCCTACGTCGACGCCTGCCGCCCCGGCAACCCGCGCGACGTCACGGAAGAGGACCTCGCGGCCCTCTACCGGAGCCTCATCTAGAAACGCGGCCGCGGGCGGCTCCGCGCGGAGCCGCCCGCATCGTGAAAAAAACATCAGGAAAACCAGTCATGAAATCCTCTCTTCTCGCCTCCCTCGCCGCGCTGGCCGCGGCGGCGGGCTGCTGCTGCCAGGCCCAAGCCGCGGACGCCGCCGCGCCCGCCCCCCAGCGCACGTTCACCGTCGGCTTTGACGCGGACTTTCCCCCCTACGGCTTCCGCGGGGATGACGGCCAGTTCGCCGGGTTCGACCTCGACCTCGCCCGCGAAGTCTGCAAGCGCAAGGGCTGGAAGTTCGTCGCAAAGCCCATCGAATGGGCCGCGAAGGACACCGAGCTCTCCGCCGGCACGATCGACTGCATCTGGAACGGCTTCACGATGTCGCCGGAGCGTCTCGACAAGTACACCTGGACCGTCCCGTACGTCCAGAACAAGCAGCTCGTGCTCGTGAAGGCCGACGGCGGCGTCAAGACGTTCGCCGACCTCAAGGGCAAGGCCGTCGCCGTGCAGGACGGATCGTCCGGCGCCGAGGCCATGGAAGCGAAGCTCGAAGAGGCCAAGAAGGCCGACGCCTCGTTCGCCTTCTCCGACCTCAAGAAAGTCCCCGACTACGTGACCGCCTTCACGATGCTGCAGAGCGGCGCCGTGGACGCCCTCGGGCTCGACTCCGCCGTCGCCGGCGGTTTCGTCGAGAAGGGGGCCGGCGCGTTCGTCACGCTCGAGGAGCCCCTCATGCAGGAGCTGTACGGCGTCGGATTCAAGCTCGGCAACGTCGAACTGCGCGACATCGTCCAGACCACCCTGAAGGAGATGGTCGCCGACGGCACCGCCGCGAAGATCCTCGCCCACTGGGCCGAGGAGGAAATCTCCCACGGCGGAGACCAGATCGACTTCGTCCTGAAGCCGTAGACGGCGGTTTTCCCGGCGCGCCACGCGCGCGCCGGTTCCGCAAGGCCGCCGCACCCCCCCGGGCGCGGCGGCTCCATTTTTTTCGGGCGTTCGCTTCCATTCCGGAGATTCCGTGATATGATGGGCGTTCTGGCAACAATCAACGCACAACACGTTTCTCACATGAAATCCGACAACCGCTACGCCTCCGCGAAGGCTCTCTACGCCTCGCTTGGAGTCGACACCGAAAAAGCGATCGAAACACTCGAAAAGTTCCACGTCTCCATGCACTGCTGGCAGGGCGACGACGTGATCGGCTTTGATCACGACGGAGCGCTCTCCGGCGGCATCCAGACGACCGGCAACTACCCGGGCCGAGCCCGCAACCCGAAGGAGCTCATGGCCGACATCGAGAAGGCCCTTTCGCTCATTCCCGGCACGCACCGCCTCAACCTCCACGCCAACTACGCCATCTTCGGCAAGGACGGATTCGTGGACCGCGACGCGCTGGAGCCGCGCCACTTCGCGCCGTGGGTGAAGTTCGCGAAGAAGCTCGGACTGGAAGGTCTCGATTTCAATCCCACCTACTTCTCCCACCCGTTCGCCGCTTCGGGCCGCACGCTTTCCTCGGAAGACGAAAAGATCCGGACATTCTGGGTCCGTCACACAATCGCGTGCCTCCGCATCGCCGAATCCTTCGCGAGGCAGATGGGAACCCCCTCGGCCCTCAACATCTGGATTCCCGACGGGCTCAAGGACATTCCCGCCGACCGCACGACGCCGCGCGCGGTTTACAAGAAGTCGCTCGACGAAATCTTCGCGACGGACTACGACCGCTCGCTCGTCGAAGTGACGATCGAGAGCAAGCTCTTCGGAATCGGAATGGAGAGCTACACCGTCGGCTCGCACGAGTTCTACATGAACTACGCCGCGAAGAACAACCTTCTGTGCCTCCTCGACAGCGGCCACTTCCACCTCAGCGAAAACGTCGCGGACAAGATTTCCGCGATGCTGCTCTTCTCCGACAAGATCGCGTTCCACGTCTCGCGCCCGGTGCGCTGGGATTCGGACCACGTCCTGCGGCAGGACGACATGCTCTTCGACATCGCCCGCGAGATTGCCCTCGCCGGCCCGGACCGCGTGATCCTCGCGCTCGACTACTTCGACGCCTCGATCAACCGCGTCGCGGCGTGGGTGATCGGCATGCGCAACATGCTCAAGACGCTCCTCGCCGCGCTCCTGCAGCCCAACGCGAGGATGGCGAAACTCCAGTCCGAAGGCAAGTTCACCGAACTCCTGATGTTGCAGGAGGAGATCAAGAACTACCCGGTCGGAGACGTCTGGGCCGAATGGTGCGCCCGGAAGGGGCTCCCCGCCCGCGAAGACTGGTTCGTCGCGGTCGAGGACTACGAGAAGAAGGTCCTGAACAAGCGCAAATAGGCGCGGAGTCCCGTGACGGCGGATGCGCTGGAACGCCTTCTCGGCGACGTGAAAAGCGGTGCGACGACGGTGGAGCAAGCCGTGGCCGCGCTCCGTCGCGCTCCGTTCGAGGACCTCGGTTTCGCGAAGATCGACCACCACCGCGCTCTCCGGCAGGGCGCGGCGGAAGTCGTGTACGGTGCCGGCAAAACGCCGGAGCAGCTCTGCGCGATCGTCCGCCGCCTCCGCAAAAGCGGGACGCGGACGGTTCTCGCGACGCGCCTCGGACCTGAAGCCTCGGCGGCGCTTCTCGCGAACGAGCCGGATGTCGATTTCGACCCGACCAGCCGTCTCGCCGTCGTCGGGGAAAGACCGAAGCCGGACGGACGCGGCGAAATCTGCGTCTGCTGCGCCGGCACGAGCGATCTGCCCGTCGCCGAGGAGGCGGCGCGCACGGCGGAGGCGCTCGGAAATCAAGTCGTGCGCCTGTTCGACGTTGGAGTCGCCGGACTGCACCGCCTTCTCGCGCACCTCGAAGAACTCCAGCGCGCCCGCGTTGTCATCGCGATTGCCGGCATGGAAGGAGCGCTCGCGAGCGTCGTGGGCGGCCTCGTCGCCGCCCCGGTCCTCGCCGTCCCGACGAGCGTCGGATACGGTGCGTCCTTCGGCGGCGTGTCCGCCCTGCTTTCCATGCTGAACAGCTGCGCGTCCGGCGTCGCCGTTCTGAACATCGACAACGGCTTCGGCGCCGGCTTCCTCGCCTCCCGGATCAACCACCTCCCATGACCATCCTTTTTCTCCAACTCGAATCGGGCGCGGCCGGCGACATGCTCGCCGCCGCGATGCTTGGCCTCGTCCCCGATCCGGAAGCCTCGCTTGCGCGTCTGCGTAGCCTCGTGCCGCCGGGAATCGAACTGACGCTCCGCGACGGCTTGCGCGGTGGTCTCGCCGGAAATCTCTTCGGCGTCACGGCAAATGGCCAAACCGAATGCTCCGCAGACGACCACGGACACGGACATGGCCACGACCATGACCACGATCACGACCATGACCACGGACACCATCATGCCTCACTCGCGGACGTGCGAGCGCACATTCTCGCACTTCCGCTTGAAGAGCGCGTGAGGGAAAACGCTCTTGCGGTGTTCGATTCCATCGCGAAGGCGGAATCGAAGGCGCACGGCCGTCCGGTCGATCAAATCCACTTCCACGAAGTCGGCACGCTCGACGCGATCGCGGACGTCATCTGCGTCTGCGCACTGGTGGCCGAACTCGCACCGGACCGGATCGTCGCGACGCCTCCAAACGTCGGCGGCGGCACGGTCCGATGCGCGCACGGTGTGCTTCCCGTCCCCGCGCCCGCCACCGCCTACCTTCTCGAAGGCCTTCCGTGGCACGGCGACGATCCCTCGACCGGGGAGCTTCTCACACCGACGGGCGCGGCGCTGCTGCGCCACTTCGTCGCGCACTGGGGGCCGCAGCCCGCGGCGCGCTGGCTCCGCACCGGCATCGGTCTTGGCCACCGCGACACCCCCGGACGATCCAACGCGGTGCGCGCCTTCGTCGGGGACGCCCTCCCCTCCCCTGCCGCCCAGCCCTTCCCGGGCGGCCCCAACGGACGCGTCGCCGAACTGCTCTGCAACCTCGACGACATGACCGGCGAAGCGCTCGGCCGCGCCTGTGAACGCCTGCGAGCCGTGCCTGGCGTCCTCGACGCGGCGCTTTCGCCGCTCCAGATGAAAAAGAACCGGCCCGGGCACCTCCTCCGCGTCCTTGCGACGCCGGAATCGGCCGACGCCGCGGCCGCCGCGATTCTGCGCGAAACCTCCACGTTCGGCGTCCGGCGCGCAGACCTCGCTCGCTACGAGCTCGACCGCCGCTTCGAAGAACGCCCCGCTCCCGGCGGAAGCCGCGCGGTCCGCTGGAAACGCGGAACCGGCTATGGCGTCGACAAGGCCAAGCCGGAATTCGAATCGATGTTCGAGTGAGCGGCCAACCTCCGCCTACGCGAGGACGGAGAGGGGAAGAAGACGCGACGCAAGTTCCGCACGGGGCAGTGCGCGGAGAGCCTCCAGGGAAACGGCGTCCCCCACGTTGAACTTTCCGGAGCGGATGCGGCGGAGCGCCGCAAGGTGTCCGCCGCATCCGAGCGCTTCGCCGATATCGTTGCAGAGCGTGCGCACGTACGTGCCCTTCGTGCAGGAAACGGTGAACCGGGAGTCCGGAATGCCGAATTCGTCGATCCGAAGCGAATAGACATGCACGAGGCGCGGGTCGCGAACGACCTCCTCGCCCTTGCGGGCCATTTTGTAGAGGGGGACGCCGCCGACCTTGATCGCGGAAACCATTGGCGGAATCTGGAAAAGGTCGCCGGTGAAATCGGAACGGATGACGGATTCGAGCGCCTCGCGCGTGACGCCGGACGGATCGGAGCCGCCGGTGCGCTCGCCCTCGGCGTCCTGGGTGCTGGTGCTCGCGCCAAGGCGGAGCACACCCTCGTAGACCTTGTCGCCGCCCATCACGGCCTGCGAGGCGCGGGTGGCCTTGCCGACGAGGATCGCGAGCAGACCGGTCGCCTGCGGATCGAGCGTTCCGCCGTGGCCCACCTTCTTGAGCTTGAACATGCGCCGCACGGCGACAACGACATCGCTCGACGTGACGCCGGCCGGCTTGTCGACGAGAAGGACCCCGTCGGGGTCCGGAAGGGAATCGACGTTGAAACGCATCGCCTACTGCTCTTCCGGGGCCGCGTTCTCGAGATCGTCGTTCTCGGGATTCCACTGGAATCCGCCGAAATTGTCCGTCGCGGAAAGTCCGTCGCGCCAGACCGCGGCGCGGCGGAAAGCGGCGGCGTGACCGTCGGCGAACGCGAAGCAGACGCTGCCCGAATGGCGGAACGCGGACGATCCGTTTTTGGTTCTTCCGAGGGTCGAGAGATCAACGCCGGACTTTCCGCCGGTCGGCGTCTCGGAAAACACGACGAACCGGTCGGGGTTCTTGATCTGGTGCTGGTGTGTGGCGCCCTTGGTTCTGGAAACGTGGGTGTTGAACGTGTAGCTGGAGTAGTAGTCGCCGTGGTCGGTGCCGTCGCCGACGTCCGCCGGGCAGAGGAACATGCTCTTCTTTCCTCCGCCGGGAAACGCCACCGATTCGGACATCGGCGCCTGGTCGACGTAGGGAGGAAGTTCTTCGTACCAGAGCTTCGAGTTGCCCTGCCAGTTCGGGAACTTGCCGCGGTTCTCGTCGAGGTACAGGTTGAGCGCAAGCCCCCACTGGCGAAGATTGTTGAGACAGCTGGTGCGCTGCGCCCTCGCTCGCACGGAACCGGCGAGAGGAAACATGAGACCGGCGAGAATGGCGATGACGGCGACGACGAACAGCATTTCGATGAGCGAGAAGCCGGTCCTCGAGACGGCGCGGGGAGTTTCGTTTTCCATGGCGGTGGTTCTTTCGATTCGTTGTTTTCCGTTGGACGTCCGTTTCGTTCAGTTCCCGTTCCAGCAGCGGGTGCAGAGCCCGCAGCCGCGGGGCTCCGCGCCGCCGTCCGCGTCTCCGCGGACGGCGGCGAGAAGGTCCGGAAGGCGCTGGAACGCGAGCGACGTGAGCCCGAGGCGCTCGCGGATGCAGTCGACGAGCTTGCGGTACGGGGCGCCGTCCGGATCGAGGTAGCGAGAAACGTCGGCGTCCTCGCCGTCGAGATCGCGGATCACGCGGCGCGTGATGAGGTCCATGACGCTCTTGGAACGCGAAAAGTTAATGAAGGGACACGCGTAGAGCAGCGGCGGGCACGCGATGCGCACGTGGACCTCCTTCGCCCCGATGTCAAAAAGCCGCTTCGCCTGGTCACGGAGCTGGGTGCCGCGGACGATCGAATCGTCGCACAGGACGATGCGGCGGCCCTTCACGAGTTCCGGGATCGGGATGAGCTTCATCTGCGCGATGTGCTGGCGCTCCACCTGGTTCGACGGCATGAACGAACGCGGCCACGTGGGCGTGTACTTCACGTACGGACGGGCGTAGCGGATGCCGGAAGCGTCGGAATAGCCGAGCGCGTGGCCGATGCCGGAATCCGGGACGCCGGCCACGATGTCGGCGTCCGCCGGGGCCGACTTGGCGAGCGCAGCCCCGCACCGGTAGCGGGCGCGCTCCACGTTGAAGCCGCCGTAGGACGCCGCCGGATAACCGTAGTAGACGTGCAGGAACGTGCAAAGACGCTCTTCCGAGCGCGGCGGCACCACGGTCGAGGCGCCGTCCGGCGTGATCCGGACGACTTCCCCGGGACCGAGATCGCGCACCGGCGCGTAGCCGAGATTCGGAAACGCGGACGATTCGAACGTCGCCGCCATGCCGCTTTCCTTGCGGCCGAGGACGACCGGCGTTCGCCCGTACCGGTCCCGCATCGCCCAGAGCACGCTGTCCGGCGCGAGCAGGAGAATCGAAATCGAGCCCTCGACCGTCTCCTGGACGTACTTCAGTCCGTCGGCGATCGAATTCTGCGTGTTGATCAGGGCCGCGACGATTTCCGTCTGCATGATTTCGCCGGACTGGAGCGACGAAAAGTGCGCGGCGTGCTTCTTCACCAGCCCCTCCACGAGCGCGGACGCATTCGCCACAAGGCCGACCGTGACGATGGAATAGCGCCCAAGGTGCGAAAGGAAAATGTGCGGCTGATCGTCGGTGTCGCTGATGCAGCCGATGCCGGCCCGCGGATCAAGCGAATGGTACTTGGCGAAATCGTCCCCGAACCGGGTGCGGAACGGGGAATTGGAGATGTCGTGGATCGTCCGGTGGAAAACCCCGCCGGCCCAGAAGGCCATTCCCCCGCGATGCGTGCCCAGATGGGAATGGTAGTCGGTACCGTAGAAAACGTCAGCCGCACAGTTTTCGCGCGAAACCGCGCCGAAGAAGCCGCCCATGAGAGATGTCCGTCGATTCGTGCCCCAAAGCGGTGGCGGAGTCTACCAGAAAACCGACGCCGTGTCCAAGGAAAGCGCACGTTTGCGAAGATCGTCCGAAAGATGTATGATCATGCGACATGACAATCCTCGTGGTCCACAACCGGTACCGAATCAGGGGAGGCGAAGACAGCGTCTACGAATCGGAATGCGCGATGCTCGAAAACGCGGGTCATCGCGTCGTGCGCTATGAAAAGTCGAACGCCGACCTTTGCGAAAACGGACTCCTCCGGAAGATCGCGCTGGCGGCGCGCACGATCTGGAACCCGGCGACGGTCCGGGACATCAGGGCGCTGATCCGCGCCGAGAAACCGGACGTCGTGCACTGCCACAACACGTTTCCGGTGATTTCCCCGTCGGTGTACTGGGCCGCGTCCGCGGAGGGCGTCCCGGTCGTGCAGACGCTCCACAACTACCGCCTCGCCTGCCTCAACGGCTACCTGTTCCGGGACGGCGCCGTCTGCGAGGACTGCCTCGGACGCGCCCCGTGGCGCGGCGTCCGCCGCGCGTGCTACCGCTCTTCGCGCCTCCAGTCCGCGGCCGTCGCGGCGATGCTGCTCGTCCACCGCGCGCTCGGCACGTACCGCCGCAAGGTTTCGCTCTACGTGGCGCTCACGGACTTCGCGAGGGGCAAGTTCGCCGTCGCGGGGCTCCCGCTCCGCAAGATCGCCGTCAAGCCCAACGCGCTCGACGCCAAGCGTTCGGCAACCATGGGACCGCCGGGCGGCGAAAAAGACGCCGCGCTCCGCATCGTCTACATCGGTCGGCTCTCACGGGAAAAGGGCGTGGAAGTCCTCCTCCAGGCCTGGGCGATTCTGTTCGGGAGCATCCAACCGCGAACCGAACACGCAGGACCTCTTCCGACTGCGAAAAATGCGCTCGCGAACGAACCAAGCCTAACACCCTCGGCGGACTGCGTGATCATCGGGGACGGACCCGAACGCGAGAACCTCGAACGGCTTTCCGCCTCCCTTGGCATCTCCTCTTCCCTGCATTTTCTCGGCTCCATTCCCCGCCCCGAGGCGCTCGACGAACTCGCCGCATCGAGTCTGCTGGTGTTGCCGTCCAAGTGCTATGAGCAATTTTCCACGACCATTCTGGAGTCGATGCGTGCGGGCATCCCCGCGTTGGTGTCGGATTGCGTCGTAAACTCCACGCTCCTCCGAGACGGCGTCACCGGGCGGTTTTTCGAATCCGGGAATCCGGACTCCCTCGCCAACGCGCTCCGCGAACTGCTCTCCGATCCGGAAACGTTGCGAAAAATGGGCGAGGCGGCCCGCGAGGCGTTCGAACGATCCGACTGCGTTCCGGAGCGCAACCTCGCAAAACTCCTCGATGCGTACCGGACAAGCCGCGAACGGGCCGCCGCCCCGGCCGCCCGGGGCGAATCGGCCTCGCACGCGGTTGATTGAACGGGCAGGAAAAATTTGCGGAAAACGGCACCTCTTCCGTCGCAACCCGAAATGCAGAAGCGTACAATCGCGCGCATGGACAACGTACGCAGGATTTTCCGGCCCGAACGCCTTTTGCGCGGGGACACGGGCGTGAACCCTCTCCAGCCGCTCGACGACGCCTCGTGGATCTGGGCTCCGGACGCGCCGGAACCGCCGCCCCGCGAGGGCGTTTTCCTGCGTTTCCGGCTGGAATTCGAAAGGAAACGCGGGGAATCCGCCCCCCGGATCGACGTCACGGCGGACGAGCGTTTCGTCCTTTTTCTCGACGGCGCCCCCATCGCTTCCGGGCCGCACCGCGGCACGCCGGAGCGCTGGACCTACCAATCCTTCGAGCTCGCGTCCGGGCCGGGCCGGCACCGCCTCGAAGCCGTGGTCTGGCGGCTCGGCAACGCCGCCCCTTCCGAACAGCTTTCCGTCCGGGGCGGTTTCGCGCTCGCCGCGTCCGGCCCCTGGCACGAACGGCTCTCGACCGGCAAGGCGCCGTGGAGCGTCGCGCCCCTCTCCGGCACCCGGCCCGGCGGAAGCGATCCGGAGTCCGTTTCGGCATGCGTCGGAACGCCGTTCGAGGTCCGCGGAACGTCGGCTTTCGACGAAGAACCGCCCCCCGGATCGTGGACCGAAGCCGTCGCGGTCCGCGGCCCCGTCTGGCCGCATTCGGGACGCAACTTGTGGGGCGGCCGCTCCGTCGGTTGGCAATTGTACCCTTCCGTCCTGCCGGACATGCTGGATCGGAGGCTCGTTCCCGGCCGGTTCCGGACGGGTCCGCTCGCCGGGTCCCGCCCGGGACCGTTCGCCGTTCCGGCTCGTTCGCGCGTAGAGGTCGTCTGGGATCTCGGCGAATACTTCTGCGCCCGGCCGGAACTCGTCATCGACGGCGGCGCCGGCGCGACGGTGCGGTGGGGATGGGCGGAAGGCCTCCGCGGAGCGGACGGCCTCAAACTCCGGAACCGGAACGAATGGAAGGGAGCCTCCTTTTCCGGTTTCACGGACGTGTTTCTCCCCGACGGGCGCAAGGGCGCCCGGTTCACGACTCCGTGGTGGCGGAGCGGACGCTGGTGCCGCATCGAAATCGAAACGGCCGGCGAACCGCTCCGCGCGGTCTCGGCGGCGATTCTCGAAACGCGCTACCCCCTCGAACCGGAGGACCGGTTCGAGTGCGACGATCCGACCCTCGCCGACGTCCGGCGCATCTGCGTGCGCGGTCTCCAGATGTGCATGCACGAAACGTTCTTCGACTGCCCGCACTACGAACAGCAGCAGTACGTCGGCGACACCCGGCTCCAGATGCTCGTCGCGGCCGCGATTTCGCCGGACGACCGCCTCGTGCGCCACGCCGCGGACCTCTTCGACCTCTCGCGCCGCGAGGACGGCATCCCCGCCATGCAGTTTCCGTCCCGCAAGCGTCAGGAATCCGGCACCTACGCGCTCGTATGGCCCCTGATCCTCCGCGACACGATGCTGCTGCACGACTGCAGGGAGTGGCTCCGCGCGAAGGCCCCGGGCATGCGGCAGTGCCTCCACGGGCTCGCCCTCTACGAAAACGGAGCGGGGCTCCTCGAAGGAACCCCGGGCTGGAGTTTCGTCGACTGGTCGCCCGCGTGGAACGACCGCAAGGGCGTCCCTCCCGGCGGCAACGCCGGCGAGGGAGGAAGCGCGCCCGCGAACCTCTTCCGCGTCCTCGCGCTCCAGGCCGCGGCCGAGATCGAAAGCGCCCTCGGCGAAAACCGGCTCGCCGCGTACTGGCGCGCCGAAGCGCGGCGCGCCACCGCCGCGGTCCTGCGCTCGTTCTGGTGCGAAAGCCGCGGCCTCCTCTCGGACGACCCGGCCCGCGCGTCATTCAGCGAACACGCCCAGAGCCTCGCGATCGTCGCCGGCATCCTCTCCCCCGCCCGCCGCCGGCG
Organism: uncultured Verrucomicrobiota bacterium; assembly: GCA_946534105.1. Taxonomy (GTDB): domain Bacteria; phylum Verrucomicrobiota; class Kiritimatiellia; order RFP12; family UBA3636; genus UBA3636. Next base: position 17,983 of record CAMNCG010000001.1, read on the forward strand.
CGCCTTCGAGGGGCTCCTCGGCGCGCCGGACCTCGCGCGCGCCACGGTCTACTTCTCGCACTACCTGTTCGAAGCGTTCCTGCGTCTCGGCCGCGCGGACCTGTTCCTGCGCCGGCTCGATCTCTGGCGCGACTTCGCCGCGCGCGGCCTCCGCACGCCGCTCGAAGCCCCCGACTGCGGCAAAAACGGCCAGAAGGAGCCGCGCAGCGACTGCCATGCGTGGGGTTCCCACCCGCTCTGGCATCTCCACACGGGCGTCGCCGGCGTGCGTCCGGACGCGCCGTTCTACGGTGCGGTACGCGTCGCGCCCTGCCCGGGACCGCTCCGCCGCATCTCGAGCGTGACCCCGACGCCGCGCGGCCCCGTGGCGCTCGACCTCGCGTTCGACGGCGCCGGCGGCGTCCGCGGCTCGGTGGCGCTGCCGCCCGGCCTTTCCGGCGTCTTCGCCTGGAACGGCCGCGAAACCCGGCTCGACCCGGGCTCCAACCGCATTTCGCGCATCGACCGGGCCGAAACGCGCTGACAACCGGCCCCGCGGGGAATTCCGCAGGGCCTCTCCGCGCGCCGCGGGCGGCGTCAGCCTTCGAGCGAGGCGAGGACCGAGACCATCTCGATCGCGGCCATGGCCGCGTCCCACCCCTTGTTGCCCATCTTCGTGCCGGCCCGCTCCACGGCCTGCTCGATGTTGTTCGCTGCCACCAGTCCGCCGGTGACCGGAACTCCCGTGTCGAGCGAAATCTGCGTGATGGCGCGGGAAACCTGCTGCTCGATGAGATCCGCGTGCGGCGTGGAGCCCTGGATCACGCACCCGAGCGCCATCACGGCGTCGAACCGCCCGGATCGGGCGAGTTTCTGCACCGCGAGCGGAAGCTCCGCCGCTCCGGGAACGCGAACGAACACGATGTCGTCCGGCGAAGCGCCGTGCCGCAGGAGACAGTCCTCGGCACCCTGCAGCAACTGTTCGGTGAAGAACGAGTTGAAACGGCTCACCGCAATGCCGAACTTCCTGCCCGCCGCCGAGAGATTTCCGGAAATTTCCTTCATGGTCGTTCTGCCTTGTCTTTCTCGCCCGCATCCGCCGGACCGGGCTGGTTGGATTCAAGTTCTTCGAGAATGGCGAGCACCCGGTCGCCGCCGGCGATCGCCCCCGTCGCGCGAAAATCCAGCACCGGAGTGTACTTGAGGCCGACCTTGTCGGCGATCCGGCGCTGGAAATCCGCCCGGTGCGCCCGCAACCACGACATCGATCGGCGCGCCGCTGCCTCGTCTCCGAGGATGGAGACGAGCACGATGGCGTTGTGCAGGTCCGGCGCGACGCGGACTTCAACGAATGAAACGCGCGACGTTTCGACGCCCTCCCCGGGTGTCATGCGGTACAACGCCGCCGCGAGTTCCTCGCGGACCCGTTCGTTCACTCTGGCTAGCCGGTCGGTTTTCATGGTTTCGAGACATCCGCGACGCGACGGCCGTCCCGAAACAAAACGGCCGCCCGCGTGACGCGAGGGGCATTCTAGCAGAAACCCGCGGAAGATGCATCCCGTTCGACCACCTCGTAAAAGCCGGACGAGAGGCTCGTGGCGGGGTGCAGCCCCCGCCACGGATGGCGTTGATCCGCCGCGCCCCGCGTGGGCGTCACCGCGTCGCCGCGCTTCACGATTTCCGCAACCGCCTTCCACTTCTTCCGGATAGCGGGCGTCTTCGCGAACTTCGGGGGAATCTTCCCCTTGTGCTTCACGAAGAGCATGAAGGTCTCAACCCCTCGCCGCCTTGATGGTTTCGTATGCCTGGTTGATCTCCGCGCTCTTCTGGTTCGCGAGCTCCACCCATTCCGGGTCGAGGTCCTTGCCCTGGATTTTGTCCGGATGGAAGGCGGCGAGTTTCCTCTTCCACGCCTTCTTGACCTCGGCGTCGGAGGCGTCGGGGGAGACGCCGAGCGTCGCGTAGGCCTCGGCTAGAGCGGCGTCGCCGGAAGACCCCTCGTCCTCGTCGCCTCCGGCGAATTCCGCAACAACGAGGTCGAACACCTCCGGCTTGAAGCCGAGGGGATCCGGAATCCCGCGGAGCAAGGCGATTTCCGAGTCGTCGAGCGCCCCGTCCGCGAGAGCCATCAAAAACAGGTGGCGATAGATCTGAAGGCGGATGTCGAAGCCGCCGCTTTCATCGCCGGGATTCAGCTCGATCGCCGCCTGAAGGATGGCATTCGCCCACTCGGCGGCATCGTCGATGTTCTTCTTCTGTTCGTTGAAGAAATTCTGAAGGTTCCTACGAACATCGATGTCGAGCTCCAGATCATCGAAGAAGGCCTTGACGAACCCAATTTCGGACTTATCCACCCGTCCGTCCGCCTTGGCCATCTTTGCCAGCAAGGCAACTTCGCCCAACAGCAGAATGGTTCCTGGCTCCGACTTCTCGTCCCCGAGGCCAACCAGATTCAGCGCGCTGTCAACCGTTCGTCCGGCACCGTCGATCACGCCGCCCAGCACGTCGCCAACACCATCTATGATCTCGCCGTCAAAGACTTTTCCAAGTCCTCCGCCGACCTTCTTGAAGAAGTCTCCGAGTATGGTTCCCATGGTTTTGCTATTCTTGTTAATTACCGATTGAGGTTGAGTTGGAAATGCGGATGTAATCGACGAGCATTTCGTTCGGGAACTGCGAATCGTCAATTTCAAAACCAGGCCAGTTGCCGCCAACGGCGACATTCAAGATCAGGAAGAACGGCTTGTGGAAAGCATTGGTTCCACCAGCATTGTTTTCGATGATCATCTCGTTGTACTTGAAGTCATCAACATACATGGATATGACTTTTTCGTTCCAAACGAGCCTGTAATCATGAAACTTCGTTACGTCCAGCGGGAATCTCGCTCCATAAAAGTCCGAAGTGCTTTTCCCATGTTGCGCATGACCATTGTTGAACCAGTGACATGTCCCATGCACGACATGCTCGTCATTGACGGCCTCGATGATGTCGATCTCACCGCATGCAGGCCAGCCAACGGAATCGATGTTTTCGCCTAGCATCCAGAAGGCGGGCCAGATTCCTTTGCCAGAGGGCAAGGCAATGCGTGCTTCTACCATGCCATAGGTGAAGGAGAATTTTCCCTTCGTGACCATGCGGGCGGAGGTGTAGTCCGATCCGTTGTATGATTCATTTACGGCGCGAATATGGAGGATACCGTCCTTCACATAGGCGTTTTGGGATTGGTCGGTATAAAACTCCTTCTCGTTGTTGCCCCAGCCATTGTTCCCCGTTCCTATTTCAAAACTCCACTTCGATAAGTCAATGGCGCTACCATCGAATTCGTCATGTCACAGGTATGGACTCTTTGAATCGGGACTTATCAACTTCTTGAGATAGTCGTATTTTTCGCGAAACAGCGCCAGAACTTCTTCACGTGTTTTCATGGTCACAAGGTGATGCAAGTTTGCTTATTAGAGGATAGGTGGTTGCCCTTTGACAAGTTTTTGTCCCCAAAGACAGCGAGCGTCATCCTTCTGCACATCGGGACTGTTCGCGACCAACTTCGAAAGGTATGTGTCGATTGGAGGAAAGTCGGCTAGTTCAGCATCCGTCAACACCTTAATACATCCTCCAAATCCAAACATTCGGACGAAAACTATTCCATCTCCAATCCAAAAGAAGAGTTCTCTATCGGGGAAAGGATCAATTATTGCTGGAATACTAATGGGGAAAACGTAATGCAACTTCCTTAGCGCCACCCCACCAGAGAAGATGGCTTCTCTGAAGGATCTTGCCGAATCTGATTTCAGGATGTAGGGATATCCATACATGCAGAATGCAAGTTCATACGCGATTTTTACATATTCTTGGACGCCAGTATCATTCCAAGCGATTTTCTCTTGGTGCAACAAGGGGCGTTCGGAATGATGCGTTGCTTTTTGCAGAGCTTCGTCAGCCATTGAAGCAACGAGCTTATTCAATTTGTCAGGTGCGTCCTCCAGCTGGGGATTGAGTTTAAGTTGAACACGACGTAACTCTTTCTTAACCATTTCAAGCTGTTCTTTACGCGAATATGTAGCGGGAATTACCATCGACACACTCGTAGCATCAAGGTCTTCTTTGATTGTAACTGTGGGCAATGTCTCGGGGCTACCATTGACGATGCGGACCTTTTCTAGGCGAGAAGTCGGATCGTCCACGGCCCATACACCGGAAAATATATTGGGACAATGCCCTTTCTTTCCTTTGAGTCCGTAAATGTGTCGGTTCAGTATGAATGGAAAAAGCGCTTGGAAATTTCCATCAACGGTTGAACCGAGTTTAGAATTACAATCTTTGCAGACAAAAGGCATTTTCAGCCTTCCTCCGATTGATTCCGGAAATACATGCTCAATGGTTAACGGCTTCTCTTTTAGACAGAAGATGCATTGTTTGTTGTAATCCACGGCGTCTGAAGCGTGGCTCTGTTGAACATGAATGTTTTCCATGCTATTTTCCCTCCGCATTTCTTTTTTTGATTATGACATTTTTCTCCAAGAGCGAAAATCCCTTTTCATCAGTATCAAACCTGTTAATTAGTTCTCCGTTATTGCGAATTTTAATGTCGGGTTCCCGAAAGAGAATGGTTCTTTGCAATGGTCTATCTTTCGGATTGCTATTATTTTTGCTTTCCTTAACATATTTAGCCGCTTCTAAACAAAGTTTTATGACTTCTTTGCGATATTTTTCAAGCGCCTGCAATTCAATTGTCGCGCCAAAAAGCCTTTCGCAATAGGTCACGGCTTTCCACAGCAGCCAAACGTTTGTCGAATAGGCCCAGTGAATTGATGCCTGTGTCCAGCGATAAATCCGTTGAATTGATTGGAAGCTGACAGGACGATCCTTGAAATGAAAATTCGTTTCAAACTCTTTCTCAATTATAGACTGGAATCTTCCACTACGGATCTCAAAGAGATCAAGGGGGACAACTCCACGGAAGCCGACAATCCGCATGAACCACGATTCCAGCATTTGGCGAATGGCAAAAATCGACAGCATCTCTCTTGACGGATTGTTTGGAATGCGATTGAAGAAAGCCAGATTCTCTATGTCGCAAAACAATGGAAGCGTGAACGATTGTCTTTCTCGTTGAGATGAGGATTTACAGAATCCAGAAATTAACCCGGTCGACGAAAGGTCCTGAACAAAGTTGCAGACTGTTTCACATGGGAATACAACACGGGAAAAGCCATACAAGTCCGGCTTGTCAATACGTTCCAGAATCCACGCCAAAAACTCCTCGCAACAGCACAACGTAGCTTGTGCGAGTTCCAAATTATTCAAATAAGGATTTTTAGCAGGGCCAAGCCTTTGCGGTTGAACATCGTGTTCTTTGTCCGTGATGTTGTCGACAACTTCGGTTGTTCGAATAGCATATGTTTTCCCGTCTGCGAGCTGAAATTGCGTTTGACTTTCCCGTCTTTCAAATTCAATGTCTGGCTCAGAAAATAATCGGTCGATAAGTGTGTCTTCATCCAGATTTGATCCGTTTTGAAGCGCGGTATGCAACAGGGTTTTCAACTTGTGAATTGTTGCCTTTAACTCATCTTTGTCCCTTTGATGAGGAGCAAACCATTCGAGTAGCGTATCGCCACAATGCAGAGAATCAACAATTGGAAGTTGAAACTGTTTGGTCGCAGATTCGGTTTTCATCGGGTGTCCTTCCTGCTTGTGAACCCAAGCCATTTGGGATCGTTTTTCCTTATTCGAAAACACATCATGAGAATCGATGCTCGATTTCCGAATGGATGTTCTTGAGAATGCGGTTTGCGAACGACTTGACTACTATGCGCCCCAAAATGTCGCCAAGAGAGAAAGGAAGAATTGAAAGTGGCGGTGCCGGGTCGGCTAGAATTAAGAACTTTCTAGTTTTAGTTTTGGATTCTACGACGAGATCGTTCCCCACTTGATAAATGGAAAATGCCAAGTCACCATTGCCTGAGGAGATAGAAAAACTGTCATCCTGCTTCATCTGTTCGCAATTGAGGCTGAAACCATGTGCTTTGCATCGCTCTATAGCGAAATCGACGCATTCCTGCAATTGTTGAGACTTCCCAGTAATGACAGTTTTCATGTTTGTTCTCTTCGATTCACCAACGGACTAATCGTGAAGCATTTCGAGAAAGGCGGAAAATGATTCCGCAACAAGCATGGTTCTGTCCTGCTCGTGCAACCACAGATGAATGGCCCCGTTTTTCACGACAAAGAAATTCCCTGCTGGATCGGTGGCAAAAGGAACAAGCTTCTTGTTCGCGGAATCCAGTGGATAGAAGGCGAACACGTTCTCGACATCGCCTCGGTTAAAGGAGAGGAGAGACTTGAATTCCTTGTCCTTTTCCAACGCAAGGTCGTAATATTTCAATGACGGGCGACCGCCATTGTTCGTTCGGATCGTGTTCTTGAGGTCTTCCGGCAGCGTAGTGCCAACCAGGGATTCGTACTCTGCAATGCTTCCCGCATCGACAAGTGGTTTGACGTATTTCCAAGTGATGACCTTCATCGTCCGATTCCTTTCCTAAACACGAAAATCGCTTCCGCCGCCCCAGATGCTCCGACCGCCAGTATGGCCCGTCAATCCGTGCACATCAGATTTGACCAGTTGCATCTTTCCAAGTTCCTCGTTATGGTGCCACGTATATCCATCCGGGGTGTCGCCGTTTCTGACTTGATCCAATTGCTCGGCTGAAAACGAGCTAGTTGAATCAGGATTCTTTCCGATGTGTTCCTGCAACTGATGGTTGCATTCGGCAAATTGCTCCTTGTCGGATGCCTTCAACATATCTTCAGGAAGTTTCGCATCGAAGGCAGATTCAAATTTTGGGAAAACACCTGTTACTTGGTTGCCGGCCGCGTCCACAACGGTCTTTTGTTCGAACGGTACGCCAGTTATGGGATGAACATCTCCTTCCAGAGCCTGATTTCGCGTCAGAAGATTATAATGAATTGGGTTTGTCGCGCCGGCTTCAGCGGTTGGAGTCGCTTTGATCGCCTCCCGTACGCCTAAATCAGCATTTAGCACTACAGAATCAGCCTTAAGCATCTCATCCGGCAAAATTTTTCCAGTTTTGAGATCCATGACGGCTTGTTCAAGGGTGGAGGCATTTCCGCCTTGCGTCACCTGAGTGGCGAAAGTCTGGACGGCATTTGCCGTGTTCACCTCAGTCGCTACGACTGTTTTTTCCGCAGTGGTAGCAGTCTGCGCCATGATTGCAGCGGCTTGACCTCCTGTCTTAGCAGCCACGGCACCAGTTTCGGCAGCCGTCTTTGCTGTCACGGCAGCGGCTTTTGCGGCGGCCGCGCCTACTTCTGCGGTAGCAGCTCTCGCCGCAGCCAATATCGGTATCATCTTACGACTCCTTTCCACATAGCGCCTGGAGAATTGCGGAAATAGCGCCAAGTGTTTCCAGCTTGGAACACCCTGGAACCTTTCCCTTTAGGCAATCAAGAACGACAATGCAAACCGCCTTCTCAAACGAGATAAGGGTATCGCCTCTGAGGTCGAGCCTCGGAACAAAGAAAGCATCAGTTGCCTTTACGATGGAGTCAATTGCCGCCGGAAGATCGTCTCTCTGAAACGCGGCCGTGATCGCCTCCCGGTCAGTTTCGGTCGCAAGAATCGCGGCGGCCGTCTGCTTCGCTTCAGAATAGAATCCAACAACTGCTTCCAACGGGCGATCATACCATGTGGGCATGACGACTCGCATGCGAAGTTCATCCGATTTTAGTAATTTATTACGCACTTCCTTGACGCATTGCGAATCCGGAGCAAAGCCGCCCGTAGGCAAAGAACGATTCCAGAGTCTCAGAATGTCATCACGTGTCCTTGGCGCATACTCGCTAAGGTATTTCCTCGACTTTAGCAACGCATAGACGGCACCGTGCAGAAGGTGGGCTCCCATCTCGCCGCGGGCCAGCGTAATGTTAACACGCTCGGCAATCTGTGGAAGCTCTCCCGAGAGACATTCCTCCCAAATGTGAGTCCATCGTTCTTCTTTGCCCGTTCCGGCCACGACAAGGACAGATGAGAGGTATCGGTCTGCCAGGCGTTCCAATTCTCGCGGCGCTTTTTGCTCGATTATGTTTCGCACTTGATCAAAATGCGATGGACGGCGATCCGTTGCATTTGGGCGTTCAAGGGCGCTGAGTTTCGCATCCGAGACCCCCTGCCCGGCTGAATTGAGTCGCTTGCGGATACGGACGTGCACGGGTTCCGACAACGAGGAGCAGTGAACAAGCGCTTCGCCCACTTTCAGCCGATTCAGGAAAGCGGATTGTTCCGGGTCAAGGCCCAAGCTTCCGCCTATTTCCTCGGCATCCTCGCGCGCTCCAAGTCTGTGTGCGATTTTGAGATTCGTATTTTTGATGGCCCCTTCGCTGAGCCGTAGCGGCAGTTGGTCGGCAATGACGATGCCAAGGCCGTAAGCGCGCACCTCGGAGAGTATGTTTTCAAAAATCTCGACCGCATGTTGTGCCGTGTTGTTCCCGACAAGCGAGTTGTTTTTCACGGACTCCCGCTTGAACACCCTGTGCGCCTCTTCGACAACAAGCAGATTCCTGAGGTTTTCGGACTCGCCTTCGCTCTCGAAATACTTGTAAATCCGAAGCATCAGGATGCCCGTGAGAAACGCCTTGCTCTCATCGTTTCCGACTTTGCGCATCTCAATTACAGTCGGACGCGAGAGGAGTTCCGCCACGTCGAAGGGCGTCTCGCTGTTGAAAAGTCGCCCGCGCGGGCCGATCCGCAACGAGTTGATTCGTGTCAGCAGCGCTCCGCGAATGTTGCTCCCATAGTCGCCCGAAAGCTTTTGTTCGTCGATTACGGCTGCCAGGTCGTTGTAAAAACTGTCCATCGTCGGGACGGCACCGCTTGCTGGTGGGGCGCCGCTCGCGATGTCCCAGCCTGCATTCTCATAGGCGCGAACAAGTCCCTGCTCCACAAGCGCCGCCATTGGCCCTTCCATGGGAAAGGCGGAATTGAGGATTGCCCCAAGCGCATCGATATGCGAGTGAACAGTGTCGCCAGGAGACAGCTCAAACGGATTGATTCTCAGCGGAACGACCAATTCGTCCCCTGCCGTATAGACACGGATTGGCTCCCCGTCGATTTGCAGATTGCGGTATTCGCTCTTGGCAGGTTCCAACACCAAAAACGGAACTCCCGCCTGTGAAAGAATCTCGCGAATCGTCGTGCTTTTGCCCATGCCGGTAAGACCGGTCACGAGCGTATGAGCGCGAAGGTCGGCCGTCGTGATGCCAACCTCGTTCGCGATAGCCACTTCGCGATCGCAAAGAGCGCCCAGCACGATGTCCGGCTTGTCGTAAAGCGTCTCGGGATTGACCGAATAGCGGCGCGTAGAGCGGATATCAACACCTGGATGGCTCTCTGCGGGAAGGCACATGAGCGAAGCAAATTCGCTGCTCGTCAGGATGGTGCCAATCGCCTCTCCTTCAAGTGTCTGCGGAATTGACGACACGACACCAGACCAATCATCGGAACGATTGGCAAGCGGAACGATGCGAAAAGGTTCGTGAGCGTCAAAGCGTTCCGTCAAAGCCGTCTTGAACATGGACGCCGCAAATCGGAATGTGTCATCATCCTCCGCAAGAAGAAATGCGACACTCTTCCATGCGCCTTCTGATAGAGCCCGTTTCCAGCGCTCCTCTTCCTCCTTCAGAGCCTCTTCGTAGGCTTCGGCAAAACGGTTCAACCGTTCAAGGGAATTTGAATACGTTTGGCTCCGTGTGCGCGTGGTGGAGTAATTGACTCCGACTGCGCCGCCGCCGGTTAGGGCAGCCGTGGCCGGATTCCAAGCTCCGCCCATAAAATTGATCGCCGAGGCAGCTGGACGGACGATTCCGGCTAGCAATCCCCATTTGGGCAATTGCGCCAAAGCACCAAATCCAGTTAATGATGTTCCAAGCGTATTCGCTACGCTCTCACCGTATTGCTTTTGAATGTTGTTCTTGATTCGGTCGTGGTTCTCCCCGACAAGGCGGCGAATCTCGTCAAGTCGATTATTGATTTCCGCTTCCGATAGTGATGCTCCGGAGACAAGCAACGTGAAGGTCTTTCCGCGCATTCCACGCAAAAGCCGGTCAAGCGAATAAAGGGGTTCCTGCTCGTTGTCAGAAAATGCCGGGACTCCCGTGACGATACCGCCTCGCGTCATGTTCTTGACAAGTGGCGCAAGCGGGGTTTCGTCACCGAAGAGGACTCCGGGAAACGCCGCTTCCAGCGAAGGGCGATGGTGAGCGGCATCCTCGACGCCAGCATAGAGTTCCACGGCGAGCGATGTCCCGCGAACAACGAACGAGATCCCGTTTCTGCATCCCGCTTCCTCTTTCACCCATGACTGCATGGCTGTCATGAGTTCGTGAATGACCTGGGCATGCTCGATTCGGTTAGAGTAAAAGAGGGATCTGATGCGGATGAACCTTCCCGTTTTGTTCACTGAGAGTTCTGTGCCATCCTCGAATGTCGAACTCCCCGGAATCTCGGACAACCAGTCCCGTCGCAGTTGCGACAAGGCCGACTGGGCTTGTTCGTTCGTCTCGCGGTAGAGCGCAAGGAACTTTTCGTCCTCGCGTGTGATAATGTCGGTCTTTTCAGCCATAGACAGGTTCCTTTCCTGGATTCAACTCCTCCAGCGACTGAACGGATGATTCGACAAAGGCCTTCACTTCCTCGCTGAATGATTCCAGTGACTTGATCTTTTCCTCTTTATCACCTTTAGCCTTCGCCACATCGGCTAGGATCTTTTCCTCCTGCTTGTCCAGGTTATATAAGTAGGTATCAAGATTATTCCGGTATTCCGCCACTGTTCCTTTCACGAATTCATCGACCTTAGCGGTCATTTTCGATAAAACGGAAGAATCCTCATCACCAATAATTAGTTTCGTCAACTCCGCCTTGACTTTTTCAACAATCTTCTTGCGAATGATGTTTTTCGCAAAAGGAAGGCCGATGATTACAAAAACAGCCGCCAACCCTGCGACAATCGCTATGATCGGCCCCAAACCCAACCCCCAGAAAGGCGCCGACGACACCACCGTTGAAGCCACAGTTCCAAGACCATGTGCAGCGCACCAAGTGGCGAGCGCTCCGCTTCCCAACAAGCCTGCAAGGCCTGTGCCCGCGCTTATTGTCGAGCTAGTGACAACTCCTACCGTAAGACCTAGAACTGCGGCCAAAGCTCCCCCGGATACTCCGGCGGCGGCTGTTGCCACCATAATATTCGTATTGGCATTTTCATCGATTCCCGTATAAGGCGTAGGATTCTCTATAATTCCTTCTCCAATGCTTTCGCATTGATGTTCAAGCGTAGTGTCGTCAATTATTTCGAGTATCGGACGAAGTCTTTTAACTAGATGTTCTCCCTGTCGGCGCAATTCTCCGGCCAATTCTGTTGAGATAGAATCCATTCGGGCTGACACTTGTTTTATTAGCCATTTTTCCAATTCCTCACCTTTGTTTGCCGTGAGGCGTTTGAACTCGTTTTTGTCAGCCAGAGCCTTTTCGAGCTTTTCCGCCACTGCGTTTGGAATTGCCCTCAGTTTGATTTTCACTTTTGACATGACACCCTTTTCGGGCCTCAACGCAGACTCCTGAAAGTCTTTTAGAGCACTTCGCGCCTCTTTTGCACTTTGCTCGCGCAGACGATGAAGTTCTCGTTGTTTTTCTGCCAGCTCCTTGTCGCTTCTGTCCGCTCTCAAGGCCGCTATCGTTGCCCTGTTGATGGTATCCATCTCTTGGCCGTAAGCTTTTACGAGACTTTCGGCCCTCTCGCAAAAAGGGAGTTCTTTGTTCTCCTCGTGAAGGTAGGATTTGATTCTTTCACGGAGTTTGTTAAACTGGCTCTGTTCGCGGAGAAATCTTATTGCGGCGTCCTTGCGTTCCTGTTCATTCCCGGCCTTCGTCCATTCGTCCGACACAAGCAACTTTGAAATGGAAAGTTTCTTGTTGTCAATAAGATCGGCAATAGTGGCCGAACCATCCGAAAGCCGATTGGCAAAAGCCTCGCAAAGAGCGGAGCTTTTCAGAAATTCCGGCTTGGGCGGAATCGGATCTCCGTCGCCACCGGCTTTGACAGAGGGGATATGTTCCTTAAGTTCGGCAAGAGCGTCGTTGATCTCGTCATTGTTCTGTTGGTCTATTTTGTTGAGAATAAAAAAGACTTTTCGTCGATAACTGTTCACTATCCGATTGCAGAGCCATTCATCGACAGAACTTCCCGCCTTGGGCGACTCGACCACATAAAGAACGAGTTGCGTTTTGGGAATGATGTCATCGATAATGGATTCATGCCCCTTGTAAACGGAACCGGCTCCGGGTGCATCAGTCAAGGTGATTTCGCCCAGCCATTCTGGAAGATTCGGAATGCCGAGTTGCAATACGGTGCAGGTTCCATCGTTAATCCGTTTTTTGAATCTGGAAAGACCTGTTTCATGACAGCTCTGCTGATCTGCTAGTTGTTCAATCACTTGATGGAACCCTTTTGAATCGTCTGGTTCAAAAGCCACCCCTATGCCCGGAATCGTTTGGCCGTCGCGCTCCAGATTCTCCAGAAATGTCCCGCCGGATATTTCATTCGACACTTCATCTTGAAGCGCTTTGGCCTGAGCTTTCGTAATGTCGCAGTTCGGCATGAAAACATAGAACTGTTCTGAGCGAAAGATTTCGGTAGTGACATTTGTCGTTGGCAAATCGGCCGATGGAAGATAATCGGCGCCCATCAGCGCATTGAGCAACGTTGATTTCCCGGCGCTGAAGGCCCCGAACACTGTCACGCGATAGCGGTCGTAGCAAACGCTCCGCTTAAGCGAGTCAATGTCCCTTTCCATATCCATGACTCGGGAATCCGTGAGACCGTTGCCCGGTCGTTTGACCAAACCGCGCAATCCTTCAAGCGGTTTGATGATTTCTCGACGTTTTGGATTGAGTGCCTTCATTTCATCGATGCTCTTTTTGGTGGTTCGTGTTTCCTTCGTTTTCTCCGTCCAAATGATGTCGCCGTTTTCGAAATGCGAAATGCGGTCATTAGCATCGCCGTCGCCATCGTACACTTCTTCGTCGGAAACGGGATAGCCGAGCCAACCCCGCTTGCCGGTTTCGTCGTAAGCACCTCCTTCGCGATACCAACGCTTGCAAATCTCGCCGTGCGTTTCATGGGGTTCGGCGTCGCCCGGACGAAGCGTTATTGCGCAACCATATCCCCATGCTCCGTCGTAGTTGCATTGCCAGCCTCCGTCCGGGGTTTTGTAGATGCCGGGCTCGATTGCGCCTTCAACGGTCGGAAAGCGCTCTTGTTTGAGCCAGTCGTATTTGGCTTGGAACTTGGTCGCGATGTCTGCTGGAATGTTGGTGTTCATGGGGGCCTGTTCTTGAATGAATGAAAAGATTGCTGTCGGCAGGAAAGCCAAACGAATACTTCAAAGACGAGGTTTTGTTCAAAAGGGAGTTTGTTGTGTGAATGGGTGGTTACGAGAAAGCGAGGAGGAGGCCGGCGATGGCGCCGAGGACATAGCCGAGAACCTGGATGGCACCGAGGTGCTCGGCCATGATTTCGTTGAGCATTCCGTGGAACTCGGCCATGTCCATCTTGTCCACGGCGGTCTTGACGCGGCCTTCGACGTCGAGCTTTTCGACGATGGCCTTGGTGCCGATGTCGCGGATCATGCGCTCGACGCCGGGGCGGACGGCGGGGATCGCCTTGGCGACCCACTCCCACGTGGCTTCGCTCTTGAGGAGCCGCGAGGCGGCCGGGGCGAGGTTCTCGCGCAGATAGGCGCGAAGGTAGTCCTTGAACCGGGCGCGGATGTCGCCGGCGAAGCCGCCGACGCGCTCGACGCCTTCCGGCGAAGCGAGCCACGCGCGGAAGGACTCGACGAATCCGGCGAGCTCGTCGCGCAGCGCCACCGCCGTCTCGGGGCGCTTGATCCAGTCGCGGATGCCGCTCTCGATCGTCTTCTCGTCGAGGAACCAATCCGCGAGGGAATCGGCGGAGGAGGCGAAGAAGGAGGCCAGGGAGTCGCTGACGGTCTTCCCGACCAGCGGGATGCCTTCAAGAAGGGAGCCGTCGAACTTCTCCTTGACCCAGCGGCGGACGGCGCGGGAGATCGCGGGCCTGGCCTTGGCGGCGATGTCCGGGGCTCGCTGGCGGATCGCGCGAAGGGCGAGCTTCGCGATCTCCTCGCGGTTTTCCTCCGATTCGAGACGGGGCATGATCTCCGCATCCCAGAAGGACTTGATCCGGGCCGGGGTGACGAGGCGGTCGATCTCGCGGACGAGGGCGCCCTCGATGCGGGGAACGAGGAATTCGACGATCTCCGCGTCGTGCGCGGCGACCTGCTCCTGGAGGAGCGCCTGCGCGGCGCGGAGCGTGGCGGGGTCCTGGAGCGCGCCGCCGACCATCGCACAGAGGTCGTCCGCGAGCTTTTCGGGCTGGAGGAGTTTCGTCGCAACCTGGTCGGCGAGGACTTCGGCGATCCGCGCCTTGTTCTTCGGGAGAAGACCCTGGCGCCACGCGCCGAACGTCGCCCACGGAAGCCAGTGCCGCCATGTGGGCTCATAGGGTTCGAAAAGCATCGTAATCGCGATCCAGTTCGTACCATAGCCAACGGCGGCGGAAACGAAAACCGGCACGAGCCACTTCGACAGGGCGGGCGGCGGCTCCCAGACGCCGAATCGGCGCAGAACGGCAAGGACGACGACGCCGAGGATCGTGAGGAGGCTCGCCGGCGCGCAGAACATCTCGGCGGCGGCGAACGCGCGCACGGATCCGGGACGTCTGCGGTCGCGGACGATGGAAAGCTCGGTGCCGAGGTCGGAAACGGGAAACATGGGGCGGAAAAGAGGGTCGGGTTGGCGAACGCTGGGGGGCCAACTGACTTTATACGGATTTCCGCTTGAAATCTGACAAAGGAAAATCGGCCTCTTCCCGTGTCCCACTCTTGGCTCGTCGGAAAGGGCCGTCCTGAAAACACGAAAAGAGGCACGCGCCGGAGCGCGGAGCCTTCTTGCATCGTGTCGTTCAGTGAAAAGTTTCCGACGATTCAGAGTGGCGACTTCTATGCAGAAGCGAAAAGCATGTTGGCGTGGTGGACTGGGTGGCGGTGTTCCCTGTGGTTGGCGTGATCGGCCCTGCGGGCCGAAACAAGGGGTTCGGGCTAGAGCGCGGCGGCGAGGGCGGCGGCCTTGTCGGTCGCTTCCCAGGGGAAGGCCGGGCGGCCGAAGTGGCCGCCGCTCGCGGTGTCGCGGTAGCACCAGCCCTTGGGGGCGAGGAGGCCGAGCGCGGCGACGAGCTTGCCGGGACGGAAGTCGAACACGTCGCCGGAACGGAGCAGCGCGACGGCCTTGTCCTCCGTGGCCTTGCCCTTTTCGGTGCCGAAGAACCGGACGCGGTAGCTCGTCGGGGCGGCGACGCCGATGGCGTAGCTCACCTGGATTTCACAGACGTCGGCCCAACCGGCGGCGACGAAGTTCTTGGCGGCGTAGCGGGCGTAATACGCGGCGCTGCGGTCCACCTTGGAGGGGTCCTTGCCGGAAAACGCGCCGCCTCCGTGCGGGCAGGCGCCGCCGTAGGTGTCCACGACGATCTTGCGCCCGGTGAGGCCGGAGTCGCCGGCGGGACCGCCGACGACGAACCGGCCCGTGGGGTTCACGTGAAATTTCGTCGCGTTCGAGACGAGTCCGGTGTCCGCGAGTTCGTCGCGGACGACGGCCTCGACGGTCGGGCGGATGTCGCGGTCGATGTCCGGCTCCGCGGTCGTCTGGTGAGAGAGCACCACGGCGTCGATCGCGACGGGACGGGTGCCGTCGTAGACGACGCTCACCTGGCTCTTGGCGTCGGGCCGGAGCCACGGGATGCGGCCGCTTTTCCGCTCTTCGGCGAAACGGCGGATCAAGCGGTGCGCGAGCGAGATCGGCGCGGGCATGAGCTCCGGGGTTTCACGCGAGGCGTAGCCGAACATCATGCCCTGATCGCCGGCGCCCTGCTCTTCGGGCGCGCCGCGGTCGACGCCCCTGGCGATGTCGGGCGATTGGGCGGTAAGGCGGTTTTCGTAGCGGAGCGTGTCGAAGGAGAACTTCTCGTCCGGGCGGTCGTACCCGATGTCGCGCACGACGGCGCGCACGATCGGCTCGGGATCGGGCATCGCGCCGGAGCGGAGGGAGATTTCACCGAGATTCGCGGCGAAATCGGGGCCGACGAAGGACTCGGCGGCGACGTGCGCGCGCGGGTCGAGCGCGAGGACGGCGTCGAGGATCGCGTCGGAAATCTGGTCGGCGACCTTGTCCGGGTGGCCCTCGGACACGGCCTCGGAAGTGAAAACGAACATGTTGCTTGGACCTTGTGGTGTTGCGCGGGAGACGCCGCGGAGGCGGCGTCAGGCCCGCAGTTCGCGCTCGACGCGCTTCAGGTCCGCGTCGACCATCATGGTGATGAGGGATTCGAGGGAGGTCTTCGCCTCCCAGCCGAGCTTCGCCTTCGCCTTGGCAGGGTTGCCAAGCAGCAGGTCGACTTCGGCGGGGCGGTAGAACTTCGGATCGATCACGACGTGTTTCTCGTAGTCGAGGCCGACGTGCTCGAAGGCGATTTTGCACATGTCGCGCACGGTCGTGGTGCGGCCGGTGGCGACGACGTAGGTATCCGGCTCCGGCTGCTGGAGCATTTTCCACATGGCCTCCACGTAGTCGCCGGCGAAGCCCCAGTCGCGCTTCGCGTCGATGTTGCCGAGATGCAGGTCCTTCTGCGCGCCGAGCTTGATGCGCGCCACGGCGTCCGTCACCTTGCGCGTGACGAACTCGATGCCGCGAAGGGGAGACTCGTGGTTGAAGAGGATGCCGCAGCATCCGAACAGACCGAAACTCTCGCGGTAGTTGATGGTGGCCCAGTGCGCGTAGAGCTTCGCGACGCCGTACGGCGAGCGGGGATGGAACGGGGTGTTTTCGTCCTGAAGGGGATGCTCCTTGATGCCGCCGAACATTTCCGAAGTCGACGCCTGGTAGAACCGGGCGTCGGGCTTCAGCTTGCGGATCGCCTCGAGCATGTTGAGCGCGCCGACGCCGGTCGCCTGAGCGGTAAGGACCGGCTGGCGCCAGCTCGTGGCGACGAAACTTTGCGCGCCGAGGTTGTAGACCTCGTCGGGATTCGATTCGGCGACGGCGCCCATGCACGCCGCCCCGTCCGTGAGATCGCCCTCGATGAGATCCACCTTGTCGAGAACGCCCAAATACTCGAGCCGCCACGTTGTGGGCGTGGAACGGCGGGGATGGAGGCCGTGGACCTCGTAGCCCTTGTCGAGGAGGAACTTGGCGAGGTACGCGCCGTCCTGGCCCGTGATGCCGGTGATGAGAGCGGATTTTGCCATTTTCTGGGAGTCGTCTAGGAATTGTGCGGCCGGGGTTCGGAAAGAACCATCCCAAACTCCGGCCGTTTTGTCAAGCCCACCGGACGTAGCCGGGCATGGTGGTGCGCCAGGCGTCCGACGCCGGGACGACGCGGGCGGTGAATCCGAACGAGCCGGAATCCGTGCATTTCACGACCGTCTTGTAGGTCTGGACGCCGCCGGAAGCGCGGCCGCAGGGCTCCATCGGCGTGGCGGAACCGGAGCGGACCTCGCCGCGGGAGTCCTGACGCCCGAGCCAGAGCTCGACGCGGACGTCGGAGGCGGAGACGCCGCCGAGGCGCACGCGGGCGGTCACCTCGAACTCGTCGCCGACGACGCTGCCCGCAGGATCGCGGTCGGACTCGACGGATTCGACGCAAACGTCGCCCCACTTGCCGAAGAGGGCGTTGCGGCGCGCAACGTCGTCGCGCAGGGCGGCGTACGAATCGGCGGAAAGCGAATCGTAGTGGCGAAGCGCCGGTTCGTAGGAGCCGCGGAAGTAGTCGGCGACCATGCGCGTGGAGGAGAAGCGCGAGAGCGACATCTTGACCGACTCCTTCATCATGCCGATCCAGCGCAGCGGCAGTTCGCCGCGCGGGCGGTCGTAAAAGGTCGGGACGATCTCGCTCTCCAGGAGGTTGTAGAGCGACTGGGCGTCGTTGGCGTTCTGCAGCTCCTCGTCCGCGAATTCCTGTCCGTCGCCGATCTGCCAGCCGCACCGGGGGGAGTAGCCCTCCGGCCACCAGCCGTCGAGCGTCGAAACGTGGATCGCGCCGTTCACGCAGGCCTTCATGCCGGACGTGCCGGACGCCTCCATCGGGCGGCGCGGGGTGTTGAGCCAGACATCGACGCCGCGCACCATGCGGCGCGCGATGTGGATGTTGTAGTTTTCGAGGAAGACGATGCGGCCGCGCACGGCGGGGTCGCGCGAAAATTCGACGATGCGGCGGATGAGCTGCTTGCCGCCGTCGTCGGCCGGATGGGCCTTGCCGGCGAAGACGATCTGGACCGGGTGGGCGGGGTCCGTGAGGAGGCGCTTGAGACGCTCGGGGTCGGAAAGGAGGAGCGTCGCGCGCTTGTACGTGGCGAAGCGGCGGGCGAAACCGATCGTGAGGGCGTCCTTGTCGAGGGCGTTGCGGCAGGCCTCGATCTCGGAGGGAGACGCATGACGGCGGCGCGCGGAGCGCTCCAGCGACTCGCGGGCGATGCGGACGAGGTGCGCGCGCGCGGCCTCGTGGACGCGCCAGAACTCCTCGTCGGAAATGTGGTCGATGCGGGAGGCGCGCTCCTCCGGAAGCGGAGACTTCTCCCAGTCGGGTCCGAGCACGGAGCGGTAAAGGCGCGCGTTGTCGGAACTGAGCCAGGTCGGGACATGGATGCCGTTGGTGACGTGGCCGATCGGGACCTCCTCCACGGGAAAGTCCGGCCAGAGGTGGTGCCACATGTCGCGCTCGACGACGCCGTGGAGTTTCGCGACGCCATTGTCGAAGAGCGAGCAGTTGAGACCGAGAATGGTCATCGAGAGCTCGTCGGAATGGTCGCCCGGCGCACGGCCGAGGCTCTTCACGGTCTCGGCCGGAAGACCGCCCTCGCGCTCCATCGCCTCAAGCTGCGGCCAGAGCAGCTGCAGGTTGAAGGTCTCGTTGCCGGCCGGGACCGGGGTGTGGGTCGTGAAGACGGACGTGCGGCGCACGAACACGCGCGCCTCGTCGAACGAAAGGCCGCTCCGGGCCATGGCGCGGGCGATGCGCTCGGGGCCGAGAAAGGCCGCGTGACCCTCGTTCATGTGCGAGCAGGCGACCTCGTAGCCGAGCGCCTCGACGGCGCGCAGACCGCCCACGCCGAGCAGCACCTCCTGACGGAGGCGGTTGAGCTTGTCGCCGCCGTAGAGCTGGCCGGTGACGCCGCGGAGCTCCGGCGGATTTTCGGGAATGTTGGAATCGAGAAGGATCAGCGGGATGCGGCCGACGGGGAGTTTCCAGGCCGTGAAGTGCAGCGGACCGTCCGCGAGCGGCACGGAGAGGAGCAGCGGCTTGCCGTCCTTCCCGAGGCAGCGCGTCACGGGGAGGCGGTGCACGTCGTTTTCGGGGTAGCCCTCGATCTGCCAGCCGGAGGCGTCGATCTCCTGCTCGAAATACCCCTCGCGGTAGAAAAGGCCGATGCCGACGAGCGGGATGTCGAGGTCGGACGCGCTCTTGAGGTGGTCGCCGGCGAGGATGCCGAGGCCGCCGGAGTAGATGTGCACCGATTCGTGCAGGCCGAACTCCATCGAAAAGTACGCGATCACGCGGCGGTTCGTTTCGGAAGGATCGGACCAGTGACGCGACGTGAGCACGTCCTTCCGGAAGCGGGCTTCGACGGACTGCATGTGCGCGATGAACGACGGATCGGAGGAAAGCTCCTCGAGACGCTCCTGCCCCACGTGCGAAAGCATCCGGACGGGATTGAACTCCATTTCGCGCATGAGCGTCGGGTTCATGCGGCGGAAAAGGGACTGGGCCTCGATGTCCCAGCTCCACCAGACGTTGCCCGCGAGGGTGCGGAGGAAGGAGAGGTTTTCGGGGACTTTGGCGGCGACGGTGAATGTCTTGAATGTCGGCATGGCGTTGGAGGGAAAGGCGACGGAAGGTCGCGTGTCGGAGTGAAGGGGGGGGCGGTGCGGCGGAAGGGACCGGATCGGGGAACGGCTACTTGGTTTTCCAAACACCGTCGGCGTCCTTGTACCAGACGCCGGCGGGAAGGCGCTCGCGAATCATCTTCGCGCGCTTGAGCTCGACGTCCTTGCGGCTCGCGCCGGTCTCGGCGGCGATTTCCGCCATGCGGACGCGCCGGGCGGCGTTGGCGTCCTCGACGGCGTCCGCCTCCTCTTCGCCCAGCGTCTCGCGGGCGACGAGGTAGCCGCGTTCGTCGACGCCGACCTTGCCGGCGAGGGAAAGCGCCTTCACGGCCTCGAACGACTTGCCCTGCTTGCGCTGTTCGTTCTCCAGCTCCTGCTCCAGGGCCTTGTCGACCTTGAGATTCACGTCCATCGTGATCTGGATGGGCTTCACCTCGTGTTCCGTCTTGATGGCGAGACAGCCGGCCGCGAGAGCGGCCGCCGAAAGCGCGGCGAACGTGCCGAAAAATCCGTTTTTCATCTGGCGTACCTCGTCCGCGCCCGTGCATCCGGTCGCGGAAACGGCGGCGGATTCTAGCAAACGCCGCCGACGGCGGCAAGCGCCCGCGCGGGAGGGGTCGCCGTGTGGTATACTGGAGGCATGAAGCAGAAAATCCTCCTCCTTGCGTCGATCGCCGCCGGGCTCGCCGCAGCGGCGCTCGCGCACGCCTGGTTCGTCGCGAAAACCGGCGAAGTGGACGAGACGAAGCGCCGCATCCTCGCGGCGACGCGCAAGGTGACCGTGCTCGGTGCGGCGCGCACGATCCCGCGGGGCGCGACGATCCGGGCCGACGACGTGCTGCCGCTCGTCCTTTTCGAAAGCGGCACGACGGGCGACAACATCCCGGCCGAAGAGCGGCTTTCCGTGGTCGGCCGCGTCGCGGCCCACACGATCGGCGAAGGCGACCCGGTCCTCTGGACGTACCTCGACGGCGGGCGCGGAGCCGGGCGGGGTCTCGCGGACGACGTGCCGGACGGCATGCGCGCGGTGTCGATCCCGGTCTCCGGCGCGGCGGCGGTTTCGGGGCTCGTCCGGCCGGGCGACCACGTGGACGTGCTCGGCTCGTTCGCCCTTCCGGGCGAAGAACCGGCTTCGGAGGCGCGGTTCGTGACGATGACGGTCCTCCAGAACGTCACGGTCCTCGCGACGGGCACCGCCACGGCGCGCTCGCGCGACCCGCTCGGCGATCCCGGCGGCGCCGACGGTTCCTACGCCACGGTCACGCTCTGCTCGACCCCCCGCGAAGCCGAGGTGCTCGTCTTCGCCCAGCAGATGCGCGGCCGCCTTTTCCTCACGCTCCGGAACGGCTCCGACGTCTACTACGAGGAAGAACTCCCGCGGATCGATTTCTCGAAGATCGAAGGGGAACTCGGCGACCTCAACCGCCAGCGCCAGTCGAAACTCCGCGGCCTGCCCTCGCGGAAATAGGGCGGACGGACCGGGAGGCGCGAAACGATGTACGAACTCGACATTTTCCGGGACGGGGAACCGGC
The DNA here is from genome assembly GCA_946534105.1 of uncultured Verrucomicrobiota bacterium. GTDB lineage: Bacteria > Verrucomicrobiota > Kiritimatiellia > RFP12 > UBA3636 > UBA3636. The sequence continues at coordinate 39,519 of CAMNCG010000001.1, forward strand.
GCGCGGCGCCGAGCTGCCGCCCGGCGTCTACGTCGCGGGCTCCGGCCAGCGGTGCAGGATCCGGCTCGACGGCCCGGGCGTCTCGGAGCGCCACGCCGCGTTTTCGGTGTCGCCGGCGGGCGTGACGGTGGAGGACCTCGGGTCCGACACCGGCACGTTCGTGAACGCGGAACCGATTTCGCGCGCGGTCCGGGTCCTGCCCACGACGCCGGTGACCATCGGACCCTACACGATCGTGATCGCCCCGGCGGCCGCGCCGGAAACCGTGCCGGAAACCCCGAGCGGCGCCGCCGCGCCGCACCCGGAGCCGGTCCCGGAGCCGGTTCCGGAGTCCCGACCGACTCCGCCCTCCCCTTCTCCTCCCACGGTTCGCGAAGAGGACGCCGCCACGCGCAGCGTCAAGCGCCAGCTTCACGCGGCGCTCGTCGAACGGCTCGACATCAAGCGCCTTGCGGCCGCGCGGACGAGTCCCGAGGAACTCCGCCGCCGAGCCGCCGACACGCTTGCGACGCTTGTGGACGAAGTGCGCGGCCGCCTTCCGCCCGGCATGGACGTGGCGGTCGTCAGCCGCGAGATTCTCGACGAGGCGCTCGGTCTCGGCCCGCTCGAAGCGCTTCTCGCGGACGATTCGGTGACGGAAATCATGGTCAACGGACCGAAAAACGTCTATGTCGAGCGCGGCGGACGCCTCGAACGGACGGGACGCTCGTTCGCGGACGAGGCGTCGCTCGTTTCGGCGATCGAGCGCATCGTGTCGCCCCTCGGGCGCAGGGTGGACGAATCGCAGCCGTACGTCGACGCCCGCCTGCCGGACGGCTCGCGCGTGAACGTGGTGATCCACCCGCTTTCGCTCGTCGGACCCTGCATCACGATCCGCAAGTTCGCCAAACGGCGCCTCTACGACCGCGATTTGATCGCGAAGGGCACGTTCACCGCGGACATGGCGGCGTTTCTCCGCGCCTGCGTCCTCGTGCGCAAGAACATCGTGGTTTCGGGCGGCACGGGCTCGGGCAAGACGACGCTGCTCAACGTGCTTTCGAACTACCTGCCGCCGACGGAGCGCATCCTCACGATCGAGGACGCCGCCGAACTGCGGCTCGCCCAGCCGCACGTCGTGCGGCTGGAAGCCCGCCCGCCCAATCTGGAAGGGCGCGGCGCCGTGACGATCCGTGACCTCGTCCGCAACGCGCTGCGCATGCGCCCGGACCGCATCATCGTCGGCGAATGCCGCGGCGGGGAGGCGCTCGACATGCTCCAGGCGATGAACACGGGGCACGACGGCTCGCTCACGACCGTGCACGCCAATTCGCCGCGCGATGTCGTGTCGCGTCTCGAAACGATGGTGCTCATGTCCGGCATTGAACTGCCGTCGCGCGCCATCCGCGAACAGATCGCCTCGGCCGTGGACGTCGTGGTGCACGAGGCGCGCCTTCCCGACGGGTCGCGCAAGGTGACGTGCATCTCGGAACTGACCGGCCTCGAAGGGCAGCAAATCACGATGCAGGACCTCTTCGTCTTCCGCCAGACCGGCGTGGATCCAGACGGGCGCGTCGACGGCGTCTTCGAACCCACCGGGGCCGTGCCGACGTTCTTCCGGGAACTCGCTGCGCGCGGAATTCCCCTGGACGTCTCGATTTTCTCCAAGCCGCCGGAGCGGTAGCGCGGCCGTGGCGCTAGTGCAGGAGCCCGACGATCCGCTCGGGCCCGATTTCCCATTCCCGTCCGCACAGATGGCAGCGAAAAACGCGCGGCCGGAGGGGTTTGAGCATCCCCTCCAGCTCCTCGCGGGGAAGATCCTTCCACGCCTGGAGGATGCGCTCCGCGGAACAGGTGCAACCGAACGCCACCGCTCGCGTGGGACCTGTGAAGAGATCCGGGAGCCCGAGCACGTCGCGCATCGCGTCCAGCGTCGGATCGGACGAGAGCTGCTCGGCGAGCGTCCCGTCGTCCACAAGGCCCGCAATGCGGTTGTAGACCATTTCCGATCCGCCGGGAACGCGCTGGGCGGCGAGGGCGCGAACGCGCTCCGGCACACCGTTCCACTCGCCCGCGCTCGTGCAGACTTTCGACGGCACCGCCGCCGAAAGCAGTTCCGAAAAGAGAAACTCCGGCGTCGCCGGGCGGCCTTTCGCCGTTTCCATCGACACCTGGGACCGGATCGATCCGTCCCCGCGGCGGACGCGCGTCACCTTGACGCGCGAACCCATGCCGAAAAAGTCGTCCCCGGCGGAGCCGCGCGGCGCCGGCAAGGTCTCCGGCCGGGGTTCGAACGGCGCTCCGCGGAGAAAGCCCCGGCCGTCGTATTCGATGTGGAAGCCGCCAAGCCGGCCCGTCAGGTCGGCCGAAACGACCAGCGTCTCGTCGGGGTCGACGAAATCGACCTGCATGAGCGCCGTGCAGGCGAGGATGCGCGAAAAGGCGGGCGCCGCCGCGGCGGAAACGCCGTGGCCGGCGACGAGCCGGCGCGCGACGCCCGTCACGTCCGCATACACGAACCGGACGCCCGACTCCGGGCTGAACGCCTCCACGACGGCGTCGTTGCTGCGCGGCATCACCATGTCGTCCTACCCGAAATCCGGCACGATCCGCAACGACCGCACCGGGCACGCCGCCCCGATTTCCCCGAACGACCGGCGGAGCCGGGGCAGGATTTCCGCAGGCCCCTCGCGGCGAAGCTCGGAAAGCCATGCCGAACCGCGCACCCGGACGGTCAGGACTCCGTCCCGGAGCGCCCCCGGGCGGGCATGCGCGGCGACGTCGGGCCCGGCCGCGTCGGGCCAGATTCTTTCCACGAGCGCGGCGTCGGCGTCTTCCCGGGGCAGGTCGAGCGCGCGCATCACGCGCACCGCCGCCTCGCCGACCGGTTCGGCGTCCTTGAACGGCGGCGGAGGGAGGCGGTCCGGGATCCGCCCGAACTCGCGCCGCACGCGCCAGGCTTCGGGACGAAACCCCTTCGGCAGCGACCGCCGGGCCGCCGCCTCCCGCTTTTCGCGCCACGGATCCGGGACGAACCCGGCGTTTCCGTCCGCTTCCACCGCCGCGCCCCGCGCCCGGTCCTACAGGTTTTCCAGCCGCGTCCGGCCCCGGCCTCGGGCGATTTCGCCCACGACGACAGGACGGGCCTTTGCCCCGGCGAGCGCCTCCATCGTGCGGGAAAGATCTTTCGCACGGACGCAAAGGACGTAGCCGACGCCCATGTTGAAGACGCGGTGCATTTCAAGCGGATCGATGCCGCCCGTCTCCTGAAAGAAGCGGAAAATCGGCGGCGTCTTCCACGTCCGGCAGTCGAACACGGCGTCCACCGTCTTCGGGAGCATGCGCGGAACGTTGTCCACGAGGCCGCCGCCGGTGATGTGCGCCATGCCGCGGATCTTCACGCCGGCCTCGCGCACGGCGAGAACGGGCTTGAGGAACGAACCGTGGACGGCGAGAAGCGCGTCCTTGAACGTCGTCTTCGTGCCCGGCACGAGGTCCGAAAGCGTCTTGCCCGCGGTTTCGAACACGAGTTTGCGCGCGAGCGAGTAGCCGTTCGTCTGGAGCCCGGTCGAGGGCAGTCCCACGAGCATGTCCCCCTCGCGGATGTCTTCGCCGGTCACCAGGTCGCGTTTCGAGACCTTCCCGACGATCGTTCCGCAAAGGTCGTATTCGCCGCTTTGCGGGTAGAGGCCGGGCATTTCGGCCGTTTCGCCCCCCAGGAGGGCGAGTCCGTTGCGACGGCACCCGCGGCAAAAGCCGGAAATCACCTTCGCGAAAACGGAAGCGTCGAGCTTGGCGGTGCCGAGGTAGTCGAGGAAAAACAACGGCGTCGCGCCCTGCGTGAGGATGTCGTTCACGCAATGGTTCACAAGGTCTTCGCCGACGGTGTCGTGCACGCCGGCCAGGAAGGCGACCTTGAGCTTCGTGCCCACGCCGTCGGTCGAAGCCACGAGGATGTCGCCGGCGCCCGGCGAGCGGAAGAGGCCGCCGAAGCGCCCGATGTCCGAAAGGACGCCGGCCGTCTTCGTGCTCTTCACGTCGGCTTTGATCTTGGCGAGGCCGCGGTCCATTTCGTCGATGTCGACGCCCGCCGCGGCATAGGCGGATGGTTTCCTGTTCTGCATGGTTTTGTGGCGCGTTCGGTCTGCTGAGTCCGGCGGAGAACCGTCGAACGCGCCGCATTCTACCACGGGTTCCCCCTCCGCGAACGGGCGCTCCGCCGCGGAGTCAGCGTCATGGAAGCGTCCTGCCGGCGAGGCCGTCCAGCAGGGCGCGCTTGCGGGGCGTGTCGGCCGGGGCGTCGATCAGCAGCTTGCTGTTGCCGGTGGTGGGCTCGATGCCTTCCGGCAGGATTTTCTCGACATCCCAGCACGGCGCTTCGCGGAAGGCGTGGTACGTCCAGTCCCAGCCGTACTCCTCGAAGAGGTCGATGCAGTCGCGCAGGTAGTTCTCCGCCCCCAGCGCCCAGGCCGCCGCGCTGAATTCGCCCACGAAGATCCGGGCCTTGTGCCGCAGTTGGAAGTCGCGCACCGGCTGGAGCTTTTTCCGCAGCCAGTCCTTGTTCCAGACTTCGCCGGTGCGCGGATCGACGCCCGGCCAAGTGATCGGGTGCTCGGCTGTGGAAAACGCATTTCCGGAGACGCCCTGGTGCGTGAAGGCGTGCGGATGGTAGCAGTGCACCTGGTAGATGACGTTCTCCAGAGGAATCGGCACGAGGTAGCGGAAGTCGTCGGCGTGCGAGGCGTTGTTGCCCGCGAAGACGATCGGCGTCACGGTGTCGATTTCGCGGATGGCGCGCGCGGCGTCGAGCTGGAGTTGCCAGAAGCTGTGCTTGAGGGGACGGCGCTGCGTCGGCTCGTTCACGAGGTCGTAGCCGTAGATGACCGGTCCCGTCGTTTGCACGACGGGCGCGCAGCGCGTCGCGATGCGCCGCCAGGTATCGACGAAGGCGGCGGCGTAGCGGTCGTCGCTGAACATGTTCATTTCCAGCGGCTCGCGTTCGCGCTCGCCCCACTTGCCGCCCGGCAGGGCGTGCAGGTCGATGCAGACCTTCATGCCGCGCGCCTCGCACCAGCGCAGCACGTCCATCAGATTGTCGAGGCGTCGATCCACCCAGCGCGCGTATTCGTCGAGGTCCTGATTGTCGTCCAGCTTCCACCAGTTGCGGTTGATCTGGAAGCGGACGAGGGTCGCGCCCCACTGGTGGAGCGTTTCAATGTCGTCCTCGGTCATGTCGCGCCCCGGCGACATGAAGCCGCGCCAGCGCCGGCGGCCGGGGTCGTCCGGTCCTTCGCCTTCCGGATATTCGACCTCGTAGTCGCGGTATTCGGCGAACGGGACGCCCACGTCCTCGGAGACGATGGAGAGCGACGAAAGGTCGAACTCGGCGCGGCCCGAGCAGCCCTGGAGGCCGAGGACGAGCGTAGCCTTGCCGTCGACGGGCAGGCCGTGGGTGTTGAGGAAATTCAAGTGCAGGTCGGCCGTGCGCCAGTCGAACGAGCCGATCGGCAGCACGGCGCCGGGGTGCGCGAGCTGGCCGGAAATGTCGGAAACATACCGGAACATGCACTTGACGCCGTTCCAGCGGTAGTCGGGCTTGGTGACGTCGCTGGCGCGAACGCGGACGGAGAGATGCAGGCCACGCCCGCCGGCGAGAAAGGGCGAGAGGTCGAGCTGCGCCGTGCACTGCGCGTGCGCCTCCACCAGTCGCTCCGGGTCGCCCTTCGGCACTTCCACGATCAGCCGCTCGCCCTCGATGCGGGCGGTGGGGGGAAGCGACCAGGCGAGCGTTGTGCCGTCGATTCGTTGCGTTGCCGCGCCGTCGGGGACGGCCTGGTCGGCGGTCTGGTCAGATGCCGCGGCGAGGGCGGCGAGGGTGCCTGCGAGAAGCGCGAGAGAGAAGTTTTTCATGGTCGTTTCGTGAGAAAAATCAGGGCCTGCAGATTTCGTAGAGGAAGGTCGCCGCATCCGGATCGTAGTCGGTGCGGGCGGTGAAGCGGAGAATGCCGGAACCGGAGTCGAACTGCGATGGAATGCGGCCAAGCCTGCGTCCGGAAGGGGAGAGCCGCCAGACGACCGGCGGCTCCGCCCCGCCGCCCGCCGGCGCAAGCGCGATGGAAACCACGGCCGCGCCGTTGCGCATGAGGTGCGGAAGTCCTCCCCATTTCAGGAGTGTCGTGAGCTCCGGGTCGGCGTATTCGATGCCGCAGTTCTGCACGTCGGTGAGGTGCGTCACCAGGATGCGGGAAGACTCGGCGATCGGAGCGCCGTCAAGCGACGAGGCCCAGACGGTCGCCGGAACGGCCGGCGAATTGCCCACAAATTGCAATTGCTCACCATTGTCCACAAGTGGCAAATCCAAAGGTTCCTCCGTGTGCCCTGCCGCCTTGCGCAACCCCGTCCCGCCGACGATCTCGAAGCGCAGCGGGCCGCAATCGAGGGCGCCGCTTTCGGCGAAGCCGCCGGCCGTGCGGGGCGTGTCGATGACGAACGTCCCGGCGGCGGGATTGACGCGGACGGAGCCGTCGCCGGCGGTCGCGGCTGGCGGCCGCCGTCCGCCAAGGACCGTTCCAACGCGGCTGCGCCACGCATCGGCGAGGCGGACTTGCGAGCCGATCTTGGGGGCGCCGGAGGCGGGGTCGCGCAGGGAGGCCTCGTCGAGGGCCAGCGGCGCTTCGGCGCCAAGCGGCGCCTGGTCCGCCCGGAGGAAGAGGCAGAGCGCCGCGCGCTCGGCGGCGAGCGAAAGCGGGTCGCCCGCCATGTCGAAGTAGCCCATGCGCTTCGTTTCGGGAGACTCGACGCCTTCCCGGCCGTGGCACCATGCGAAGCGCCACATCCCGGACCAGTCCTGGAGCGCCCCCAGCGTTCCGAATGCAATCCCGCCGAGTCCCCGGTAGCGGCCGGGGCCGCTGTAGTTCCATTCCGTGATGCAGAAGGGCTTGCCCATCAGGCGCCGGAACGCCACTGGCGGCACGCCGGCGGCGGCGCCGCCCACGGGGTTCGCGTTGGGGCAGCGCGAGGGCAGTTTCCACTGCTCGTCGAGAAAGGAAGGGTGGTCGACGTAGGAATGGCCGTCCACGTAATCGAAGCGCGAGCGCGGGAGCTGGTACTGGACGGGGTCGTACCACGAGGACAGGTTCGAAAGGGGCGCGGCGCAGCGCAGTTCGTCGCGGACGAAGGCGGATAGCCGGTCGAAGAGGCGGATTTCGCGGTCCGCGAGGAACTGCGCGAACGCGGCGGCGTGGCGGCCCTCAGGCGTGGAGCCGTCGTCGGCGTAGAGGTCCGCCGGGAACGACTGCGGGATTCCGGCGAACGCCGGGTCGCCGGACTTCGCCGCAAGCCACTCCTCCCACGCCTCCTTGACGCCGGGCAGTTTGCGGAGGGCGCCGGAGCCGTGGTTGCCGAGGTTGCCCTCGTTGATGAGCGCCAAGGTGCAGAGTGCGGGTTCGTCGGCGAGGCTGCGCCCGGTGTAGGGATTCACGTGGCAGAGGAAATTCCGCGACCAGGCGCAGAGGTTGGAGTAGGCGGGTTCCCAGAACGAGCAAAGGCCCTTGTAGTCGTGGATGCGCGTGATGTAGCCGTCGCGGTCGATGCCGAGCGAACGCCACTTGACGTAGTGCGAGCGCGAGACGCAGAGGTCGGTGGTGAGGTAGATGCCGTGGCGGACGCACGCGGCGACGAGCGCGTCGAAGCGGTCCATGGCGGCAGGGTCCGGCCGGGTATCGTCCGCGCAGCGGTCCGGTTCGTTGACGTGGCCCGGCTCCGAGAGCAGCGCGCGCCCGTGGTGGTGGATGCGGAGCGCGTTGTAGCCCATGCGGGCGAGATTGGCGGCGAAGCGCTCGGCGGCCTCGGGGGTCGAGGGCGTGTTGGCTTCCCCGTTGATGTTCACGCCGTAGAAGCGCTGCGGGACGCCGGGAAGGCCCTCGAACTCGAAGTGGTCGCCCACGGCGACGACGCGGCCGAACTTCCCGGCGGGCGCGTGGTGCGGAACGACGCCGGAGAAGTCGAGGGCGCTGCCCGGCTCGATCCAGGGCTCCGTCGCGACGGGGGTCCAGTCGGGACCGGGTTCCGCCTTCCACGTGCGCTTCGGGCCGAGCGCGAGAAGCCCGGCGGAGGGCGTGCGGAACGTCGCGGCGAGCGCGGCCCGTTCGCCGGCGCGCAGGGTCGAGCCACACCCGGCGAACAGCCGGAGGGTGAAGGTCTCGTTCCCCCATTTGCGGTTGTCCTGGAGAAGGATTTCGGACGGCGCGTCGAAGGCGACGGCGAGGCGTTCCGCGCCGTCGCGGCCGAAGAGGGCCAGGGCCGACACCTTGCCGCGGAAAAGATGCGGCTCGTCCGCCATTCCGGCGGGAAGCGCGACGTCGCGCGCCCCGCCGTCGAGGACGGCCCGGCCGCCGCCGAAGTCCGCCACCGGGAAGTTCGCCGCGACGAAGAACTCACCCACGCGCACGTCGGAGTCGGCGGCGGCGTTCCACTCGGCGCGGACGCCGCCGCCGGACGCTTCGGAGAAGGCGGCGCTTCCGCGGACGTAGACGGGATCGGAGCAGACGCGGACGCGAAAGGCGCCGGGGCCTTGCCGCGCGTCGTCCACGCCGCCGTGCGTGGCTTTCCAGCCGGGCTCCGCGAACCCAAGCGCGAACGTCGCGCCGGGAAGGACCAGCGATCCGCCGAATCCGGGGTGCGCCGCGGCTTCGGCGGCCGTGCCGGCGGAGGCGGTGGCGGCAAGGGCCGCCACCGCGAGGAACAAGGGTGCGTTCATCGGGTTTTCCGGAACTCGCCGGGACTAGCGAAAAACGATGACGAAGGCCTGCGGCGCGATTGAGGCCAGGACCGTGACGGTGCCGTCACCGTTTGTGCGCGTCGAATAGGTCGCCCTGAGGCCGCGCATCTTGCGTGTGTTCGCCGCCGCCGAAACGGCCAGCGCATTGGCAGTCTCTTCGTTGGCGACGGTGCAGACGGCTATGTCGCGCACGGCGTAGTTGGAACCGGCCCCCTCCGGGAGGTTGAAGGCTACGGGCAGTTCGTCGCCGAAGGGGTTGGCGACGAGATTCACCGCGCCGAACCTCGCGAGGTCGGTGTCCGTCGTCGCCGGATCGACCAGCAGATACGCGCCGTCATCGAACGTGACCGCAACGCCATTCAACGCGTTCGTGGAAAGCGCCTGAAGGAAACCTTCCTTCACCTCAAGCGCGGCGTTGGCGCCGGCGGCGATGCGCGGGGCGCCGCCGAGGGCGAGCGTTCCGGCGCCGGTCTTGCGGGCCGTGCCGTTCCAGGTGATGTCGTTCGAGATCGCGAGCGTGACGTCCTCCGGCGCGGCGAAGCCGGCGTTGCCGGTCACCTTCACGCCGCGGTTCGCGACGTTGAGGTCCACGTCGTTGCGGGCCTCCAGGACGGAGTAGTCGGCCAGCTCCAGCGCGTCGGCGCGGAACTCGTCGAGCGCCCCGCCGAGGTTGCGGGCGTCCCTCACGAAGATGCGCTCGTGAGCGTAGTCAGACTCCGATGGAGGAAGTTTCGAAGAGTATGTTTCGGTCGGCCCCACGGCGCAAATTTTGATCTTGCCCGTAAAATTCGTGTTGAACTCAGTAAACTCGATGTCGCCGTAGGGGTTGTTCGAACTGCCTCGGCCCGTGACGAAGAGCGTTCCCGGACCCGAGACCTCGGCGGCCACGGTGTTGAGGCCTTTCATGTAGGCTTGGATCTTCTGCGGGAAGTTGTCGCTCTTCTGGAGGAGGAAGAGTTCGCCGCGCAGGAACGACGGACAGGAGGCGAGCGAAAGGACGTAGGTGCTGTTGGCGGAAAGGACAAGCCGGGGGAACGTGACATCCTTCGAGCATGGAAGCAGGATTCCGCCCTGCCCTAGGACGAGGCTGTCACCGGCGAAGACGAACGGCGTCGAGGTGTCTGAATAGTAGGGGGTGCGGATCACCGGCCACGTTTTCGACGGGAGGCCGCCTTTGCCGTCTTCGGCCACGTAGTCGAATCCGGCGCGCGGCGCCACTCCGTCCATCCAGGAGTCGGCGGTTTCCAGCGCCGAGGGGAGATTGTCTTTGATGGTCGTGGACGTTTCGTCGTTCTGTTTGAGAAATACGTGCGGAGTCTTCCGGCAGATGAGCTGCAAGACGTTGTCCACGGCATTCGTGACCAGAGTGTAGCGGGGATATGCGTTCGGGAAATTGGCGTTGTTGGAATCGGTCAGAACGAGATGGAGTTTTTCCAGAGGAATCGTCCCCTTGTTCTGCGGGAGCGTCAGCACCACCCAGTCTATGCCGTTGGTATTGGTGGCTGGCGGCACCGAGTTGAGAATCACGGTCACATCACCGCCGACAACGAGTGATTCGGTGACGTTGATTCGACCGCAGGTCGCCTCCGCCGCCTTGTTCCAGATCCGCAGTTTCGATCCGTCCTGCAGTTCAAGTCCGGCTGTCGTGAACGTGCTGCCCGTCCACGCGGCGCGGATCGTGCCGCCTTTTTCGACAACAGCCGTGCCGCCGAGCGTGGCGTAAGTGGCTACCTCAACCGGCTCGTAGTCCCAGAAGCGGTTTTTGTTGCCGTTGCCATTGCCGCCGCAGACGAACCACTTGCCCTTGAAGCCGCTCCAGTTTCCACCTATGATGAACGACTTGTTGTCGCCCGGCTGCGTGATGGCGCGGGAGCTGAACTGGACGGCCGTTCCGACTTCGCCGACAGTCGTGGTGGCGATCTGGAGCGTGTTGCTCGCGTTGGTGCCGTCTCCCGGGCAGAACACGAACGGTTCGGATTCCGGCGAAAGAACCGTCATTTTTCCAGACACCGCCGGAAAGAGCGTACGCGTTGCCCATCCCACCCAGTATCCGGCAACGAGGATGAGTCCGTTGGCCGACTCGGAGAAGTCGAGTCCCTTGTTGGCGTTGAAGATGAAACGGCCCGTCTTGCTGGCACTCGTGTACGAACCATGCTGGTTGTGGCCGCCGGTTTCGCCGAGCGTAAGCGAATTGCCCTTGAAGAAGATCTTGTCCTTGCTGGAGACTCGGGCATGAAGCTGATCGGTGATGAGGTAGTCGTTGCCGGGTACAGGAGCCCCCTTTGGCGAGGAACTGCAGGCGTCCCAGTTCACGAGGCTCGAATTGTTGCTGGCGTCTTTCGTCGTGAGTTTGAGCGTTTCGCCGGTGGCGGCAAGGGGGGCTGCTGTTTGCAGGGCGAGCGCGGACGCGAGGACCGCCGCGGTTTTTGCTGTAGCGTTCATGTTTTGCTCCTGGTTGGTTCGGTCGAAGGTCGAAAGGTTGAAAAGTTCAAGGCCTGGGACGGAAGGACTTGCGGGACTGGCGGGACTGGCGCCGTCCCGCCGGTCTCGTTCGTCCCGCTCGTCCCGCCGGTCTCGCTCGTCCCGCCGGTCTCGCTCGTCCCGCCGGTCCAAACGGGGGCGGCGGTCTCCTGCGCCGGCACGTTCCGCCTGACGCGGCTGTAAGCCGCATCCCCGACGATGGCCACCGCCGCACCGAGGGCGGTGAGGCCGCAGAGGGCGAGCGCGACGAGCAGCGCCTTGCCGCCGGGCTTCTTGACGGCGGCGCCGAGCTTCACCGCGAGAATCTGGCGCGCGTAGAGGAGTCGCCACTTCACGGTTCCCACCGGGATCGCAAGGAGCCGCGCCACATCCTTCACGGAAAGGTCCATGAAGTAGTGCATCATGAGCGTTTTGCGGATGTCGGCGGGGAGCGTCGAGATCGCGTCGCGCAACGCCTTGGCGTCGAGCGCCTTGTACACCGCGTCATTCGCGGAATCGTCAGCGACGTCGGGCAGCTCGCCGGGGTAGATTTCGTTGGTGCAGGACTTGCGGCGCGTGTCGTTGGCGTTGAGATTCACGAGAATCTGGCAAAGCCAGGTGAAGAACGACGACTGCGCGAGAAAGCCGTCGATGCCGTCGATCGCGGCGGCGAACGTGCGGTTCACCAGCTCCTCGGCGTCGCCGGCGTCGTTGCAGAGGCGCTGCGCCAGGACGAGCAGACCGGCCCTGTATTCGCCGACCAGCCTTTTGGCGCCGAGCTCCTTGTTTTGCTTCAGTTCTTCGATGATGTCCGTCACGTTCCGACAACAACCTCTCTATTTTTATTTGTAACGGATCGGAGCGAAAAGGTTGGATCCCTTTTTTTCATGCGTCCCCTCTGGCGAACGGAGGCGACCGGAACGAAAAAGGGGCCCGCGCGGTGCGCGGACCCCTTTTTTCCCGGTCACGGGAGCGACTAGTCGCGGAGGTTCTCGTGGTAGACCGTGTGGAGGAGGTGGTGGGCCTTCTCCGAACCGGGCTCGCCGAGGTATTCGGCGTAGAGCTTCTTGATGTCCGGGTTCTCGTGCGAGAGGCGGATCGGCTTGCCGGCATCCTCCGCGTAGATCCCCTCCATCCGGCGCTTGAGCGATTCGGCGCGGTCGCCGTTGATGTAGGGCTGGCCGCCGCCGTTGATGCACCCGCCGGGGCAGGCCATGATTTCGATGGCCTGGAAGCGCGTGCGGTCGGCGCGGACCATCTCGAGCACCTTGCGGGCGCTGCCGAGACCGGAGCACACCGCCACGTTCACGGAGAGGCCGGGAGCGACCTCGACCTTCGCCTCCTTCACGCCGTCGAGACCGCGGACCGCGCGGAAGTTGATCGCGTCGCCCGTGAGGTTCTCGCCGGTGAGGATGGTGTGGACGCTGCGGAGCGCCGCTTCGAGCACGCCGCCCGTGACGCCGAAGATGACGCCGGCGCCGGTGGATTCGCCGAGCGGGCTGTCGTACTCTTCGTCTTCGCGGTTGGCGAGGTTGATGCCGGCCTCGTTGAGGAGGCGGACGAGCTCGCGGGTCGTGATGACGTAATCGACGTCCTTCACGCCGTCGTGCGCGAATTCGGGGCGAGCGGCCTCGTACTTCTTGGCCTGGCAGGGCATGACGGAGACGACCACGAGGTCCTCGGGCTTCACGCCGGTCTTCTCGGCGTAGTAGCTCTTCGCGACCGCGCCGAACATCTGCTGCGGGCTCTTGCAGGAGCTCGGGATGTCCAGGAGGTCGGGGAAGTGGTGCTCGAGGAAGTTGATCCAGCCCGGGCAGCAGCTCGTGAGGATCGGCAGGTGGGCCTCCTTCTGGGCCTCGGCGGCGGACTTGCCGGCCTTCGAGAGCTCCAGGAACTTCTTCACGCGGCCGACGAGCTCGTTGCCTTCCTCCATGATCGTGAGGTCGGCGGAGAAGTCGGTGTCGAACACCTTGTCGAAGCCGAGCATGCGGAGCGCGGCGACGAGCTTGCCGGTCACGGGCTCGCCCGGCTTGAAGCCGAACTCCTGCCCGATCGCGACGCGGACCGCGGGGGCGGTCTGGACGATCACGGTCTTCTTCGGGTCGTGGATCGCGGCCATGACCTTCTTCGTGTAGGACACGCCGACGATGGCGCCGACGGGGCAGACGTTGACGCACTGGCCGCAGAACGTGCAGGAAGAGTCCGCAAGCGGGATCATCGACGCCGTGCCGACCTTGGCGGGGAAGCCGCGGCCGTTGCCGGTGAGGGCGCCCACCGTCTGCACCTTGTTGCACACCGTTTCGCAGCGGCGGCACATGATGCACTTGGTAAGGTCGCGCATGATCGCCGCGCTCTCGTCCACCGGGTAGTAGTTCTTTTCGCCCTGGTAGGTGATTTCGCGGATGCCGAACTCGGCGGCGAGCTTCTGCAGCTCGCACTCCTGGTTCTTGGCGCAGGTGAGGCAGTTCTGCGGGTGGTCCGAAAGGAGCAGCTCCAGGACCGTGCGGCGGGCCTTCATCGCGCGGGCGCTGTTCGTCCAGACCTCGACGCCGTCGCGGGCGAGCGGTGTCGCGCAGGCGGGCACGAGGATGTGGCGCGGGCCGCGGATGCCGCTCGCCTCGACGAGGCAGAGGCGGCAGGAGGCGGGCTTGTTCGCGACGCCGCAGCCCACGTCGGGGCAGTAGCAGAGCGTCGGAATGTGGATGTTGAGCTTGTTGGCGGCGTCGAGAATCGTGGAGCCGGCGGGGACTTCGACCTTCTTGCCGTTGATCGTGACGGTGATGTTAGCCATGGAAATTGCCTTTGCGGGGGTTCGGGGGGGCGGCCCCCCCGTTCGTTGGTTACTCCTTGACGATGGCCTTGAACGGGCAGTTGTCGATGCACGCGCCGCACTTGATGCACTTGGCCTGATCGATGACGTGCCGCTCCTTGATCTTGCCCGAGATCGCGCCGACGGGGCAGTTGCGGGCGCACTTGGTGCACCCCTTGCACTTGTCGGTGATCGTGAGCTGGAAGAGCTTCGTGCAGGTCCCGGCCGGGCACTTCTTGTCGCGCACGTGGGCGATGTACTCGTCCTTGAAGTAGCGCAGCGTCGAGAGGATCGGGTTCGGCGCCGTCTGGCCAAGGCCGCAGAGCGCGGTGTCCTTGATGGTGTTCGCGAGGTCCTCCAGCTCCACGAGCATCTCCTCGGTGCCCTTGCCGTCGCAGATCTTCTCGAGCATTTCGAGCATGCGACGGGTGCCGATGCGGCAGGGCGTGCACTTGCCGCACGACTCGTCCTTCGTGAAGCCGAGGTAGAACTTCGCCATCGCGGGCATGCAGTCCTTGTCGGACAGCACGATCATGCCGCCGGAGCCCATCATGGAGCCGATCTTCATGAGCGCGCCGTAGTCGATCGGCGTGTCGAGGTCCTGCTTCGTGATGCAGCCGCCGGAAGGACCTCCCGTCTGGACTGCCTTGAACTCGTGGCCGCCGGAGATGCCGCCGCCGATGTCGTAGATGATCTCGCGCAGCGTCGTGCCCATCGGGACTTCGACGAGGCCGACGTTGTTCACCTGGCCGGCGAGGGCGAAGACCTTGGTGCCGGAGTTGCCGGAGACGGTCTTCACCCAGTGGCCGTTTTCGTCGCGCTCGGTCACCCAGTTGCCGATCTTGGCGTACCACGCGGCGCCCTTGCGCAGGATCACCGGGATGGAGGCGTAGGTTTCGACGTTGTTCACGTTCGTCGAGCACCCCCAGTAGCCGCCGCCGATGTTGGCGGGGAACGGAGGCTTCGTCGTGGGCTCGCCGCGCTGGCCTTCCATCGAGTGGATGAGGGCCGTCTCCTCGCCGCAGACGAACGCGCCGGCGCCGAGCTTGATCTCGATGTCGAACGAGAAGTCCGTGCCGAGGATGTTCTTGCCGAGGAGGCCGCAGGCGCGGGCCTGGTCGATCGCCATCTGGAGGCGGGACACGGCGAGCGGGTATTCGGCGCGGATGTACACGAGACCGTGCGAGGCGCCGATCGCGTAGGCGCCGATCGCCATCGCCTCGACGACGCTGGAGGGGTCGCCCTCCATGATCGAGCGGTCCATGAACGCGCCCGGGTCGCCCTCGTCGGCGTTGCAGACGATGTACTTTTCCTCGGCCTTCACGCCGGCGGCGATCTTCCACTTCATGCCGGTGGGGAAGCCGGCGCCGCCGCGGCCGCAGATGCCGGAGTCGAGCACCTCCTGCACGACCTCGTCGGGCGTCATTTCCGTGAGCGCCTTGGCGAGGCCCTGATAGCCTTCGTTCGCGATGTACTCCTCCAGGTTCTCGGCTTCGATGAGGCCGCAGTTGCGCAGCGCGATGCGTTCCTGCTTGGCGTAGAACGGCATCTTCGCGTAGTCGTGGATCTTCTCCTTGAGCGTGGGCTCCACGTAGAGCAGGCGCTCGACGACCTCGTGGCCGACGACGTGCTTCTCGACGATCTCCTTCGCGTCCTCGGGCGTGACCTGCACGTAGAAGACGTTGTCGGGCATGACCTTCACGATCGGGCCCTGCGCGCAGAAGCCGAAGCAGCCGGACTGGATCACACGCACGTCGTTTTCGAGCCCGGCCTTCCGGATCTCCTCGCGCAGGTTCGCCATGAGATCCTGCGAGTTCGACGCGTGGCAGCCGGTGCCGCCGCAGCAGACAATGTCCTTTTTCTTCGAATCGATCGAGCCGGCGGCGAGGCGGAGGGCGAGCTTGCCCTTGGCGGCCTCGTAGGCGGCCATGAGATCGGCTTTGGTCTTGATGGGATTCATGCCTGGGCCTCCTTGGCCTTGATTTCTTCGACGACCTTGACGGCCGCGGCCGGGGTGATCTTGCCGTAGACCTTGTCGTCCACGAGCATGACGGGCGCGAGGCCGCAGGCGCCGACGCAGCGGAGCGAACCGAGCGAGAAGAGCCCGTCGGCCGTCGGCGTGGTGTCCGCCTTGATGCCGAGCACGCGCTCGAGCTCGCGCAGGACCCCCTCGGAGCCCTTCACGTAGCAGGCCGTGCCGAGGCACACGTTGATGACGTGCTTGCCCTTGGGCTTGGTGGTGAAGTAGTTGTAGAACGAGACGACGCCGGAGACCGCGCTTTCCGGGATGTTCATCTTCTCGGCAACGTGCTGCTGCACTTCGCGCGGGAGATACCCGAAAACGTGCTGCGCGCGGTGGAGGATCTGGATCAGGCGGCCGCGGCGGCGCTCGTCGGCGGGATCCAGGCCGAGCGAATCGATGAACGCATCGAGCTCGGCGAACTTGGCTTCCGCCGCGGAAGAGAACTTCCTGCAGCCGCAACAGGCGGCGCCCTTCTCTTCGGGGGCGGTTGGGGTGGGTTCGCTCACTGGGGATTTTCCTTCGTTGGTTGCGTAGGGTTCTTGCGCGGACGGGCCCATGTTCCCGGGCCCGCCGCAACGCGCGGACGGCAAGCCGACCGCAAGCGCGTACGGCTCTCATTATGCCACCGACTCGGATTCCCGGCAAGAAAAAAGTCCTTGAACGCCGGAACGGAACATGGTATATACTGGAGTTGCTTGCAAAATGTTAGTCTGAACTTACAATCATGGCCGCCCCCTTCCGTCCGGACCGATGCGTGAGATCCGTCGATCCCCTTCCATCCCCCGCCGACCTGAAGCGATTCGATCCGCTCCTGCCCCAGCAGGAAAAGCTCGTCGCGGGGTTCCGCAACGCCATTCGCGCGATTCTCGACGGCACGGACGCGCGGCTCCTCGCGGTCGTGGGCCCGTGTTCGATCCACGATGTCGTGGAGGCGGACGAATACGCCCAACGGCTCTCCGGCCTCGCGCACGAGCTCTCGGAGTCTCTCTTCGTCATCATGCGCGTGTACTTCGAGAAGCCGCGCGGGGCGTCGGACTGGAGCGGATTCCTCACGGACCCGTTCATGGACGGGATGTTCCACGTCGAGGAGGGGCTGAAGGCGTCGCGCAAGTTCCTGCACCACCTCGTTCGCATGGAGCTTCCGGCCGGAACGGAGGCGCTCGACCCGATCCTTCCGGCGTACCTCGGGGACATGTTCTCGTGGATGGCGATCGGGCAGCGCGCGAGCGAATCGAACGCCCACCGCTGGATCGCGAGCGGGCTTCCGGTGCCCGTGGGCTTCAAGAACGGACCGCGCGAAGACGGGCTCTCGAAGGCCGCCGCCGCGATCCGGGCGGCGACGCGCCCGCAGGACTACCTCGGACTCGCCGACGACGGACGGCTCTCGGTGATCCACACCTGCGGCAACGAGTACGCCCACCTCGTCCTGCGCGGTTCGGGCGACAGCCCGAACTACGGGGCGGCGTCGATTTCCCGAGCGGAGGAGGCGCTTGACGCGGCCGGTCAGCCCCAGCATGTCGTCGTGGACTGTTCGCACGGCAACTCGCACTACGATCCGGCGAGGCAGGGGGACGTCCTGCGCGACGTGCTCGCGCAGATCGAAAACGGAAACACGTCGATCGCGGGCTTCATGCTCGAAAGCTACCTCGAATGGGGCAACCAGCAGCCGCGGATCGGGCGCGCGCACCTCCAGCCCGGCGTCTCGGTCACCGACCCGTGCATCGACTGGCCGACGACCGAGATCCTCCTGCGCGAGGCGGCGGAGCGCTTCCAGAAGGTCCGCGAGGACCTCGGACTGGCGTAGGCGTGGGCCTCCCGCTGCCAGACCTTCCGGCCGTCGCGGCCGTGCCGGAACTCCGGGCCGCGCTCTCGGCGCCAGGTTCCGCCGCGGTCTTTTCCGCGCCGCCCGGATCCGGAAAAACGACCGCGCTGCCGCTTTCGCTTCTGGACGAGCCGTGGATGCGCGGCGCCCAAATGCTCCTTCTGGAGCCGCGCCGCGTCGCGGCGCGCGCCGCCGCGTGGCGGATGTCGGACCTCGCCGGAGACGCGCCGGGCGGTCTCGTCGGCTACCGGATGCGGCTCGAGGGCCGGTCCTCGGCGGCGACGCGCGTCCTCGTCCTCACGGAGGGCATGCTCGCGCGGATGGTCCTTTCCGACCCGGAGCTCCGCGGCGTCGCCCTCGTCGTGTTCGACGAATTCCACGAACGTTCGCTCCAGGCGGACTTCGGGCTCGCGCTCGCGCTCGACGCCCGCCGCGGCCTCCGGCCCGACCTGCGGATTCTCGTGATGTCCGCGACGATCGACGAATCGGCCGTCGCGGCGAAGCTCGGTCCCGGCACGGCCGCCCTCCGCGCCGGCGGCCGTCTCTACCCGGTCGAAACGGAGTTCGCGGCGTTCCCGCAGGAGCCGTCGATCGCCCGCAAGACGGCGCTCGGCGTCCGCCGGGCCCTCGCCGCCCGCGCCGGCTCGGTGCTCGCGTTCCTCCCCGGCGAGGGCGAAATCCGGACCTGCGTCTCGGTCCTCTCGGAGAGCGGCTCCCTGCCGCGCGACGTCGACCTGCGCCCGCTTTTCGCCGCGCTGCCGCGCGCGGAGCAGGACGCCGCGCTCGCGCCGGCCCCGCCCGGGCGGCGGAAGGTCGTCCTCGCGACCTCGATCGCCGAGTCGTCGCTCACCATCGACGGCGTCGGATGCGTCGTCGATTCCGGCTGGGCCCGGGTCTCGCGCTTTTCGCCCGACACCGGCATGAGCCATCTCGAAACGGTCCGCGTCTCCCGGGACCGCGCCGACCAGCGCACCGGCCGCGCCGGCCGTCTCGGCCCGGGCTGGTGCCTGCGGCTCTGGGACGAAGGAACGGACCGCCGGCTCGCCTCCTCCTCCCCCCCCGAAATCCTCGACGCCGACCTCGCGCCGGTCGCCCTCGCCTGCGCCGACTGGGGCGTGTCGGCGCCCGGCGGCCTGCCGTGGCCGACCCTCCCGCCCGCCGATTCCTGGCGCGCCGCGCGCGAAACGCTCGCCGCGCTCGGCGCCCTCGGGCGCGACGGCGCCGTGACGCCGCTCGGCCGCGAAATGGCCGCCCTCGGGGTCCACCCGCGCCTCGCGCGCATGGTCCTCGGAGCGAGGGCGCTCGGGGACGCGGCGTTTTCGGAAGCCTGCCTCCTCGCCGCCGCGCTTTCCGAAAACCTCCCGTCTTCGGCGAGGCCGTCTTCCAACGCCGAACACCTCGTGCGAGACCTCCAGGAGGGCGGAGGCCCCGTGCCGCCGCCGCTCCGCGCCCGCATCCGCGAACTCGCGCGTTCGATCGCGCGATCGGCTTCCGGCCGCGGCGCCAGCCCCGCCCCGGCGCCGGGCGGCGCGCCGGAGCGCGCCGTCCCGACCGGCGAAATCCTCGCCCTCGCCTACCCCGACCGCGTCGCGCGCCGCCGCGCCCTCGCGAAGAGCGAAGGCCGGTACCGCATGGTCGGCGGGCGCGGCGCCTGCCTCGCGCCCGGCGACGGCCTCGCGCGCAGCGAGTGGATCGTCGTCGCGGAAATCGACGGAGCGGAGGCCGACGGCGCGATCCGCCTCGCCGCCCCGCTCCGCGGCGAGGACGTGGAACGCCTCTTTTCGGACCGGTTCGAAACCGCCCGGATCCTCGAATGGAACGCCCGGACCGAACGCGTGGACGCCGTGACGCGCACCTCCCTCGGCGCCGTGCCGGTCCGCGAAACGCCGCTTCCCGACCCCGACCCCGAGGCCGTGCTCGCCGCGCTCTGCGCGGGGATCCGCGCGGCGGGGATTTCCCGGCTCGGATGGACCGACGCCGCCGCGCGCCTCCGCGAGCGCGTCGCCTTCGCCCGAAGCGCCGCGCCGGACGAGGGCTTTCCGGACTGGTCGGACGAAGCCCTCGCGCGCGATCTCGAATCGTGGCTCGGGCCGCGCCTGTTCGGCCTGCATTCGCTCGCCCAGGCCGCCAAGGCCGACCTCGCGTCCGCGCTGCGCGACTCGCTCGGCGCGCTCGCCCGCCGGCTCGACGCCCTCGCGCCGGCCGCGATCGTCGTGCCGACCGGCACGCACGTCGCCGTGGACTACTCCGGGAACGCCCCGGTGGCGTCCGTCCGGCTCCAGGAATGCTTCGGCATGACCGAGACCCCGCGCGTCGCCGGCGGCCGCGTGCCGGTGCTCCTGCAGCTGCTCTCGCCCGCCATGCGGCCCGTCCAGACGACGTCGGACATCACGTCGTTCTGGCGCGGAGGATACGCGCTCGTGCGCAAGGAAATGCGCGGCCGCTATCCCCGCCACTACTGGCCCGAAGACCCGCTCTCCGCCACCCCGACGCGCCGCGCGAAGCCCCGCTCGTAGCGGCGCCCGCC
>CAMNCG010000002.1 GCA_946534105.1 uncultured Verrucomicrobiota bacterium
GGCTGGCCTGGTCGCGCTGCTCGTCTCGCGCAAGGATGACCGTGAAATCACCGTAATCGCCCACCGCATCGGCAGCGGGCCGCACGCCGCGTTCGCGGCGGCGCTGGAATCGCTCGACGAGCCGGAGAACCCCAACTTCACCTGCACCGAGATCCTGCAGGCCGGCACGCTGCGCCGCAACATGGACACCCTCGCCGAGCTCTACCATCTCCCGGCCTCGGCCTTCTGGGGCGCGGAGGGCGCCTCGATCGGCACCATCACGGACACCAAGGGCAACGCGACGCCGGTCGAGTCGCTGATGGACCTGCTGGAGCAGGTGCGCGCGCGCGGCCGCAAGGGCCTCACGATCCAGCGCTACAAGGGCCTCGGCGAAATGGACTGGGACCAGCTCTACGACACGACGATGGACCCGGCCAAGCGCAAGATGCTCAAGGTCTCCCTCGACTCGGCCGTCGACGCGGACAAGACCTTCTCGCTCCTCATGGGCGACGAAGTGGCCCCCCGCCGCAACTGGATCGAGTCCAACGCGCTCATGGCCAACATCGACGCGTAGCGCCGCCCCGCCGCGAGACCCTCGTGGCCTCGCGGGCCCGCCTGGCGCGGTGCGCGCGCCGCAACAATCCGACCGAGAGATGAAACGCACGTCCAAGCAACCCGCCGCTTCGGCCATCCCGGCCTCCGGCTACGCCGATTGGCTTCAAGCGCTTTCCCGCCGCTACCGGCAAAGCCAGATCAAGGCCGCCATCGCCGTCAACTCTGAAATGCTGCGGTTCTACTTCTCCCTCGGCGCAGACATCGTTCGAATGGAGAAGGACCAGCCCTGGGGCAGCGGCTTCCTCAAGCGGCTCAGTTCGGACCTCCGCAAGGCGATGCCCGACGCGAATTGCTTCTCGGAGAACAACCTCATCTACATGAGGTGCTTTTTCGAATTGTATTCGCCGTTTCTACCGACCCCACAGGTTGTGGGGAAATCGTCTGTCCGAATTGCCCCACAACCTGTGGGGAAAATTCCGGTTCTTCTGAACTTCCTCGACACGAAATTGCACGAGCGGCAGGGCAAGGCGCTCACGAATTTCGCGTCCCGTCTTCCGGAAAGCGAAAGCGACCTGGCGCAGGAAGTCACGAAGGACCCCTACTCCTTCGACTTCATCGCCCTCACGCCCCGCTACCGCGAAAAGGAGCTCAAGGACGCGCTCTTGGCGAACGTCGAAAGATTCCTTCTCGAACTCGGGCAGGGCTTTATGCCCGTCGGCGTGTCCGAATACCGGATCAGCGACAGCCTTCCGTCCGAAATCGCCTCCGACCTTCCCTCCATCGCCGAAATCGAATCCTCCCTTCCCGCCGTGTCCCCCGCCCACCGCCGCAAGCACAAGTCCTGATGGTCGGGCTCCGAAACCCGAAAGCCCCCGCCCCTCGCTCCGCAAATAATCAAAAAAAGATATAATTCCCGCCACGACTCGCCGTAGACTATGTCAAAACCATACCAAACATAATGACCAAGTGGAACATGTCAACACAAAACACTCTCGAGAAGTTGCATTTCATTGCGCTTCTTTTTGTTTCAACGACGGTCTTGCTCTGTTTAGGGTGTGCTAGCCCGAATCGGTATCGCGAATCTTTGACAGATTATGGATTCGGATTAGGTAAATTTTCTGGAAACATAACGGTAATCCCGTCACAGCGACTCCAAAAGATGACTATTGAAGAATGGTCTGGCACAAATGGATTCACAATTGTCGGTCACTCCTTTTTTTCCAACAGTCAGCAGTCAGAATTCGACGCAGTAGATGTCGCAAAAAGTATCGGAGCTACGCACATAATCCTTTTTCGACAATACCTCTATACCTATGAGCACGATGAAATGCGAACAGGATATGATGTAGGAACATCAACAACAGTCACATCCTTTTCGGGACAGGCAAATACATACGGAAACATATATTCTCCGTACAATTATGGTAGTGTCAATTACTCGCAAGCAACGTACGGAAGTGGCTCGGCAACCTCAACGACAACTACATACACACCATACCATTACCAAGTTCACGTTTCGACTCCGATTTTTGAACATAAAGCCTATTATCTCGTAATAAACAAGTAAGGACCAGACCATGAAACGATTCTTTTTTTCTCTCTTCGTAGCATTCTTCGCTAGTGGTTGTTATTCGACAAGGGTATTAATGCCTATGTCCAATGCTGAATCAACCAGCATTCTCGATCGTCACGTTTGCGCGACCAACAAACCTACTCTATCAATAGCCGTTACACGAGAACCCTTCACGGAGGTTGTCAATTCAGACATTCCGCAGACATTGGCAAAAAAACTCGCCAACATTTTTCATGAAACACAATTATTCAGTCGGATTTCAACCGGAAAAGAATCCGTAGAATCGGATTACATCTTAAGTGTCATTATTTCGGAGCGTGAATATGATATCATGGAGTATTTCGGAGCATTTGCTCTGACAATTGGACTTTGCCCTATCCCAAGGTGGGGTTACAATGCATCTTACACAATGAACTTGGATCATGCCGGTTGCTCTTGGAATTCTGCGGCGCTTTACGAAAGAACAACTTGGATAGGCTTGCCTAACATTATATTGGCACCAATTGTCGATCCATTCTGCACCAGACCAACAAGTAGAAGCATTCTAACTTCGATGATCAAAGACATTCAGTTCCAAGGAGGCTTTGACGATTTGCATATGGATGTTAAGTAACGGGCAAGTAAGCAATGAAAACCGTAGCGGAAAACTGACTGGCCTCTATTCCGTCCCGATATCCTTTACTTCTTTGCCGAAAACAGAAAAGCCCCAGAAACCACTACTACGTTAAACAAGACTTGAGAGAATCGAGATAAGATACAACACTTCAAATTTCAAGGTCGTTTTTCATGAACATCACGCGAACTCCATTTGTTCTAGTTTTCCTGTATTACTTTAACGATTTCCCGTTTGAATTTCTCATTATGGGATACACATTGCTATCATGCATTTTCCTTGAAGCCGATTCCAGAATCTTCTTCTTTTTCATTCCCGTAATATGGCTTACTGTCGTAGTCGTTTCAATGATCGTCCGATTGTCACCAAGGAGAAAAGAACCCAGGTATTTTGATTTTCGTGAAATTTCGAAATTCGATCTCCACGCACACCAGTATGCCGACGGGACGGGAGATCCTTGCATTCGGATAAGCACCACAATTGATTCTTTCAGCACGATAACGCTAAAGGACGAGGTAAAAACAGTTGAATTTCGCATATACTCATTTCCTGATTTTGAAAAGTACTTTGATGATATCGAAAATGCTCTAGGCAGAATTCTCCGATCCATTCCGTTATATAAAAGTTCTGCCACAATTTCAGTAGGTGAGTCTCTAACGCAATGGTCAATTCCCCGCCGATATCGAACCAGATGGGGAGTCGTCGAAGTTGTGTGATGTTCATCTTCGGAAGTGAGGCCTGATAGAAAACGCCGAGCCACCACAAATCAAGCATTCATTAAACGACGTTACCACTCTTGTTCAAATCAATGGCATCCCATACTACAAGACACACCACTAAGCCCGGCACCGATTCGAAAACCATCGTAGATCAAGTCTCTCGCACGACCATTTTGCTAAAGACGAAATAACGAACTTTGCGTCTCAAACATCTTGGCAACCACAATCATGGAAATCATTCTTCAAATTCTTATCGTGATTGGCGGAGGTATTGTATGCTTTTTCTGGATCCGTCCAGCCGACAAAAAACTTCAACAACTTCAATCAAATCTTCAACGACAAACAGATGCTATGAATTCTGTTCGCACAGCTATCATGGATGCCAGTGTTGGACTCCAAATCGAACATCACAGGACTCTTGTCAAAGAACATTTACTCGTTTTTCGCGCTTTTCATAAAGTGTATTCCTCTTCAGGAATTCTTAAATGGGGAGAATCACTCAATGATTTGGCCGAAATCAAACGAAATAATCCACCTTCTCCAGGATTAAAAGCGTTTTCCAATACTATTTCACAATTGCTTCCTGACAATTGGATGAAAGACTCAATTTTCCAAGAAGTGTCAGAAGCAGAGCTATTTGTTTCAGATAAGATTTGGAAATTGTTTGTATTCGGGAAAACGCTTTTATCTCTTTTCCAACTTCAACTTAGAGAGCTTGGACTTGATTCGACACATTCCCTTGTCAAGACAGACGACGTCAAGAAAACTCTTTCTCAATTGTTTCCCGAAGACATTGATTTGTTCGATAAATTTGGTACCAGCTATTACTACAAGCTAATCACCAAAATCCGATACGAACTTGTGAAGGAAATCAAATCCGTAATCAATCAAACGCCACTTGATTCAAAACCGTTGTCGAATTTGAACACAATGGTCGAAAGAATTGCCTTTGAGCAAGAAACAAATGAATTTCCGCCAATCCCAGATTTTGCCAAAAGGGAATCAAAAGTAACTCCACAAGCCACTACCTAAATAGGAGATTGGCATGATTATCGAATCCGGAAAGAACAACAACCAGAAAGACCGCGCAGTCATTACATTCCTCATTGGGAATGGCTTTGACATCGGACTGGGGCTGAACACCAGTTACAAAGACTTTCTCTCTACATATCTGAAGCAACCATCAAAGACAAAGGTTGTCGAAAAACTGAAGCAGACAATATCAAGCGACATAAGTCTTTGGGGAGACGCTGAACTTGCTTTTGGAAAACTTCGCTTTTCTTCACTAGGAACAGAGTCCTTTTCCGTCGTTTCGGATTGTCTGCAGGATTTCAACACAGCTCTTTCGGAATACTTGCAAAAGGAAGAAAAACGATTCGTTTCGCCAAGTGAAGAACTTCAACGTTCTTTCTGTTCTGGATTGTGTTCGTATTATCTAGTGTTAGGAGATTATCCAACACGAAACGAACTGCGACGATTGACCCGATTCAACAACCTAAAGGTCAATATAGTTAATTTCAATTATACTGAAACAATTGACAAATTGCTGCCTCCATCTGGAACGATTGTTCTTCCAAAATGGGGAAATGTTCATGTTCAAATAAACGACATTTGCCATGTTCACGGAGCATTATCTGTAGGACAATCAAGATTGTTTGGCGTCAATACGGTAGCACAAGTGGAAGATGAGGACCTTTCCAGCGACTCAAAAGCGATGCTCGTCAAGCCGGAAGTTGATCGCTTGGCGCGATTCGGATTGGAACCGATGGCGAAAGATATGATTGACGAAAGCGATACTGTAATATTGTTTGGATTGTCATTGGGAGCCTCAGACCAACTTTGGTGGGACTATCTGCTAGACTATATTCAGTACAAACCAGAACATCGCCTGTGCCTAATGCAGCATGTAAAAACAACTCGAAGTTCGCGACTGCCCGGTGAAGAAGGATTGTGGGCACAACACGAATGTCAGCGTTTTTATGATGCGATTGATCCGCAAAAGAGGCGCTATATCGACACCAAAGCTCTCGATCGTCGCATTTATGTTTCCACTCGCGGACCACATCACGACCCAGATGGACAAGAAGCATTTTGCGATCCGTTCCACTTAGCTTGGTTCGGCAAGAAATTGGTTACAGGGTATAATTCAACGACTGTCACATCATCCCGGGGAGTGGCGTTATCGAAAATTCTTGAATCTAAAGGAAACTCTTACTGTTCGCCAGAAGCAAGAGGGACCTTTACGTTCGACTATTCGAATAACAATGGAGAATACGCCATTGGAGAGGGCGATGCGATGTTTCGAACCCGTTGGTCAAAAGCAAGTAACACGTCTATTCATGCATACAAGGACGGCAAGGGCATTGTCGCAATAGCTCTTCTGAAGAACGCCGGAGAGATCGAGCGTATACACACTATCGATGGCGATTTTTCTTCTAGGGTCAGGACTCCGCGAATTGGCGACGCAATTGTTTGGAAAAATGAAAAGGACAGGTACGCCATCACGAAAATCGTTTCAATAAAAGATGACACTCGGGGTGACGATCATGATAGTTTGACATGTGACTACCTTGTCTTTGGATAAATGCTGATCATTTCCATTCCCTGCGTCCCTTCCATGATTCTCCCCTAAACACCAATACCCCTCTTCGCGCGGGCGCGGCGCAGCCGCCGCCCGCGCGCCCTCCTCACCGTGTCCCCCCGCTCCTCCCTCCATCGCCCTTCCCCCGCCAGCGCATCCGCGCCGCCCGCGGCCGCGCCGTCCCCGCTCTCCGAGTATCTCGTTGCCAAGGAGCCCGGCCGCCGCGAGCGCGCGGAGAACTGGCGCGTCGCGATCGGGCTGCAGAAGGTCGACGGCCTCGAGGTCTCGCCGTATCTCGTCAAGACCGCCCGGCGCAACATCGAAGGAGAAATATCCGCCGAGGACGCCCGACGCATTGTCCGACAATACTACGAGGAGAAACCACCCGGGGCCGATCCCGAGGCTCACGGAGAGGCGGACCACACTTCGACGAACATCAACGCCATCCTCGCCGAGCCCGCGTTCCGCCTCTCCCCCGAATACTACCTCGGCCTCCACCGCCGCATCTTCGCGGGCGTGTTCCCCTTCGCCGGGAAACTCCGCACCGTCAACCTCACGAAGAAGGAATGGGTGCTCGACGGCGAGACCGTCCACTACACGCCCTTCACCGAAATCGCCGCCTCGCTCGACTGGGACTTCCGGAACGAGCGAGAGTATCGCTATCCAGCGCGCGACAAGGCCGCGCTCGTCGCCCACTTCGCCGCGTTCGTCTCCGGGCTCTGGCAGATCCATCCCTTCCGCGAAGGCAACACCCGCACCGCCGCCGTCTTCGCCGCCAAGTACCTCCGCGAACTCCGCTTCAAGAACGTCTCCAACGAGCCCTTCGCCGAACACGCCTGGTTCTTCCGCAACGCGCTCGTCCGCGCCAACTACGAAGACCTTGCGCATGGCATCGAACGCACCACCGCTCCCCTCGAGGCCTTCTTCCGCAACATCCTCCTCGGCGAAAGGAACGAACTCAAGAACCGCTATCTCCATATCCGCGCCGCGGAGTTAGGCTTGGTTGCGCCGATCGGCGCAACCAAGCCGGATGTCACAATAAATGTCACAATAAACGACACAATACAACTGACGGACATCGAACGGAAGATTGCGGCGATTCTACGGAAAACACCGACAACGACACGTGCGGAACTGTCCGTGGAATCGGGATTGAGTTCCCGCCAGATCCAACGCATCCTCGACTCCCTCAAAACCAAGATGGGCCTTCGCCGCGTCGGCTCGCGCAAGACCGGCCGCTGGGAGTTCCCGCCCCACCCCCGCCACATAATCCACTAACCCGCACCTCGCGGGCGCGGCGCAGCCGCGCCCGCGACAAAGCGCCCTCCATGAAACCGCCTTCCCACACTCCTTCCGAAACGCCCGTCGCCCTCTACCGGACCGAGGACGGCACCGTCCGCGTCTCTGCGCTTGTCCAAGACGAAACCCTGTGGCTCACGCAAGTCGCGATGGCCGTCCTGTTTGACTGTTCGCCCGAAAACGTCATCCAGCACCTGAAGAACATATTCGGCGACGGAGAACTCGACGAATCGGCAACTGCTAAGGATTTCTTAGTAGTTCGACAAGAGGGAAAACGCAAGGTCTCCCGCACGCTCAAGCACTACAACCTCGACGCCATCATCGCCGTCGGCTACCGGGTGAATTCCCGTCGCGCGACGCAATTCCGCATCTGGGCCACGAAGAGCGTCAACGAGTTCATCGCCTTCCGCCGCTACCAGGTTCTTCCCGACAACGCGCGCGGCAAGGTCGCGCGCGTCGACGCCGAAGACCGCGCCCTCGGCGAATACGAGATCTTCAACCGCACCCAGCGCATCGACTCCGACTTCGACAAGCTCGTCCGTGCGTCCTCCCACCCCGCCACATAACCCACTAGCCTGCTCCGCGCGGGAGCGGCGAGCCGCCGCCCGCATTCACTCCTCACCGTGTCCCCCCGCTCCTCCCTCCATCGCCCTTCCCCCGCCGGCGCGGCCGCACCGCCCGCGGAAGCGCCGGTGCCTTTCTCTGAAGTCCGGCTCTCGGTCAGCGCCCACTACGCCAGGCAACCGAAATTCCCCACCCCTAGCCCCTCCCCTCCGCGCGGGCGTGGCGACGATTCGCCCAAAGGATTCTTAACATGAAGAAGTCTGAATCGCACAATGTCGAATACAAGCGAAGCTGGCACGACGAGTACCTGCGTTGGGTCTGCGGCTTCGCCAACGCGAAGGGCGGAACGATTTGGATCGGCATCGACGACGACAGGAGCATCGTCGGCGTCGCAAACGCCAAGAAGCTGATGGAGGACGTTCCGAACAAAATCAAGGACACGATGGGGCTCGTGGTGGACGTTTCACTTGTAAGAAAGCGGCAAAAGGACATTGTCCGAATCGATGTCCCGGAAAGCGACTTTCCCGTGGCATACCATGGCGAGTACCATTATCGGACAGGATCGACAAAACAATTGCTGACAGGTTTCGCCCTCACGCAGTTTCTCTTCCACAAAATGCACCTTTCGTGGGATTCCGTCGAGACCGTCAACAAATTGCGCGTCCGGGATTTCACGTTCAAACGCCTTCGATACCGTTTCGACGAGAGAATCCACAAAACGGTCACGGCGGCGGATTTCGTCTCTTTCGGACTGGCCACAAAATCCGGCGTTTTGACGAATGCGGGAGCCCTGTTGACGGATGACTGTCCGATTCCGCAATCCCGCCTTTTCTGCACGAGGTGGCTTGGCCTTGACAAATCGGCGGATTCCGCGGCCAGCCGCAAGGAGCACGGAAACCTTCTCGAACTGCTGGATCTGGCGGAAAGCTTCATCCGCACCCAGACGAACAGAGGTTGGATCAAGCGTCCGACCGAACGAGACAACTTCCCCGATTATCCCGAGCGGGCCGTGACCGAAGCTGTCGTCAATGCGCTCATCCACCGGGACTACACGATGTCGGGCAGCGAAGTTCACATCGATATTTTCGACGACCGCATTGAAGTGACTTCGCCCGGAGGCATGCCGGATGGTTCGCTTGTCCAGGATTTGGACATCATGAACATTGCGTCCGACAGGCGGAACGGCATTCTCGCAGACGTGTTCGACAGGCTCGATTACATGGAGCGGGAGGGAAGCGGATTCAAGAAGATCGTCGCAGCATATACGGGCAAAATGGCCCGCAATCCATTGGGCGTCCGACCGGCATTTTACTCCTCCGTCGGCAGTTTTACGGTCACGTTGCCGAACCTGAACGGGCCTCGCGAGGCCGCAATCGAAAGAACCAACGGGCTTGCAGATGCCGGTGGTGGCGGCAATCCTGTCGGCAATGTCGGTAATTCTGTCGGTAATGTCGGTAATCGTGTTTCCGGCGAAACTGACCTTGAACATCTAGTCCTTGAATGTCTGCGCGGCGACGCCAAGATGTCGGCGGCGAAGATTGCAAAACGAGCCAAAGTGACGACCCGAACGATCGAGCGCGTCTTTGTGAGGCTTCGGACTTCCGGGCACATTCTTCGTAAAGGCGGGACGCGTGGATCCTGGGAAGTCCGCGACTGACGAAGATCAAAATGCCCGACAAGTTCAAGCCCCTTCCGCCCCTCGAGCGCGGCGAAGCCGCCCCGCATGCACTAGTCACTCTCACCGTGAACCCCCGCTCCTCCATCCATCGCCCTTCCCCCACGGGCGCGGCCGCGCCGCCCGCCGCGCCGCCCGCAGACCTCGTCGCTGAATGAAACCGATGAAAACCCGCAAGGTCCATGTCGAAATCGACCTCTCCGCTCCCGTCACGCCCACCACCCCCTGACCCACGACCCGCCTCGCGGGCGCGCCGCCGCTGCGCCCGCACGACCTCACACCTCCCACCTCTCCCGACATCCAGTCCTTCCTCGTTTTCATGCAATGAAACAAATCGTCCTTGAATGCAAGTGCCGCACGTTCAAAAGCGAACGAACCATCGTCATCCCCCCCCTCTGGACGGCACGGCCGCTCCACCGCGCCCTGCAGAAGGCGTTTGGCTGGGAAAACGATCATGCTTTCTGGTTCAAAAGGTCACCAACCGTCTTTTGTTCCGGAAATCCAGTGGACAACACCGAATCACGAGGCGTTTCGTTCGCCGATCCGCTGGAGCGACTCTTTCCCGAAATCGGCTCGCGGCTGCTCTACGTCTATGACGGCGGGGACGAAAACGAAGTCGTACTCGTGCGACGCGAGGATGCGGAAGGAGACAAGCCAGCCTGCCTCTCGGCGTCCGGGCTCATGGCCGTCGAGGATTCGTCGCAGTACGGATATGTCGATGGGATTGCGGACGATGTCCGCAAATCGATGGCGGACGGCCACTGGGACCGAATTCCCGAGGAATTTGAAATCGGAAGCCGTGCGGATGCCGAGGCGTGGCTCCGCGATAGGGAGCCCGATCTCGCGTCCATATCACGCGACCTCGCAAAAATCCCCTTCCGACCGGAATCGGACTGTTACGATCCTCCCGAACGGAATGAAATGCCTTTCTTCCGCGGTTTTCCTGGACTGGACCGGAACGACGACGAAGAAATCCTCGACGGGAAAGACGTATCCGACGAAATCTTTCTGGCGAATGCCCCGCGTCTTCCTCCGGATCCCGTTCCGCTGGCCGAACTCGCGCACCGTGCAGAAGCGGGAGATCGCGCCGCGCTGGTCGAACTTGCCGACCGTTCGGTGCGCTATCTCCACTCCGACGCCGACGAATGCCGCGATCTCCCGGTAATCCTGCGCGGGCTCTTCCGCGCCGTCGCCGAAGGGGACGTCGCGGCCAAGGCATCCGCCGGAAGACTGCTCGTCAGCGCCTACATGGTTCCGGCGCGGGCGCGCTTGCGGGGATGGCTGCTCCTGCGGGAAGCCGCAGACGCCGGCATCGCCGCCGCATGGGACGCGCTTGGACGGCAGGCCCTCGACTGGATTCTCGTCGACGGCTCCTACTCCGAACTGGAGAAGATCGAGCCGGACCGTTCCCTGTTGCCCAGATTCGACGACTTGAAGGATTTCGCCGTGTCCTGTTTCCGGAACGCCGTCGAAAACGGCTGCCCATCCGGATGGAACGGCCTCTTCTGGGCTGCGGAGGAAGGAATCGGGACTCCGTCGGGAAATCGGGATCCCGGCTTTGCCCTCGAATGCGCGCTCAAAGGCGCGGAAGCGGGTGATTCGCACTCCAGCTTCCACGCCGGCTTCAAACTCCTCGACTCGCAGGACGGAACGGACGAGGACATCCTTTCCTGTCACAAACGCGGACTGGAACTGGTGCTGCAAGGAGCGGAAGCCGCCGCCCCGGACATGGACGACGCCATCGAACTGGCGAACCGGATGGACGATTGGCGGAAATTCGGACGGGTTGCGGACCATTCCGTTTCCGCACGCCGGTGCGACGCCGCCATGGCGCGCATCAACCAGATCGATAACGACTTTTCCGGACGCAGATCCAGCGAAGTCGAGGAGGAGAACCGGAAACTCCGCAATGCGTGGATCAACGCATTCTCCGTCCTCAACAACGGTCCCGATCCGGCGCTGGAAGAAGGCAGACGACTGCTCTCGCTCCCGGACGCCACGCCGAAGCAGTTGCGCGAAGGATTCCGCCTCGTCCGCGAGTCGGCCGAAAGGAACGGCTCGGCGGCCGTTTGGCGGGAACTGGCGTCCTGCTATGAAACCGGGCGAGGCATTTACCGCAACAAGAACCGCGCGCGCGACTGCATCAAGAACGCGGAACGTGTCGAAGCCCGCCTGGCCGCCGCCGCGGCTTTCGCGGCCTCCCCACCGGAATCCGACTCGTAACAACCCGGCTCATCCGCGCGGGAGCGGCGAGCCGCCGCCCGCCCCAACCCTTCACTCTTCACTCTTCACTCCTCACCGTGCTCCCCCTATCCTCCCTCCATCGCCCTTCCCCCGCCGGCGCATCCGTGCCGCCCGCGGCCGCGCCGTCGCCGCTCTCCGAGTATCTCGTTGCCAAGGAACCCGGCCGCCGCGAGCGCGCGGAGAACTGGCGCGTCGCGATCGGGCTGCAGAAGGTCGACGGCCTCGAGGTCTCGCCGTATCTCGTCAAGACCGCCCGGCGCAACATCGAAGGAGAAATATCCGCCGAGGACGCCCGACGCATTGTCCGACAATACTACGAGGAGAAACCACCCGGGGCCGATCCCGAGGCTCACGGAGAGGCGGACCACACTTCGACGAACATCAACGCCATCCTCGCCGAGCCCGCGTTCCGCCTCTCGCCCGAGTACTACATCGGCCTCCACCGCCGTATCTTCGCGGGCGTGTTCCCCTTCGCCGGAAAACTCCGCACCGTCAATCTCACGAAGAAGGAATGGGTGCTCGGCTTGGTCGCACCGCCCGCAAGCGGTGTGAACAAGCCGGATGTCACAAATCATGTCGGGATAAATGTCGGGATAAATGTCGGGATAAAACTCTCCCCACAAGAGCAACGCGCGAAGGACCTTCTCGTTGCCGATCCGACACTATCCGCCCCGAAACTCGGCGCTCGGCTGGGCGTCACCGGACGCCAGGCCGAGCGCATCGTTTCCTCCCTCAAAACCAAGTCTGGCCTTCGCCGCGTCGGCTCCCGCAAGACCGGCCGCTGGGAGTTCCCGTCCCACCCGGCCACCTAGATTCCGACATGACCAAGCACGCCACCCATCTGACCCCCTAGCCCAAGCCTGCTCCGCGCGGGCGCGGCGCGGCCGCCGTCCGCAGCGGAATCCCGAATCCCGCCGTCCTGTCCACCCCGCGCTGGTTGTTCGACGGAAAACTCGTACCGGCGGCGCCGGTCGTCGTCGCCGAAGAGGAGCCCGGCGGCGCCTCCTCCTCGCCCCGCCGTCCGCCCCGTTCCGAGCGACGCGCCGCCCGCCGCGCTTCCCGCAGGTTCCGTCGCTGAATAAAACCGAAACGAACCCGCAAGGTCCACAACCGCGCGACACGCGCCATGAAACTTGCCGTTCTCTCCGATCTCCACGGTTACATCCCCTCGCCCGCCGCGCAGGCGATTGTCGACAAGGCCGACATCATCTGCATCTGCGGCGACATCCAGAGCCGAGCGATGCACTCCTTCGCGTGGATCAACGCGCAGAGGAAACCCGTAATCCTCGTCCCGGGAAACCACGACTGGTTCCTCTTTGATCCCGCCGGCGCGGCCTCCAACTGGGGATTCGGTCCGCACGTCCGCGTCCTGATCGACGGCGGCTGCGAACTGGACGGCGTCCGCTTCTGGGGAACGCCGTGGTCGCCGATCTTCTTCGACTGGGCGTTCATGCTCCCGCCCGGCGACCTCCGCGAAAAATACGCGAAGATCCCCGAAGGGATCGACGTTCTGCTCGCCCATTCCCCGCCGCGAATCCCGCGCAGCCGCATCGACATGGTGGAAGGCCGCCGCGACCATTGCGGCTCGGCCGAACTCGCCGAAGCCGTCCTCCGCGCCCAACCCCGCCACCTCTTCTGCGGCCACATCCACACCGGCGACCACACCCCCGTCCGCCTCGGCTCCTCCCTCTGCCGCAACGTCTCCTACCTCAATGAGCAGTACGCCCCCGCCTTCCTTCCCGCCACGCTCGTAATCTGACCCCTTTGCCCCCCGCATCTGCTAGAATCCTGCCGAAAACGGCTGAAAACATACTGAAACCCACTTCCGATCCCCGACTACCCCATCGGCCGAAACTTCGAGTCCGAGGGAGGACTGCCCATGGAATATGATTCCACTTGTCTATACTTTTCGCGAATTGTATAAGACATAGAAGGTCGTATTGATGCAAGGGTTTCGTGATGTTTACACTGTCGTTATTAGAACCGACCAACCATTGCTATACTTTTCGCGAAAAGTATATTGCCTTCAACCCGCGCTTGCGGTAGAATGCGGCAATATGGAACGCGAACCAGAAAACAGTCTAAGTCCGACGTTGTGGCGGACGGCGCGGGCACTTGCAAACCCGGAACGGTTGGCGCTACTCCGGGCGGCGGTGGCATCGGGAGGAACGACAGATGTTTCACGGCTTGCGGAGAACGCCGGACTGGCGCGGTCCACCGCAAGCGGCTATCTCCGCATGCTCAACGCCCGCGGGCTTCTCGCCGTGGACCGCCGGGACGGCCGCGTCTTCTACGGCCCGGGGACCGACCGCTCGCTTCCGGTCGCGGCCGCCGTCCAGAAGTCGTTCGTCCGCTACGTCCGGAAGCCGGACCTTCCTCGCGACTGGATCGAGCGGACGCTGCCGTCCATCCGCGCGTTTTCGCATTTCCGCCGCCTCGCCCTGCTCGAGGACCTCGTCCGCACCCCCGGTCTCCCACAGCAGGATCTCGCCGCCCGCTCCCGCCTTTGCGCCCCCGTCTTCGCCCTCCATTTCGGCACGCTTCTGCGCTCCGGATTCGTTCGCGCCGAGCCGGACGGCTCCGTTTCGCTCCTCCGCCCCTCGCCGCCGTTCGCGACCGTACTCCTCGCCACCCTCCGGAAAGGCCTCGACCGCTCCACTCCGGTCACGTGAGCCCGAACCTGCCAGCGGTCTCCCCGGGGTGACCCGAACACCTCCCGTAAGCTCCCTTCTCCCCCTCCCCATCACCACGACATGACCGAACAACTCTTGACACAAGAATCCGCCGCCGACCCCGCCGTCCGCGCACTCTACGAGGAGTCCTTTCCCGACGAGGAACGCATCCCGTGGGACGACCTGCTGCGTCTCGTGAAGGCGATGCCGCTCGAATTCACGGTCTACCGCGAAGGGGAAGATCTGCTCGGGCTCACGATCGTCTACCCCCGGCCACGCCTCTCGTGGTTCTGGTATTTCGCCGTTCCGCCCGAAAAGCGCGGGCGCGGCATCGGCCAGCGCATCCTCTCGGCGCTCCTCGCGCGCTACGCGGGGCGCTCCGCCGTCCTCGACATGGAGGACCCCGGGCAGCCCGGCGCCCCGAACCCGGAGCAACGCCGACGCCGCGCCGCCTTCTACCGGCGCAACGGCTTCCGCGAGACCGGCGTCGGCAAGACCTTCGGCACCGTCGCGATGACCATCCTCCTCGCCGGGGACGACACCTTCACGACGGCCGACTACGATGCCCTCCTCGCCGAAATCTTCCGCTTCTGGAAACCGAAGACATGAAAGTACTCCTCCCTCTCTCGATGATGGTCGTCGGCAACGTCTTCATGACGACCGCGTGGTATTGGCATCTGCGCAGTGGCGCCGCGGAAAACAAGCCGCTGCTGCTCATCGTGCTCATGAGCTGGGGCATCGCGCTCTTCGAATACATGATCATGGTCCCCGCCAACCGCCTCGGCGCCGCCGCGGGACTCTCGGTGGCGCAGCTCAAGGTCGCCCAGGAGGTCATCACGCTCCTCGTCTTCGTCCCCTTCGCCTGGCTCGTCCTCGGCGAAAAGCCCCGCCTCGACTACCTCTGGGCCTTTCTCTGCCTCGTCGGGGCGGTCTACTTCGTCAACCGCTCGAAGTTCTGACCGGAGCATGACCCATCTCGTGTCCGAGAACCCCGTCGCGCAGGCGGTGGGCTTCGTGGCGCTCGGCGTCACGGTGCTGAGCTACCAGGCCCGCACGACGCGCGGGATCGCCCTGCGACAGGCGGCCGGCAACTTCTTCTGGACGACGCATCTGCTGCTTCTGGGCGCATGGACTGGCGGCCTGCTCAACGCCCTTGGGCTCGCCCGCGGCGCGGTCTACTCGCAGCGCGGCGCCCGCGCGTGGGCTTCGCGTCCGTTCTGGCCGTGGCTTTTCAGCGCGCTCTGCGTCGGCGCCGCCGCGTTCGCCGGGCTCTCGCAGGGCGAGGGACCGCGGCTTCTGCTCTCCGCGACCGCACAGTGCATCGGCTGCTACGCGCTCTGGACGCCCCGCGTCCGCCGCGCCCGGCTCCTGCTGCTCCTCGTCAGCCTCCTCTGGCTCGCCTACGACGCCCTCTCCGGCTCCCTCCCAGGAACCGCCTGCGAGCTCTTCAGCGAAGCCTCGATCCTCCTGGCCATCGCCCGCGACCGCCGCGCGCGCCGCTAGTCCAACGGGCAGTCGCCGCAGAACGCGCGTCGCCCGCAATCGCGGCAGAAGGCTCCCCGCCAGACAGCATCGAACTGTTCGGCAAGCGGCCCGACAATGGTCGGCTCGTCGGTGAGGACGCCGTTCTCGAAGTTGCGATTTCTTGCGCTCTTGGCGCCCATCCCCGCGCCCGTGAGGTTCGCCGATCCGAAATACGCCTTCACGCCGTCGACGATGATGCACTTGAAGTGGACGCGCGGACAAAGAACTCGTTCCATCCCGGACCAGAGACCGGGATAGCGGTCGAAGTCCTCGCGCCAGTTCGGCCCAGGCTCCTTCGCATGGACGAGCCGCACCTCCACCCCGCGCCCGATCAGGTCGGCGAGCACCTTCACGAACGGCACCATCCGGTCCGACCCCGGCGCCGTCTCGACATAGAGGTCCTTGATGTCCGCCGTGGCGATCCACACCCGCCGCGCCGCCCTCGGCACGGCGTCGCGGATCACGCGCTCGTAGATCGCCCGATCGGATAGAAAGGTCATCATGCGGAACATCCTATCACGGTGCTGCTCCGGAAACAATCGCGAACTGCCCGGCCCGGTCACAATCGCAGGCGAACTGGGGCTGCGCCTTGAGGATGGTCGTCCAGTCGTTGCCATTCAGCTTCCGCCAATCGCATCGGGCGGCGAACTCCGGTCGCCCTGCGATCACGTTCGCCCAGTCGTGGCGACTGAGCGTTCGTGCGTCGCATCGGTCCACGAACTGCGGCTGCCAGGCCAGCAATGCGCGCCAATCCTCCTTTCCGATCTTTTCCCAGTCGCATCGGTCGGCGAACTGCGGCTGGTGCGAAAGAAGGAGCGTCCATTCGGAACCGCCGAATTCGCTCCAGAGGCCGCATCGATCCGCCAGTTCCGGTTGCCGGGCCAGCATCCACGCCCATTGCCGGCGGTCGAATTCTTCCCACTTGTCGCACCGGCCGGCGAACTGCGGCTGTTTTTGGAGCAGGAAGTGCCAGTCCTGCGCGGACAGTTCCGTCCACTTGTCGCATCGGTCGGCAAACTGCGGCTGCCTGCACAGGACATTCGCCCAGTTGGACGCATCGAACCGGTTCCGGAAGTTCAGTCGGTCGGCGAACTGCGGCAGGAACGAAACGACCCGCTCCACATCGAATGCCGAGCACGCGATCGTCTGTCGCGCGAACTTGCTTTCCTTGCGCATCAGCGCCGACAGTAGGCGTCCGAGCCCGCTTCGTTCCGTCTTTCTCCAGTCGCATCGGTCGGTCAACTGCGGAGAATCCATCAGAAGGCAGCACCAGTTCTCTCCGGAGATCTTCGACCAGTCGCATCGGTCCGCGAAACGAAGGTCCTCACGTAAAAGAGACATCCAGTCGTTGCGGGCGAGCCTCGACCAGTTGCACCGGCCGGCGAACTGCGGCTGCCTCCCGAGAAGCCAGGCCCAGCACACTCCGTCCATCTCGCCCCACTTGTCGCACCGATCGGCGAATCGCGGCTGCGCGGCGAGCAGTTCGGCCCAGTTCCTTCCGGAAAGCGTCACCCAGCCGAGTCCGGTCGTGGGCCGGATCGTTTTGGATTCAAGTGTTTTCATCTGCCCCCAGAACGGTTGCGACGGTTTCCGCCGAAAGGAAGACGCTTGAAAACTGGCCATACTGCCGAACGGTCCCGGCCGCCGCTCACGGCGGTCGTGCGGGTCTTGAGCAGGTTGTCCAAGAAGCGGAGCGCGTGCTTCGCTTCGAACTGGAGTGTGGGATGGATGGGATGCAGGGAGGTTTTCGTTTCCATGTCGTGGAGTTCTCTGTTTGGGGGTTCTCTGTTTCCGAGTTGTGCCGGCGGATTCACCGCCGCAACCGCTCATCGCAATCCCCATGCCAACAGGAAAACGGGCCGGAAACGCATCGTTTCCGGCCCAGACCTGTTCAGAATTTATGCAAC
Source organism: uncultured Verrucomicrobiota bacterium (assembly GCA_946534105.1). Classification (GTDB taxonomy): domain Bacteria; phylum Verrucomicrobiota; class Kiritimatiellia; order RFP12; family UBA3636; genus UBA3636. The sequence continues at coordinate 17,906 of CAMNCG010000002.1, forward strand.
TGGTCAAAAAAAATCATCTCACAAAATGCCGCGCCACATCATTCCAGCACAGCCCGAGTTCGTTCGTCCGGTAGGGATCGGCGCCCATGTCTACAAGGACGCGCGCCGTCTTTGGACAGGCGAAGCCCCCCTCCCCATTCTGGTCGTCCCGATAGGTCAGATACCACAAAATTCCGTTTCCACGAACGTCGATGAAGTCGCGTATGTCAGGAACATCGAATCTTTTCCGCAGAATACTGGCGAGAACGTCGTCCTTGACGCGCACCAAGAACGCAATCAGATATTGCCGGTTTAAAATCCCCACTGGTTCGGGAACGGGAACGATGCCGTCGAGTTCGTGTCCGGATAGGGTTGGCAGCAAATCTTCCCATCCGGGAAGCCATTGTCGGATCTTCCACCGGCGCATGGCCACAGCATCCGCGAATGCCCGTTGGACAACGGGGTTTTCCATGACATCCCCCTGCAGTAGCGCGTCCACGTTCCACCAGAAATGCGAATAGCGGACGACGCGCCACAGCGCCGCCTTTGCCGCATGCGGCAAAGGCGACGTGATTGCGTGGGCGAAAAACGAGAGCCGTTCCCCTTCCGGCAATCTACGCAAGGCCGGCTTTAACGCACGCTCTATGCTACGCTCGTCGGGACTGGACTCAATGTCATGGAGGAAAGGGCGGATGTCAAGTGGCATATCCGGAAGTCGGGCATCGGAGGTTTTCATGGAGGGGTGCTGTGAATCGCGCAGATTCCCAATTGCGACCTCCGTGCCAAGGCGAATAATGGGCCGGAAACTGGCGGTTCCGGCCCCGCTATTGTATCAATTGTTGATCATCTGCTCAAAAACCGCGCATTTGGAGGGCGGCCGGATCGACCGGCCCGTCCGGACCGTGTAGGAGAAACGCCCCGGCCAGAGCGAGCGCCGCGCAGAAGGCCCCTTCGGCAATGACGAAGATCTGTCCCGTCCGCTGCCGCCTCGCCGGCGGCGTTTCGGGATTCGGTGATGGAGGTTGTTCGGTTGGTGTTTGCATGGATTCCTTTCGGTTTGGTGGGTTCCCCCCACCCGGAAGCACCCGCCATGCCAACACGCAAAAGGGCCGGAAACGAGCGTTTCCGGCCTTGAATTGTTCAGATTTCAAGCGGCCGGTGAACTATTGCGCAAGTCACCATTAGGACACCGTGAAAACAGTGTGTCATCGCGTCAAGATGGGCAATGAGGTTCGCCGGAGCATTTTCAATGGAAAACAATGATCATCTGCCTGTTCCATGTTATCACAGTGCGACAGCTCACTTGGAAGAAATAACTTCGAAAAGCTGATCAACCAATCGGGTCACCCATGGCAGGAACTGGCGGCCGAAATCATCGTCAGAAAGCGTTTTCTCCCCCTCCTTCACGTCAGAGTCGGGAACAACAAGGAAGGCGACATTGAACCGCATTGGATATCCCTGTTGATGGAGTGGCTCGGAGAGAACGACACGCTGGATGTCAGTTTCATTTCGAAGGCGGCGCCAGCGCGATTCAGAAATGGGATAGATGAATCCGCAGGCGCTGATTCGTCTTGCGTTTCCATATTGCCCTATGTATGTGTGAAGTTGGAATGCATCCTCCCGCGACACACCATGCTTTTCATCGTAATACTTGTATTTGGCGTCAAACACGGCAACATGGTCGCCCAGATCGAAAACAAGATCGGGCATGAGTTGTCGCGAATACCGACCGACAAGCGGGCATGTTGGTATTCGGAAATAATCGTGCTCTTTGCGAACAAGCTTGATTCCCCTTCGGACAAAGCGTTTTCGGAGAAAGTATTCGTAGAGCATCGAAACATCAAACAAAATGGCGTCAGCCTTTTCCTTGACTGAAAAATCGCTTCCGAAATCCCTCAGAATCGCCTTGGAAAGGTCGATCAACTCGTTATAGTCCGCGTAAAACGCATTTTTGAAATGCTCAACATTGAGAAGGTTCTTTCGTTTACTGGCCTTTTCCCCGGTCGCCTGCATGAATGACTGGCAAATCGGGGCCGTCCTAGAGCAAAATACACTTGTGGACGGTCTACGGCTCAATACATCCCACGCGGTCGCGAACAATTCCGCGGCGGGATTGTCGTAACTCAGCTCCCGGTATGTGCATCGGGCGCGGCCTCTTTGCGGATAACCATAGTAGTCGATGACATCGACATTTCCTCGAACACCTGCAAGAGATTCGGTCTTCTGGCGGTAGCATTTCGGCATTCCGAGTCGGAATGCATGGAGCATTTTGACATTCCAGTAATACCCAAGCAGCCAATCGTATCCTTCGCTTGACTGAGACGTTCCTCCTTGATCGCGTAGACTGGCAAAGCCGTCCGCGTCCGCAACGATGTGCCGCAGGAAAGAATCGCCGAACCGGGATCCTATCGTCACGGTTCCAGCAAGCGAGCCGTCGCCCAGACGGCACGAAACGCTTCCTATCAAGTTGCCCGTCGATAGGGAAAAACCGCCGTCACGCCGAACCACCACCGACAAGAAGGGGTCTTGGGTGTCATGCGAATAGCAATCTTCGCGGAGAACGTGGACTCCGCCGCCCTTTCCTTTCTCGATTCCCTCGCGGACATCCGAGGACAACGACGCCCATGTCGATGGACTCTTCCATACCTTGACTCCTCCCCAAATGGAAAGGGGCTGCCGTCCATCCGTCCTGGTATCGACGAGGTCGTTTTCCCCTTCTGGAGAAAAGACATACTCGTGATTGTCGACGAGCTTGAAGTTTATCGGCTTGGGCATGTCAATCTACGCCGAATGTCTTGGCGAACTGATCCACGGGATTCTCGGACTCCTTGTTGAACGAACCCCTGAGGTACTCTTCGAGAAGTGGCCGTAGCGCGTCATCCCAGATTGCCTGTCGAAGATTCTTAACCTTCCATTCGAGCTGGGCTCCGTCATATTTCAATCCCATCAGGTAGGCATGGCCGATGCGATAGTCCGAGCCAAGCGACGGATGGTTCTTGATGGCCTCGTTCAGCTTGCTCCAATTATCCACAAGCTTTTGGCGGGCATCCTCCTGAATCCAATTCTGGTGCTGGGCCAGGTAATTGGTCAACACATTGGCATTGGGTTCGACATGCTGCCATGCGAACCTACGGCGCAACGCGAAATCGAAGCTCTCCACGCTTCTGTCAATCGTGTTCATCGTGCCGATGATATAGACATTTGTCGGGACGAAAAACAGTGCCTCGCCATCCTTCAAGCGAAGCATCGCGTCGTCCTCCTCGTTGAGTTCGGCGTACTGCGTGCTCACGGCGCCTTGGGCTCCCCTGTATTCAAGGCAGAACATCAATTCGCCGAAGGTGCGGGAAAGCTCGGCTCGGTTGATTTCGTCGATCAGCACGAAATAGGGCGGCAGCATGGCGGACAGTTTGCATTTGGGGAATCGTTCCCCTGCGTCGAAAACGACCTTCCAATAGTGATCGTTGTTGTCTGTTTTCGCCAGGAGCTTTTCCTTTGCCGAGTCGTCCGACATCAGTTTTTCGACGGGTTCGTCAAGATAGGAACGATTCACGTTGCCTTCTGGATGAATGCCAAGTTCCGCGAGGTCGATTTCCCATCTCCCCGCCTTTCGGCAGAATTCCTTGAACTTTCCGTTTTTCAAGCGAAGTTCGGTCCTTGTCACCTCTGGGTCTTTGGAGCCTTTGCCTTTGATCTGGACTGGGCGAAGACCTTCAATGAAATCCTCGTAGCCGAACGAAGGATGGAATTGAAGCTGGAGATAATGGGAATTGAAATCCTCTCCCTTTCGGCAGCTGCTCATTGCCTTCCACACAAGAAATGCGATTTGCATTTCCCGTCTTGAAATAAAGGTCTTCCCGGTGCCCGGAGGCCCGTATTTGACAACCTGCTTTTTCAACTGGAATGGAGAACAGAAGCACTCGTGGAGGTGCCATACGAAGATATTGCGGCGGGCATTGTCGACCTCGATTCTTTCCCCCGGATCAAACTGCAGCGCCGCTTTCAACTGCTCCGTCAAATGCAGATTTCTCGAGTGCCAATCCTTATTTTGCCCTTCGGTCGGACTGTCGATGATTTCACAGTTAATCAATGTCTTGTACAGAGAATCGAATCTTCCATTGTCGACGACCACCGAAAGGTCCGGGTTGCAAGCGCTGGCGAACCGGTTAAACCGTAGGTAGGGCTTTCTTGCCGTTGTCTTCTCTTCCCCTGCCTGGGCGGGCTCAGCATTGATGGCGTCTATGACTTGACAACCGGCGGAAACCAATCTCTCATAACCTTGTTGGGTCGGCGCCTTCATGTAATCCGTGGCCGCAGCGAGGAAGTCTCCGTCGGCAACAATCCTCTCGTAATTCCGGTGGCTGAGCATGGCCATACCCGTGTTGGAAATCCCATTTCCGGATTCGCTGTTCTCCTGAATGAGCCACTCCAGCAGGTCTTTGTCGGAGGTTGCAGAAAGAGGAGTTTGAGCCAATGTCGCACGCCGCTCGATAACTCTGGCCACAGTCTTCTGGTACTCGTTGTACCACCACTGGTCCTGGTCGCGATTGTCCCAGTAATACTTGTACAGTTCTTTGATCAAGTCAACGTTCATTCTGATTGTCCTTTCTTTGCAAGGTTATGCAATTTCCTTGATGTTTGGTTTATTCATGGAGATTCCGTTTTCATCAGGTTGTCGTACACCTGCTTGTCCCGCTCCGAGAAGCAGCAGAAGATCACTTCCATTTCGGGGCGGGCGGAGTCCCGCCCCGAAAGGAAAGCCCGCATGGTGTCGACCGAGATTCTCGCGGCGTCTTCGATGGGATAGCCGTAGACGCCGGTGGAGATGCAGGGGAAGGCGATGGATTTGCAGCCGTTCTCCGCCGCGAGGGCGAGGGAGTTGCGGTAGCAGGCGGCGAGGAGCTCGGGCTCGCCGTGGCGGCCGTCGCGGTAGACGGGGCCAACGGTGTGGATGACGAACTTCGCGGGGAGCTTGAAGCCGGGCGTGATGCGCGCTTCGCCGGTCGGGCAGCGGACGCCCGACCGGACTTCCGGGACCTTGAGGCAGGCTTCGAAAAGCTCGGGGCCGGCGGCGCGGTGGATCGCGCCGTCCACCCCGCCGCCCCCGAACATGCGCTGGTTGGCGGCGTTGACGATGGCGTCGACGGAAAGGGTCGTGATGTCGGCTTGGGCGATTCGAATCATGGTTGGGGCTCCAGCAGTTTGAACAGCGCGCCCGCGCAGGCGAGGGCGTCGTCGAGGGCGTCGTGGCTGTTGACGCCGTCCACGGCGAGCGCGTCGACGAGCGTCGCGAGCTTGTGGTCGGGAAGGTCGGGGCGGAGGCGGCGGGAGAGCGCGAGCGTGTCGCACGTGTCGATGCCGTCGCACGCATAGCAGAGGTCGAATTTGGCGCACTCCTGGCGGAGCATCCGCAGGTCGAAAACCGCGTTGTGGGCGACGAGGAGCGCTCCATCGCCGACAAATTCGAAGAACCGCCGCATCGCCTCCTCCGGAGCGATGCCGTGCTCGCGGAGGAAGTCGTCGGACAGACCGTGCACCGCCTCCGCCCACGGATTCACAGGGCAGGTCGGGCGGACGTAGAGGGCCAGCGTCCGTGACAGCGCCCCGCCGACGTATTCCGCGGCGGCGATCTGGCAGATCTCGTCGCACGCCGTCCCGCCCGTCGTCTCCGTGTCGAAGACGACCACGCGGCCCGCGTGGACGCGTGAGACGAGAAGTGGCAGCGATGCGGCGTCGATTCTCATGTCACGACTGAAACGCTAGTTTCCCCAGAGCCAGTTTTCGAGATCTTCCGCAATTGCCTTTCGCCGGGCGATGGCGTCGTCCTTCGTCCATGCCGCGACCTTGGCGCCGAGATCGCGGATGGAGCGGTATTCGCTTGCAGCGTAGGCTACCGGCTTTTTTGTCCGCTGATTGCGGATGCTCCTGTTGAGGCCGCTTTCCAGCATGGCGAGGTTGCCGATCCTGTTGAGTTCGTCGCCCCATTCGCGCCAGACCTGTTCGAAGTCCTTTTCGTCGGTAAACGACTGGACATGCTCGATGTCGAAGCCCGTCTCGAACAGCCGCCGGAACAGGGCGTCGTCTTTTTCGCCCGAGGCGCGGTATTCGACAAGGCGGCAGAGGAGGTTCTTCCACTTGACGTTCCACGCAACCGGATTGTCAAGGGACACCCGGAACAGCTGCGCCAGGTTTTGCCCGCCGAATGTCCAGCGCTTCGCGCACCATTCCATGACGGAAGCCCCTGAACCGAACTCGCCGCTCCACATGGCCTTCAGCAGGTCGAGGAGAAGCGCACGGCCCTGATACACGTGCTTCGCATAGTAGAGGCTCGGCGGGACAAGGGCCTTCACCAGGCCCTCCGTGAACGGGCGGATGGCTCCCGCCGCCGAAACGCCGGCGAGGAGGGCGAGCACGGGGAAGTCGGCTGCGTAACCGTAGCGTGTTTCCCAGAACAGGCGTTGGAAAATCCGGAGGTCGGCATCCCGTGCGCAGGCCTCAAGATAGGTGACATGGGCGTCTGCAACGGCGGCCAGATCCTCAATGGCAAGGACGCCCTTGAACGCCTTGAAGTCGTCCCATGCGTGCACGTCGAGAAGCGTGTCGAACAGTTCGCAGAAGAAGCGCTCCTGCGACATGGAGAAGGTCGCGGCGTTCATGTCGTACTTAGCGACCAACTCGCGCTGGTATGTCGCGAGAACCGCCGACATCGGAAGCGTCGTCCCGTTGCAGGGGTGGCGGTTGTATTCGGCGACACGCTCGTAAATCTCAGAGATGCGGTCAAAGGCATCCTCGCCGTCGCCCATTCTCTGCCGGTATTCGTAGAAGCGGACCTTGAACAAATCCTCGCTGCCGAGGTCAAGCCCCGACGAATTGATCGTGTCGAAAATCTCAAGCGTCTTCGACAGCCCCGCGCGGGTTTCGATGATCACGATACGGACGCTTTTTTCCAGAAAGGCCCGCATCCGGCCCATGTAGTCCGCAAGCGCCTCGTCCGGAACGGGGGCGGCATCGTCCCCGCCATCGTCTCGCGAGGCCAATTCGCGGAGAAGGGAAACGATGATCCGCGCATTGGCGAAGTACGGATTGGACCGGAGCGCAGAGGTCTCGTCGCCGACGGCCGGATTCAGCTCCATCAGCGCCAGGCCGTCCAGTGCCTCGTCCAAATCGTTCTGCGCGGCCCGCTTGTTGACGGACGTCCGGAAGTTCCGCTTCGCGTAGTCGAGCGTCCACCCCGTTCCGGAATCGCAGCCGAACCTCTCAAGAATGGAGAGCAGGAGCAAAAGCGTTGTCATGCGCTGCTGGCCGTCGATCACGTCGTAGGAGCGGATGCTTCCGTCCGGATTGAGCGGAATCGGCTGCGAGAGCTGCATGGTCCCGAGGAAGACCGGGTCCTTGCAGGAAAGGGCCTGGTGCAGATCCTCCAGCAGACGCCGGATTTGCGGCTCGCCCCACGAATACGGACGCTGGAAGATGGGAACATGGTACTTCGCGCCCGGATGGAACAGCCGCCCCGGATCGGACTCGTCGCAAAGCGAAACCACCCGCGTCGAAATGGCAAACGGCCCGGGTCCGTCGGTCCGGCCGTTTTCGCCCCACCACTTCTGGACTTTTTCGGCGGCGAGTGCGGCGCGGCAGAAGGCGCGCCGGGAATCGATGCCCCAATACTCGCCGCGCTCGCGCTCGCCAAGGAGGACGAGGCGAGAGCGGCAGACGACAGCGTCGGCGTCCACCAGGAACTCGTCGGCATCTCGATTGCGGAACGGAATACCGGCGGCCTCCCATTCCGTGAACTTGCCAAGGGCCTCGCCGATCGCGACAGGGACGCTCCCGTCGGAGACGATGAACAGGTCGCCGCGTTCCACGGCGTTCCAGTCGCCTCGATTCCCGCCGTACGCGTTTCCGAAGAACACGCATCCATAGTCGAAGAAGAGGTCCAGGACGCTCTCCCCCATGTTCCCCCAGCGGGAACCGACCTTCCAGACGTTCTTGTCCATTTCCCAGGCCCTTTCAGTTGGTAGCGACTACCGCGTGGGGCTGTGGTGCCCGCCGCGCTCGGGGTTGCGCGAACAGGAATTGATTACAAGCGACCGCAGGTCTCTGTACTCACGTCCGCAGAACTTGCAAACAAAAGGCCCATTGGGATTGCCCTCGAACGGCTCATGATTTCTCCCATTGGGATTGCTGGAGCAGGAATTGATCACCAGCGAGCGCAGATCACGATATGCCCGTCCACAGTGGACGCAGAGAAAGGGGCCGTTCTTGTCGCCTTCAAACAATTCGTGGTTGCGACCATTGGGGTTGGCAGAGCAAGAATTAATCAGTAATGACCGTGCATCACGGTATTCTCGTCCGCAGTATTTGCACAGTTCGCTCATGGTGGTTCTCCTTGGTTGGGGTTGTGGGTTACGGGTTGACCGGAACGCGGTACTTGAGCAGCGAGGCGAAGGCGTTCGCCACGGCGGCCAGGCTGCCGCGAAGCTTTTCTGAAAAGGCGTCGGAAACGAGTTCGTCGTGGTCCTTGAAGGGAACCGTGATGTTCCACCAGATGTTCTCCGGACGATGCCCGATGTTCTTGTCAACGGCGGCGCTGACGGCGAAAGGAGCCCATGCGGCGCAGTAGGCGGCTTCCGCCGCCGCAAGGTCGGTCTGGATGTCCGAAGCTGCGAAATCGATGCGAAAGCGCTCCTTCGGCGTGTTCCCCCAAAATTCGCCCCAGATTTTGAGCTGGAACGAGGAACCATCGTGGAAGACGCGGAAGGTCAGAAGGCCAAGGTAATTCCGGTTCTCGGCAATTCCGGAGAGCGGAGACATCCAAAACGTGGCCGCCAGATTGCTCACGACCTTCGACTGCTCCGATGTGATGGCGCCGGCTCCGTCGAAATCCGCCCCGAAACCCTTTTTCAGCCCTTTCATGCCAAGTGTTTTGTCGCGAAGGTCTTTCAGGTATTGCGATTTGCTGAAGTTCTCCGGCGTCGCCGCCTGAGCGGGTTCGCTCTTGACGTTCGTGACGGCCGAGAGGCGCATGAGCCATTCAACCGTTTCGCCGACGGTTTCATTCTGGTTCGCCGCCGCAACGCGTGTCTTTATGCGGTTCAGGATACGCGAGATGTTCAGCGCACGCGCTTTGAGGAACGTGTCACGACTGCAGAAACGGAACAGCATCTGCTCCCATGGCTCGTCGAATTCGGTCATCGCCTTGAGCTTCTCCGCCTCACCTGTCGCGAGTGCCGGGAGGTCTTCCCGTTGCGCGAAGGCTTCGCCCCAGTTTGGAAAGTTCGGCTCGGCGAGAAGCGCGTCATAGACCTTCGGGTACTGAATCTGGAGGCTCACGAGCGCGAACAGAACATCCTTCCACTTCGCGAAATCGGCGTCGTCCTGCTTGTCCGTTGTCCGGGCGATGACCAGTTTGATGAGAGAGAGGTAGTTGATGAGGCGCTTGAGCGAGCGCGGGTTCGTTCCGACGGAATCAAGCGCGTAGGCGGTGATCGCTTCGCAGAGCGACTTATCGCCCTTCTCCTTCGCGTCGAGATAGCCAATCTCAACGAGCGAGCCCATCAGGAAATCGTCAATCGTGTAGTTGGCGACGGGCATGGAGAAGGGAAGCTGGATGATCTTGTCGAAGAAGGAGCGGAACTCGCGCTCGTTGGCCGCCGTCATTTCGCCGAACTTCGGCTTGAGGCCCTTCACGACGACGCCGTAGTCAATGGCGAGGACGAAGATGCAGTGCGGGATGTCGAAGATGTTCTTCAGCAATTCGAGAATCTGGACGGCCACGGGCGGGTCGATGCGGTCGAGGTCGTCGATGAAGAAGAGAAAGCCGTGCTTGCCCGGCGCCTTCTGCAATGCGTCATTGACCAACTTGGCGAGTTTGTCCTTGAGATCCTCGACGCCTGACTTCGTCACATCGTTGCCGTTGGCACTCCACTCCTTTACGTTCTTTTCGAGATCGACACCGCTATACTTCTTGAAGATGTCCGACACGACCCCGCCGCCCACGCGGGCGATTCTGCAGAGCAGTCTGGTTCTCTCCTCGTCGCTGGTCTTGGCGATGGAGGATACCTGTCCGATGATGCCGGAGAGGATGTTGAGGATCGCTTCATCCGGGTTCGACATCAGGGCGTATTGCCATGTGTTGATCCATACGCCGAGATAGGGGGCTTCGCCAGCATCAACGAGCCGGGCTTTGAGCGCGTTCATGAGGGATGTCTTGCCGCTGCCCCACTCGCCCTGGAGGGCGATGGTGAGGGGCGACTGGGCGTTTTGGATGAACTCCACAAGCGCGTCGGCGTAAGCGCCCATGTGGAGCCGATCTTCATCCGCCTTGGCGGGTTGGTCAACGACATTGGTGTTCATTTCCGTTTGTCTCCGATTGTCAGGGTGTGACGCCCCTGCCGCAGACGAAGAAGAAAGAGGCGCGTCTCCGGGAGTCTCTCCGAGGGAGGCACGGCCAAGCGCCTGGCGAAGAAAGCAAGCCGAAGGCGCGCCCTAGGGGCGCAGACCATCGGGCGTGCTTCTTCGCATTCGGAAAGTTTGGCCGTTTTCCCTCGGAAGAAACGCTCATGGATCGAGTGTCGCCGGGCGGTTGACCCGGCGGAGAGAACTCTACCACAACCCGGGTCCGCCGTGCAAGGACAAATCGGACTTGCACGGCGAACCGGCTCCGGGCGGCCTTCGGCTTGCAAGGGGATCGACATCGGTTTCCCCGCCCGGTCAGCCGGCGAAAAGGTCGAGGCCGTCGAAGAGGTCGTCGTCGGAGCCGTGCGAGTTTTCCGCCCCGAGACCGCGCGCCTTGATTCCGGGAATCGCCACGCGGCCTTCGAGGAATTCAAGCGCATTGCGGGTGGGCGTGAGATTGTCGTCCAGCAAGCCGCAGGCGACGAGCTTCGCGTCGTTGCGGACGAGCGGGAGAAGGTCGTCCACGCCGCAGCCGAGATACGCGGCGGCCTCTTCGAGACGGACGAGGTTGGACGCGCCGCAGCATCGTCCGTCCAGATCGTATTCGAGCAGGTCGTGGGTTTCGCAGAGCCCGACCAGAAAGACGTCCATCTCCCGCCTCGAAAGGCGGTAGCGGCGCGCGAGCGCCGCGCACCGGGCGGCCACTCCGCCGTCCGTCGCGGGAGCGAGTCCCGCGACTGCCTTCGCGAGGCGGGAAACGGCGGCGCGGACGCACGCGCGGACCTCGGGCTGCGGGCAGGACCAGAGATCGTCGAGAAAAGTGCAGGGTTCGGCGCCGAAGTCGACCTCGAACGTCCCGTGCCTGACGGCGCTTCGCCCGGATTCGGTGGTGCATTCGAGCGTGTCTCCGTTCCAGCGGAATTCGTAGGGGCCGATCGCCCCCGTCAGGGACGCGAAGTCCGCCTTGAGGTCGCGGCCGGACGCGAAGACGGCAACGGCGCCGAAGAGGTCGGAACCGCCGCTCACGGAAGTCGTCCGCGTGCGGAGGAGATTGTCGAGGAAGCGCAGCGCGTGCCTGGCTTCGAACTGGAGCGTAGGATGGATTGGATGGATGGAGGGGGCGGTGTTCATCGTCGGGATGGTTTTGGGGTTGGGGGTTGGGTGATTGCGTGGTTGCAAGTCGGAAGAAGCAAGGGACGTGCCAAGCCGGGCGATCGTGGTTCCGGACGGGCTCAGAGCAGTCGAAACGCCCGTCCGGGACGGAGAACCGGGCGCTTTTTCAACGCGCGGCGGCAGAAAGTGAAATCGAGTCCGGCTGCACGGGAATTGACCGGATGCGCGAATATTGAGCAAATTGCGCTTGATTCCGGAGGAGCCGTGCGGTAGGATGTGCGGCCCTGCGGATGGATGCAGGGGCGAACGCGCAAGGGGTGGCGCGGAACTTGCTTGGGACGCGGAAACGAAAGGAACGAACGAATGAACGAAAACCGAAAATCGTCTCGAAGGGCGTCCGGCCGGGTGCTCGTGGTCTCGGGACTCGGAGACCTGTGGGAGTATCTCTTCGCTTCGGCGATCGCGCTGCGGGCGAGGCCGGGCGCGGATCTCGCCTTCGCGAGCCGGCAGGCGCTTCCGGAGGTGCTGTCGGAGCGGGCGGGCGACGGCTTCCGCGAGGCGCTGCTCCTCGGCGTGGGGCTTTCGGCCGAGCCGGCGCGGCTTGGCGAGGCGTTCCGGGCGCTCCGGACGGCCGGGACGAAGATCCGTTGGATCAGCGCGACGGACTTCCCGGTTCCGCCGGAGCTTCCGGAGGGCGTGCGGGCGCTCTTCGAGGCGCGCGTGGGCGAAGCCGAAGACCTTCCCGGCGCCGTCGCGGAGGTGCTCGGCGGCGGCGAGGCATTGCTGGCGCTGCACGCCGACCCGGCGCGGACGGCGGGCGGAAAGGCGTGGGCCGAGCGGGTGGAGGCGGCAACGTGGAACTTCGCGAACACCCGCGACATGACGCCACTGGAATCGGTCGCGCGAGATCTGGCAGGAGGTGTCGCGCCGGAGCGTTGGGGCGCCGAGGCGAAACGTCTCGTCGAGGCGTTCCGCCAGTTCGGCTACCGGAGCCTGCAGACGGCGAGTCCGGCGATGCGGCGGCTGCGCAAGGACATCACGCGCGTCGCGCGGAGCCGCGCGATGCGGGTGCTCGTCACCGGCGAGAGCGGCGTGGGAAAGGAGACCGTGGCGCAGCAGATCCACGTGCAGTCCGGGCGGCGGGGGCCGTTTCTGGCGTTCAATTGCGCGACAGTGGCGAAGGACCTGCTGGAAAGCCAGCTCTTCGGACACGCCAAGGGCGCATTCACGGGCGCGACGGAGGCAAGAGCCGGATTCTTCCGAGAGGCGGACGGCGGGACGCTCTTCCTCGACGAAATCGCGGAGCTAACGCCGGAAGTCCAGGGAGTGCTGCTGCGCGTGCTGCAGGAGGGGCGCGTCCAACCGGTGGGCGAGCGGGAGGTCAAGGTGGACGTCCGCGTCGTGGCGGCGACGAACCGCGATCTCGCGACGCTCGTGCGCGAGGGGCGCTTCCGAGAGGACCTGTTCTGGCGACTCTCGGCCGTCACGCTGGAAGTGCCGCCGCTGCGAGCCCGCACGGAGGATTTCCGGCCGCTCGTCCGGGAATTGTGGAAATCCTTCGCGCCGAGACGCAAGCCGATCGGAGAAGAGGACGTCGCGCTTCTGGCGGCGTGGGACTGGCCGGGGAACGTCCGGCAGCTCGCGAACGTCCTGGAGCGCGCGGCTATTTTCGAGGACCGGACGATCGCGGAGCTGCTCGCGGAGGAGAAGGCGCGAAGCGGCGTCCGGGCGTCGGCCCGGGAGAGCGCGCGGCCGCCCGGCGCGGGCGAGGACGCTCCGCTCGAAGAAGTCGTGCGCGCCCATGTGCGCGCCGTCTGGGAGCGGCACGGGCGGAACGGATCGGAGGCGGCCCGGATCCTAGGCATCTCGCGCAACACGCTCCGGGCGAAGCTCGACGGAGCGGACCGGAGCGATCACGGAGCGCGGATGCCATGAAGAGCCCCGGCGAACCCTGCCGCGGGAACGTCGTTCTCGTCCGGCGCATCCCCTCCCCCGCCGGGGAATTGATGCTCGGCGACTTCCGCGGCGAGGTCGCACTCTGCGACTGGACGGAGGGCCGGCGCCGGGGCGCGAACGCGCGGCGCGTGCAAAGGACCCTCGACGCGGCATTCGAGGAGGGCGACTCGCCGCTGCTGCGGCGGCTGCGAGAGGAACTCGGCGAATACTTCGCAGGTAGGCGGCGCGCCTTCGACCTGCCCGTGCGCTACACCGGCACACCGTTCGAGGCGCGCGTGTGGGACGAGCTGCGCCGCATCCCCTACGGCGGAACGATCACCTACGGCGAGCTCGCGCGGAGAGTCGGCAACCCCTCCGCCGCACGCGCCGTGGCGGGCGCCAACGCGCGCAACCCCATTTCAATCCTCGTCCCCTGCCACCGCGTCGTGGCGGCCGGCGGACCTGGCGGCTACGGCGGAGGCCTCGCCGCGAAGCGCACACTGCTGGCCGTCGAACGCTCCGCGGCCGGACGCATGACCAAAGATGTGTAGAATGCGCAACCCAGACCTGCCACTCGTTCTGCACACGACGAGGAAAAGATGCCAGAACCGCCCGCGCGGTCGGGACATGCGCGTTTTTGTCATGCGATTTTTATCGCTTGATTCTTTGCCATGATTTTCGTATCTTCTCGCCGCATCGGAAACAACCATGGTCATCAACAGCGTCCCGATTTCGAGGTCGGGCCGGACCTTTTTCGAGGTCGCAAAACTGGCGGAGAAGCCGGCGAGGGGTTCCTCTTCCAGAACAACTTCACGAAGTTCCGCCTAGTCGACGTTGAGGCGCGCCCGCCGGTCAGTTCCCGTGATCTCCTCCCCCGAAACCTGACACACAACCCGCTTCTCGCGGGCGCGGCGAAGCCGCCTCCCGCGCGAAGCTCCCCCAACCTCCCATGGGCACCTCCTACTGGCCTCTCTTCCTGATCGTCGGATCGAACGTCTGCTACCACCTCTCGTCGAGGTTCGCGTCGCGGACGGCGAACCCGTTCGCCGCGCTCGTCGCCGCCTACCTCGTGGGCGCGGCCGGCGCGCTCGCGCTGTATTTCGCGACGGAGCGCACGGGACTCGGCTCCCTCGTCGCGCAGGCGAAGGAGCTCAACGGGGCGAACCTCCTGCTCGGTCTGGCGATCATCGGGCTCGAGGGCGGATTCCTCTACCTCTACCGCGCCGGCTGGAGCGTCAGCGTCGGCCCGATCCTCTCCTACACCGGCCTCGCCGTCGCGCTGCTCGCGATCGGCGCGCTCTTCCTCGGCGAGCACGTCGGCTGGCGCCAGGTCCTCGGCGTCGCCCTCTGCCTCGCCGGCATCGCTCTCGTCACCTCGAAGGGGTGACTCCGCTGCGGCCATGAGCGCCCTCCTCTCCGAAATCGCCCGCCTCGTCTCCGAACACCCCGTCGCGCAGGCGGTGGGCCTCGTGGCGCTGTGCATCACGGTGCTGAGCTACCAGGCCCGCACGACGCGCGGCATCGCCCTGCGCCATGGCGGCGTCCTCGAAATGCTGGGCGTCTACGTCCTCTATCTCTGGACCCGTGGTGGGAAGGACGCGCCATGACCCGTCTTCACCGAGAGTTCCCGGCAAAGGCGGGGGATTTCTATCGGAGGGCTCCGCGAACGACGGTTCGTGGACACGCCTAGCCGATTTTCGTAGAATCCCCCCCATGAAACACGCCACGCCCTTCGTCTCCCGCTTGCCTTTGTCGCTCGGTCTCGCCGCCGCGCTCCTCGCCGGTTGCGCCGCGCCACGTCCCGAGTCCGGGCCGGCGGCGGGCGGCGCCGTGCCGCTCGTGATCCTCGACACGGACGTCGGATCGTCGACCGACGACCTCTTCGCCCTCGAGATGCTCTACCGCTACGAGGACGCCGGGAAGTGCCGGCTGCTTGGCGTCGTGGTCGACCGCCCGGGCGAGGCGAACGCGGCCTTTGTCGACGCGATGAACGCCTGGGCCGGCCGCCCGGAGCTGCCCGTCGGTCTCGTGCGCCGCGGTCCGGCGGACACGCAGGTCTTCATCGACTACGCGCGCGTGGCGGACGCGACGGACGCCGGCGGCCGCCCGCTCTTTCCCCGCACCGCGCCCGGCGACCGGCCCGACGGCGCGGCGCTCTACCGGCGACTTCTCTCGGACGCGCCGGACGGAAGCGTCACGGTCTGCTCGATCGGCTTCCTCACCGCGCTCGCGCAGCTGCTGGAGTCGCCGCCGGACGGCCTCTCGCCCCTCGGCGGCGCGGAGCTCGTCCGGCGCAAGGTCGCGCGCGCGGTCGTGATGGGCGGCGCGTTCGCGGACGGCGCCGAGCCCGAATACAACTTTGCGATGGACCCGGAGTCGGCGCGGACGTTCTTCCGCCTCTGGCCGCGGGACGTGGAGATCGTCTTCTCCCCCGCGGAGGTCGGCGACGCGATCGACTACCCGCCCGCGCTAGTCGTTTCCGACCTAAGCCGGACCGACCGCCACCCGATCAAACAGGTCTACCTGCAGTGCAACTGCGACACCGGCCAGCGAATGTGGGACGCCCTCGCCGCCGTCCAGGCCGTGGAGGGCGACGCCGCGTTCTCATTGGGCGGCCGCGGCACCGTCGAACTCTCGCCCGACGGTCGCACCGCCTTCGTCCCGTCCCCGTCCGGCAACTGCCGCCGCCAGCTCCCCGGCTCCCCCGCCTGGAACGCCGCCATGCTCGAAAAGATCCGGACGTTCAACCAGACGAGGTAGAAGCGCCTCCCCTACGGCGAAACGTTTGCCTGCGGCGAGGTCGCGGAAGGAAGATTGCGTCGGAGCGCAGACGGCCGCCGAGAAAAGGGCGGCGAAGAGGGGGCATTTGAGTTGTGCTTTCATTTCGAGATTCCCTACTTGACGGGTCTTGAGGTTAGAGGTGAGAGGTTGAAGGTTGGAGACTGCAAGGCGCAGGTTTCACGTCCCACGGGTCGCAAGGGTCCCGGGTCCCAATCGGCGGCCGGGAAAACGCGCCCACCCCGCCACGCGGCGCGGAGCGTCGCGTGGCGGGGTGGCGATGGAAGGCGGAAAAGTTAGAGGCCTCTACCCCCTGTTAATAACTTTCCGCGCGGCCGCGGCGGGCGCGGCCAGAACGGCGGAAGCGGTGGCGGGGCGGCAGGGCATGGGAGGGATCAGGAATCAGTGGCCGCTTTGCGGCCGAAGGGGTCGGGGAGTGGGGATTAGACGTTGTGGGGCGAAGGGGCGGGTTCGGCGACGGAGAGCGGAGGCATGGCGACATCCGGACAGGACGCGGAGGCGGCGGGAACGCTCCGCAGATAACAGGCGTCCCTGCAGATGTCGATCCGGTTCTCCCAGTGGACGGAACTGTCAATGGAAGGATCGAGGTCCCAGGCGACGTTGCCGTTCTCGTCCAGAAAAACGCGGGCGAAATCCGCAGGAGACCGAAGCGCATTGAAAAGGGAACCGGTTCCGAATTCGGGTTTGCAGTCCAGAATGCGGCGCTCTCCGTTGTCGAACACGAGAACAAGCGTGTAGTCCGGCCCGGCCGCGACGGATGCAATCTTCCGGACGCCGCCCGCAAAATAGCGTGCGGCATCCGGCGAGAAGCCGTTTTGCGCATACCAATCCTCCGTGCGAACCATGGAACCCTCCTACCGGATCGGATCGATCGGAAACAGCGCCTGCTTCGACTCCGCCAGACGCCAATCGTCCATCAGTTCGTCTCGCCGCAGGACGGCCCAGGCGAGAACCATCTTCTTCTGGCTGGGCGGAAGGTCGCCGGCCATCGGTTCCGCGTTTTCGATCAGAACGGCCATCTCCATGCCACCATAGGTGGCGTGGAAATGGGGCGGGCTGTGATCGTCCCAGTTGATGAAGATCCTGATTCCCCGGAAGAAGCAGATGATGGGCATGACACACCTCGTCGCACGCGAACGCCGCGGATTCTACCATACCGCGTCCGGCGGAACAAGCGCAAAAACGGCGCGCGCGATTGAGGAAAGTTGCAGAATGTAATGGCGCACCCCGGGACGGGTGCGCCATTACATTCTGCAACTTTCCGGCTCGAATATTGGGCAGATTGCGCTTGATTCCGCCGAAGCCGCGCGGTAGGATCTGCGGCATCGCGGATGCATGCAGGGGCGAATGCGCGAAGAGTGGCGCGGAACTTGCCGGGAAAACGGAAACGAAAGGAACAAACAGCCATGAACAGATTCCACGAAAGCGTACTCCTCTACGTCGGGCTGCCGGCGATTCTGGCGTTCCTGCCGCAGTGGATCGAGCGGCAATGGGGAATCCGGATGAACGCATGGGTCGTGCCGACTCTCCTGATTGCCTCGGCCATCGCGTTCGCCCACCTCCGGCACACGGGACTGCTTGCGCGGGGCGAGGCGACGCGTCTGCGCGGCGTGTCCGGGCGCGACTGGATCCGGATGCTCTCCCGATTCGCCCTCTGCGCGGCGCTTTTGACCTCGCTTCTCGCGCTCTACCATCCGAATTGGATTCTGTCGTTTCCGCGCCGCAATCCGCGCTTTTGGCTCGTCGTCTGCATCGCCTATCCGATTGTTTCCGTGCTGCCGCAGGGTGTGCTCTACCGCGCGCTCTGGGAAAAGCGCTATGCGGCCGGTTTTTCGAGAGCCGCTTCGCTCCTCATCGGCGCAGCCTTCTTCGCCTGGGCGCACGTCGTTTTCCGCAACGTCTGGGCCTGCGTGTTCACGTTCATCGGCGGACTCTTCTTCCTCACGACCTACCGCCGCACCGGCTCACTCCTCTTTTCCGGCGTCGAACACGCGCTCTACGGCGACTTTCTCTTCACGATCGGCTGGGGAGCGTTCTTCTACGAAGGCACCCAGGCGGCGGTCCGCGCGGCTGCGGGAACGCCCTGAACCAGATCGAACACGGTTGCGCGCTAGGCCCGTTTCTCCCAGCGTCCGACGACGGGGGTGCCCCAGAGGCGGGAGAGCCCCAGCGCGCGGCAGACGCCTTCGAGAAAAGCCGACAGCGGCCTGCACTTGAGTGCGCGATGCACGACCATCGGCAGGAAGAACTGCCCCACGCGCCCGGTCATGACGTAACCCGAAGCGGCGAAGGCGTCGCGCACCTCGCGGTGCTTGAAAAGCGTCCAGGTGCGCGTGTTCTTCTCAAACTTCTTCTTCGCCTTGAAGAGCGCCGGCGCGATCGCGTTGAGGCTCTGGCTCGTGGGATAGTCCGTCACGACGATGCCGCTCGACACGCGGCACATCTCCTTGACGAGCGTCGGCCAGACCGAGCAGTGCGTGAGCATGCGCACCGCCACGACGGCGTCGAACGAGCCAGCGTCGTGCGGCAGGTCCACCACGTTACCGACCTCGAACGAAACCTTCCCCGCGTCCACGAGGTCGCGGATGCGGTGGCGGCAGCTCGGCGCCGACCCGATCACCGTCACCTTGTAGCCGGCCTCGGCGAGCGGGCGCGCGAGCTGGCCGTGCCCGCCGCCGACGTCGAGGATCGTCGAGCCCTGCGGAAGTCCCTGCAGAAGCGACAGCACGGCCTTTTCCTGCACGCGGAGCATCCATGCGCCCGTGGCGCCGCGAAACCTCGTCGCGTAGTCGTCGTTTGAAGTGGCGATGTCGGCCGTTTCGGGAAACGGCGACGACGTGTCGAAATCTGGATCCATCTCCCGGAGTTCCTTTCGATCCGTGGACGAATGCGGAGCGGCGCGCTAGCGCTGCACCCGCGCGTTGCCGGCCCAGACGTCGAACACCTGCTTTTCGTCGGCCGGTTCGGCATAGTCGTTGAGGGATGACGCCGCGAGCACGCCGGACGCCCATCCGAAACGAAGGCATTTTTCGCCGTCCCATCCGTTCAGGAGTCCGTACAGAAGCCCGCCCGTGAAGCCGTCGCCACCGCCAATGCGGTCCAGGACGTCGATCTCGCGCGGCTCGGCGACGAACCAGCCGCCGTCCTCGCCGCGCAGAATGGCGCCCCAGAGGTGGCGCCCGGCGGAGACCACCTGACGCAGCGTGGTGGCGAACACGCGGGCGTTCGGAAACTGGCGCGCGACGGTTTCGATCATGCCCTTGAAGCTTTCGATCTTCGCGGAAAGGTCCTTGCCGCCGGCTTCCGGCCCCTTCACGCCGAGGCAGAGCTGGAAGTCCTCCTCGTTGCCGACGAGGATGTCCGCCGCGGAGGCGATCTCGCGGAACGCCGCGGCGAGTTCCTCCTCGCGTCCCTTCCAAAACGTCGCGCGGTAGTTGAGATCAAACGAGACCGGCGTACCATGCGCCTTGGCGGCCCTGGCAAGGGCGAGGCACGTCTTCGTCGTCTGGGGGCTCATCGCGGCGATAAGGCCGGAAAGGTGCAGGATGCCGACCCCAAGGCGGCCGAAAATCTCCTCCGCGTCGTAGTCCGCGGCATCGAGCGTGCGCCCGACTTCGCCGGCGCGATCGTTCCACACGCGCGGCGCGCGGAGACCGAAGCCGGAATCCGCGACGTTGAACTGGTGACGGTAGCCCCACGGGCCGCCCTGCGGCACGTCCGGACCAACGTATGCGATGTTGCGGGCGCGGAGCTGCGCCTTGATGAACGCGGCGAGCGGGCTGCCCTCGACGAACCGCGTCAGGACGAGGCATTCGCGCCCGAGGGACGACGCGACGTTCAGCACGTTCGTCTCCGCGCTCGTCGCCTGCATGTAGAAACGGTTGGAATGGTGGACCGCCATGCGGTCCTCGGGCGTGATGCGGAGCCCCATGCTGCTCGGGCACGCGATCGCGTATTTGGCGTCTTTGCGGATGTTCATCTCGGGTCTCTTCGGTTTTCCGGGCGGCCTTTTCCGCCCCGTGCCCCAGCAGAATACCCCAAACGCCCCGGAAATTCCACCACCTTGCCAAGCAGGCTTATCCCCCTGTTGCTTGCAATCCGAAATGCCCCTACCCTGGGGGCATTTACTCTGACAGGGGGCGGAAGGGGGCGTGGGGGCATTGAGTCTGACAAGGGGCGGGACGGGGAATGAGGGCGGATCGATGCCCTCCCCGAGGGGAGGGGGCATTTACTTTTGCAAACGCATCGGGCAGAAAGGGGGCGCACCCGGACATCACGCCGGGCGAGAGAAAGGAAAGACATGAAGAAACCACGACTGACCGAACGGGACCGGCTCGAGATCGAGCTGGGGCTCAAGGCCGGCAAGACTCCCTACGCGATCGCCAAGGAGCTGGGCCGGCCCACCAAGTCCGTCGTGCGGGAGATCCGCGCGCGGCTGACGGAAAGCGAGAAGGGCGCCTTCGGGCGCGTGACGAACCGGTGCGCGCACCGGATGCAGTGCCAGGCGCGCAAGCTCTGCGCGCACTGCCTCTACGACGGGAACCGGCGCTGCTGCCTGTGCCGGCTGTGCAACCGGGTCTGCAGGCAGTTCGTCGAGCAGCCCTGCGAGAAGCTCGCGCGCTCTGGGTGTGCAACGGCTGCCGGGACGAGCCGCGGTGCGTGCTGCGCAAAAAGTACTACCAGCACGACGCGGCGCAGAAGAACTACC
The DNA here is from genome assembly GCA_946534105.1 of uncultured Verrucomicrobiota bacterium. Classification (GTDB taxonomy): domain Bacteria; phylum Verrucomicrobiota; class Kiritimatiellia; order RFP12; family UBA3636; genus UBA3636. The sequence goes on from CAMNCG010000002.1 coordinate 38,832, forward strand.
GCGAGGTGCTGGTGCAGACGCGCACGGGCGCCAACTACAGCGAAGCGGAGATCGCGGCGTTCGACGCGACGCTGCACGAGCTGCTCCTGAAGGGCCAGTCGGTCCACGCCGCGATGACGAACAACCCGGGCCTGTTCCCGATGTGCGAGAAGACGGTCTACCGCTACATCGCCGGAGGGCTGCTGAGCTCGAAAAACCACCACCTGCCCGAGAAGATGAAGCTCAAGCCGCGCAAGGGCAGGAGCGTCGAGCACAAGGTCGACGCCACGTGCCGGATCGGCCGCACGTACGAGGACTACCAGCGCTTCCTGGCCGAGCATCCCGGCACGCCCGTGGTGGAGATGGACACGGTGGAGGGCGTCAAGGGCGGCAAGGTGCTGCTCACGCTGCACTTCATGCCGCAGGACTTCATGCTGGCCTTCCTGCTGGAGCGCAAGTGCGCGGCGGCGGTCACGGCGGTCTTCGCCCGGATCCGGGGGCTCCTGCGCAAGGCGTACGGCGAGAAGGCGGAGGAGATGTTCATGCGGCTGTTTCCGGTGATCCTGACGGACAACGGCACGGAGTTTACCGACCCGGCCGGGATCGAGAACGACGAGCAGGGGCGCGCGCAGACCAGCCTCTTCTACTGCGACGCGTGCCAGTCGTGGCAGAAGCGCACGTGGAACGCAACCACGAGCTGCTGCGCAAGGTGCTGCCCAAGGGCACGGCCTACACCGAGCCGACGAGCTTCGACGGACTCGCGCAGGAGCAGGTCGCGCGGCTGCTCTCGCACGTCAACGGCTACGTGCGCAAGTCGATCGGCGACCGGACGCCGTGGCAGCTCTTCGCCGAGAGCTTCGGTGCGGAGTGCGCCGCGCTCTTCGGCGTGGTCGAAATCGCGCCCAACGACGTGTGCCTCAAGCCGTCGCTGCTGGGCATCGAAGTGAGGGTCAAGAAGATGGACTAGAAACCGCGGCAAGACCCGGCGAAACATCTCCGGAACCGGGGCCGGAATCGCCACGAAAGAGGTGGGGACATTCACCAGGTCCGAAAAACCAAGAATGCCCGCGCCGCGTCCCGGCATGCACTTTTCCCGGCCATGAACCGCCGTGACGGGCCACGCGAGGTCCGCCCCCGCCCGAAGACGCCCCGATTTCGGAAGAGGTAAATGTCCTTTTGGAAGTCCGAAATGCCCCTACGCCCCCGCCCGCCCCCTTTTTAGGGGCATTTCGGATTGCAAGCAACCACGACCTCGTGTGTGACCAAACTTTTTCGGCGCCATGGCGCGCGCGGTTCTCCGAATCCCCGCCTCCGGACCGGCCCGGGAACGCCCCCAAAATCGCACCGAATTCTATGTGGGTTCAAGGGACGGACCTCAGCGGATCTATCCCACGAATGCTCCGCCCGCGCGGAGGCGCGCACGGAGCAGCGAGGGATCCACGTCGGCCACGGCGACATCCGATTCCTTTGCCATTGCGGCGGCGGTGCCGGCCGCCTCGCCCGTGCAGACGCAAATCGGCATGATGCGGATGGATGCCTGGGCCTCGTGCGTCGCGCCGATGCAGCGCCCCGCGACGACAAGATTGTCGAATTCGCGCGGCAGAAGGCTGCGGTAGGGAATCGTGTAGTAAACCCCAGGCGGGAAGTAATAATGGCTCGTCCCGCTGCCATCGGGCGAATGGATGTCGATGTCGTAGTTCCCGGCCGCGATGCCGTCGGGGAAATGGGTCCCCGCGACCAGTTCCTCCTGCGTGAGGACGTGGCGGGCCTCGATCATCCGGCTCTCGCGGACGCCAATGGAGGCCGCCGTCGAGACGAGGGAGGCGTTCCGGCAACAGTCGAAGTTCTCCTTGAGGAATTGGACCATCTCCAGAACCTGCTCGCGGGCGATGGCCTCGGCCTCGGAGACGGAGAAGGCATCGGAAGGATTGTGCTTCACGACGCGCGTCGTGTTGAAGTGAAGAACGCCGGCGATGCGCGTCGGGAAAACGAGGACGTTCTCGCGGGGATTACTTATTTTTCCCTCGGCTTGCAACTTCTTGTAGAGGTCGTTGATTTCCTTGTGGTGCTTCCAGAAATCCTCAAAGTCGATGTTGCATACGCGGAAGCAGAGCGTCATCGGCTGGCAGAGGGAGTCCGCCGAACGACCCAGGCGGAACGCGACTCCGGCGAATGCCGACAGGGTGGCGTCGCCCGTGGCGTCGATGAAGGCGTCGGCCGTGAACGTGAGGACGCCGCCGACAGTGGCGAAGGATGCGGAGACGATGCGGCGCCCTTCCGTCCTGACGCCGCAAAGGGTGGCGTGGAAAAGGACGCGGACGCCGGCCTCGGCCATCTTGCGGTCGAGGATGACCTTTAGCGACTCCTCGCAGAAAACGGGGTTGCCCCATTGGTCGCACCCCTCGCCATCTTTGTGGGCACTTGCGCAGAAGAGACCGTCTTCGGTGAGGGCTCCGAGGATTTCCGAGAAAATTCCCTGCGACAGAGCCAGCCGCCTCTTTTCGCCGTTCTCCTCGATGGTGGTGGAATACGGCATGAAAGGGTTGACGAGGCAGTTCGTGGCAGAACCACCGAGGGCGCTGGCGGCTTCGACGAGAAGGACGGACAGCCCCCCGCGCGCGCCGGCAATGGCTGCGGCGCAGCCAGCCTGGCCGCCGCCCACCACGACAAGGTCGAAATGCTGCTTACTCATTGCCTTTCTCCACTTTGGGTCCCGCGGGAACGTTTTCGCCGCCGCGGACGTCCGGGCCGGGCGCAACGGCGGATCAACCGCGTTTTTGGAAAATTCTATCACATTCACGTTCCGGAGTTTCAAGGGACAGACTTCGGCGGTCCCCGTCGGTCCCGGATCTAGGCGAACCGGAGTTCCAGCGCCTCGCCGATGTAGGTTCCCGGGCAGACGATTTGCACGGCCGTCGGCGAGAGGCGTTCCTGCCAGAAAAAGTGCGTGTGGCCGCAGAGGACGGCCTTCAGGAGCGGCTGCGCCTTCGCGTATTCCACGAACGCCTTCGTCGGCGCGTCGGCCCGCTGCTGGACGCGCCGGTCGCGCCAGCGCTCGGCCTCCGGCCAGTCGCGTTCCTTGCGCCACGTATCGACAAGGGCGTCCGGCACGCCGGACAAGTATGCGCATACGCCATCCGTCCTGGCCATGACGGCGGCGTAGAGGCCTGGGGTGTAGAGCGGGACGTGGCACAGGAGCACGATGGGGAGCCCCTTCGCGACCTCCCTCTCCATGAGGGCGAGTTGCGTTTCGGTGAAGTTGTAGTAGACGTTGTCCGCGGCGACGAAGTTGACGCCGTTCACGACGCGGGAAGCGAAGGAGATGTCGTTGGGCCAGACGGCCGCGACGCGCCCCGCGCTCGCGGCCTTGTATGCCTCGTCCTCCCGCGCCTCGCCGACGTAGCGCGAAAACTCGTGGTTGCCCACGCATCCGAACCAGTTGTTTTCCGCGAAAATGGCCGCGGCCGCGTCGAAGTTGGCCTCGCTTGTGAAGTCGATCAGGTCGCCCGCGTGGAGCAGCAGGTCGGGTCGCCTTTCGCGCGCCCGCGCCAGCGCCTCGCGCAAAAACCGCTCCGCGTCGCGGAACTCCCCCTGCCGCCTGGCGGCGGCGAGGGCGTTCTTGCGTCCGTTGTCGTGCGCGTCGCAAAGCGTGAGGTGCGTGTCGGCCAGAAACAGCGCCGTGAACGGCGCTTCCGCGCCAACCGAGACTTCAATGCTCCTGACCACAAATGGCGGCCGGGACGCATTTGCCGATGGATTGTTCGCCATGGTATTCAATCTCCATTTGCGAATCGGTGGGTTATTCGACGATTGGGCTTGCGTCTTCCCCCGGTCTCACAACCTTGACGTTCCTCACCCATAGCGTGCATTGCGTGCCTTTGGGGTTTGCGCCCAGCCGGATTGCCGTCACCTTCCCAAGCCGCAAGTCCGAGTCAAGAGTGATCCGCCGCTTCTCCCATTCGCCGATGGGTGAGCGGAATCCGCGGCGCCTCGCCGGCTCGACAGGGTCGGCGTACAGGAACCAGAGAATGGATGATTTGAAGTCGTTCTCCACCTTGTTCTGCGCACTCTTTACCTCAAACTCGATGGCCTGCGCCCCGGCAAGACTTTCCTCCGGCAGCTTGAGCCTGTAAGTCGGGTAGAACCAGCGGTCGGTGCCGGAGTTCTTCCATGCCGCGTCGAAGCGCACGGCCTGCTCGGCTTCGTCCCACGAGACCTTGAAGGTGTCGGCCGAGGCGTATCTGCTCCATTCTTTCGGATCGGCGCACCCAAGCGGCACCTCAATGCAACCCGCGAGCAGCCTTTTCTCGAAGCAGACCGGCATCGCGAAGCGGCTTGAACGCCTGCCTCCGAATACGCCCGTGAAGACGGCCTGGGCGAAGATGCCGCTCCCGTCGGAGGGCACCAGCTCGCAGTCGAAGGCGGCGGGCGGAGTGCCGCGCGGCCCCAGCACAATTTGCTCCGTTGGCAGACCCTTTAGATTGACGCCCGCCACTTCCAAGCGCCCGGTCTTGGCACAGTCATCCATGTTCCAGACTTCAAGGTGCAGACGGCCCGAATCGCCCTTGACGACTGCGCGGGACTTCATGTCCGCGATGGCGAAGTCGTTCGTGTTCAGATCGGCCCTAATGATGACGGACAAATCCTCGTCGGCCTTTGGCGCGTATGGCCGCGCCTCGCCGCGCGGATGCGGCGTGACGTCAGCCTTCAGGCCGTGCAGTCCCGACACGTATGCCGGAAACCGCGTGGTTTCCAGTTCAAGCGCCCCGTTCTCCGACTTCACCGTCGAGACTGTCCCGCAGAGGTCGGACAGCCTGTAGGCGCCATCCGCGACGGGGAGAGTCATCTTCATCGCGAAATCGGGCGTCGGCTTGACCACGCCGCTTTTTGCCGTGTCCAGCGGCGAGACCGACCAGAACGCAACGGTCTGCGATCCGTCAGGCTGGCTGAACAAATATGCCTTCACACCTTCGCCTACCTTCACCTCGCCTTCGAGCCGCGCGGAGACGAGTTCGCGGGTCATCGTGCTGATGGCGGCGTAAACTGGTTTGACAGTGCCGTCGCGGCGGAGGACGCCCCAGTCCTTGATGCCTTTGCGCTCGTTCATTGCCGCGAACACGAAGAAGTAGTTTCTGGTCACGCCCTCCATCTGGTATTCTATTTGCGACTTTGGGTAGAACTCCGCCAGGACGAGTTCCTGTTCGGGGGAGTGGGCCATGTTCCCCTTTTGGAGACCTGGCGTGTCCGACTCCCCTTCCAGGTTGGTCCCCGACTCCGTGATCCATATCGGAAAGTCGCCGAAGCCGTGTTCCGCAAGCACATCGCGGTTCGCCGAGACCATTCGTCGGTAGTCTGCGGGCGGTTCGTACCAGTGGCGGTTGAACGCCTCGCAGAACTTCGCGGCGTCGTTGTCGAAAAAGGTGCGCATCCAGACTCCGCCCGGTTCGCTGAAGAGGCCGCCGTGCAGGACGGTGGTTTCCGGCCACCCCGCCTTGAATCCGAGATACGCGGCCTTCAGCGCCGCCGCATAGTCCCAGGGGACCCAGCTCCCGTTCTGCTCGTTCCAGAACTCCCAGTCGCCCATCCTGTCGCCGAATTCGGCGGCTGTCCTCGCGCAAAACTCGAACACGGCGTTCAGGTCTGTCGGGAAGCGGTTTTTGAGGCCGGCCCACTTGGGCGCGTCATGGAACACCCCGGAAATGAGAATGCCGCGCTCGCGCAGCAGGTCGGCGTTGCGCATGTAGAGGGACTGCCCGTATTTCAGCGAACCCGGTTCGGGATACACGTCGCGAATGCGCAGGCGCTCGCGGACGTGCGGCACGCCTGCGAGGCGGATGAGGTCGCTCACGGTGCGGAACGTGTCCCCGCCGTTCCACGGGCAGAGGAACGCGTCTTTCCCCGAAAGCCAGCTCATCGCCGAGTCAACGCCGTAAAACGAGCCGTGGTCCATTACGCGGCTCGCCGGGTCCGGCACGACGGCCAATGTGGTCGCATTCGTGCCGCTCCTCAAGTGGTAGTAGCCCATGGGCAGCGCCGGGAGGACGGCGGCGCCGTCCTCCCGCCATTCGGCGGACGCCTTCACGGGCCGCCCGCGCCAGTCTGTGATGGAGAGCGGCTCCCCAGGCGTTGCGCCGCGCGCGACTGGATGGTCGCCCTCGACGCAGACATGGCCGGGGGCGTCAAGCAGGATGCGCCCCGGCGGCGGCGAGACCTTTTCCGCGCCGGCTTCCCCGGCAGGCGCCTGCCCCTGCGCGTGCAGCGACGCGGCGACGAGGCCGAAAACGACGGAAAGGAGGGACGCACAGTCGCGGGCAGTCATTTCCGTCACCTATCTGAAGACCATTACTGTCGCGGAGCCGGGAACGCAGAGCACGCCCGTGCCGCCGGCATCGAAGAGGTCGGCCCGCACAAACTGCGCGCCGCTTCCCGCCGCGCCGTAGGTCCCAACCGGCATCTTCACGCCGTCGACCCATAGTGAACCCACGCGCTGGCTCACGCCAGCCGCGAGCTTGATCTTGCCGTAGGCGCCGTCCGTCTCCTCGAACTTCACGACCGTCTGCTTGCCGAAGGTGTTGGAATGCTCGATTTCCAGCGTTCCGCCGCGCACCGTCACTTCGCTGCAGTTCGGCCAGCCGGCGTTCGTTGCGGGACGCGCCACGGACGTCGCGGACTCGCTCCCGATGCTCGTCACGAGCGCGTCGCCGCTCGCGGACGGGAACACGAGCCGCCCCTGCACGACTTCAAGCCGCCCGGTCGTCGAAGAGACCGTCATCATGTAGCGCGGCCAGTCGGCCGACTTGCCGTTGAAGACGAGTCCCGCGCCGCCGGCCCACGTCGCGTAGTCGGCGCGGGTTTTCTTGGCCGTGGCCGAAGCCCACGTACTGTCGTCGTTGAGCGTCATCCTGGCGTCCGCCGCGCTCGTCACCGTGCCGCCGTCGGCGTAGAGAATCTGGAGAGACTGGTCGTTGCCGTAAAGGTCGAGGACGGCGTTGCCCGTCATGAAGAAGCGTCCGCCTTGGGCTTCGCTCGTCGCAGAGCCATTGTACACAAAAGTCCCCGCAGGGACGAGGAAGTCCTTCAGCGCATACGGCACCAGTGTCCGGATCGTCCCGCTCTGGAAGGGGCCGTATCCGTCGGTAGTCGTCCACGGGTTCGCATATCCCAGGCAGTTTCCCTCGGCGTTGAGTTCAATGACTGCAGTGGAGTCAAAATTTTTCGGCAAGAAACTGTTTCTGGCAAGGAACGGCTTGTTGAATCGCACCCGCGCGTTGGCACCGATTCCGCTGAAGTATGTCGAGCCGCAGTTGAGGAACCCGCCATTGAATGTGACGTCCGCGTTCGCCGCGAAGTTCAGCCGCCATGAGATGTTGGTGTTATGCAGGAATCCGTTCATCACGATGGGCGCGCCGCCCTTGAACTTGACTAGTGTATTGATTAAATCCTGGTAGCCGGCCGAAGACTCGTTGTATAGGAAGATGTCGGCATTGTTCGTGACTCCGGCGGCAATGTTGACCGTGTTTCTTTGCTTGAAGCCGACCTGGAAGTTCTTCGGACCAAGCGAGGCGTTCACGTTGAAGGTCGAGTTCGTGCTGCTTACCGACACTGCCGTCGCGTCGGTCCCTGACGCGAACGGCGCGTTGAAATTGACCGTCGCGCCGTTGCTGAAGTTCCAAGTCTGCGGCGCCGTTGCCGCCACGGGCGCGTCGATGGAATACGTGCCGTTGCCGCCGCGGATGCCGCCCGAACCGAGCCACAGCTCCTTGCCGGCTGCTGCGCCGATCGCGAACGAGGAAACGCTGGTGAGGTCGAATCCGTCGAGCCATGCGTTGTCCTCGGCCGTGAAGCCCGCGCCGCCGGTGGCGGTCACAAAGGCGCTGCCGTCCGTGAGCGTCGGCGCCGCGCCAGACCAGTTCGCGGCCGTGCCGCTGAGCGTGTCGGCACCAGCTCCCGTCCACGTGGCGGAAGTCTGCGCCGCCGCAGCGAGGCCGACGGCGACATATCCCGCGCCGTCGATCCACGACGCCTCAGTGCTGCCGAGAATCGAGGTCGCCCCTGCGCCGTGGTAGAGACCGGACGCAACCGCCGCGCCATCGACCATCACGGCCGAAGCCGTCATCTTCACGCCCGATGCGAGCGCGACCTTGCCGCCGTTCGAGAGCGCGATTGTCGCCGAGGGCATCTGAAAGCCGCCGGTCGTCTCCACGCGGAAGCGCGAGTTCGCGCCATCGACGTTCACGCGCGACAGATTCGGGAAGCGCGCGCCGTCGCATGCGCGGACCACGCCGTTGGAGATGGCGATGAGACCCGTCGTCTGGTGCGTCGCCTTCTTGAAGGAGAAGGTGTAGTTAGCGGCGGCCGGGTTCCACACGAGACCCGCCGAGCCGTAGAACGTCCCGGTGAAAGCCATGTCCTCGACCCTCGGAGTCCCGGTAAAGGTTATGTTGTGACCATAGGACGACGTCACGCCGTGCGCCGTGTTGTCAACGCACTCGGCCTCCGACAGGACACCGTCCTCGACGAAGTAGCCGTAATTCGTGAAGGTCCTTGACTTGTCGTTGTTGTTCAGCGTGCGTGTTCCGAGCTGGAGACGCAGGCCGGGGTCGTTTGAGTCGAAACGGAACTCCTTGATCTTCCCGTATTGGAAGCCGAACGTCCCACCGCGCAGCAGTACCGTCGCCGTGTTGCAGGGCAGGTCGTATTTGTCGTGCGTATTGGCGATGAATATTCCGGGGCCGTCCTTGACGATTGTGGCGGTTGTCCCCGTCACGCGCCTCCAGTCCAGCTTGAGCGTCTTGCCGGACGCTATGCTCACCGTGTTTGTCCCGCTGCATACGACATTGCATGTCCAGGTCGAGCCTGCGGCGGGGTCCTCGAAGACGATGAAGCCGCCGTCCGCAAGTTTCAGTTCTGACTGCTTGATCGCTTGCTGTCCCTTTTCATATCGGACGCCGCCGAATTTTGTGCTTGTTATTTTGTTGATGCCGATGCCTTGGCTGTTGTGGGCGTAGTCGCTTGAAAAGACTATGATGTCGCCGTTTTGCGGGACGCCCTGCGACTTCGTGACGAGGTTCGTCCAGTTAACGGCGAGGCTCGCGTCATAGCCCCAGTCGCTTGCATTGCCACTACCGGCGGGAGTTGTGTTCAGTCCCGTCCAGTACCAGGTGTCGGACGCTGTTGCGGGTATTGCGGCGGCCAGCGCTGCGGTGATAGCGAGCGCGGCGGCGGTGGTTGCGGTTTTGGGCACCAGGCGCCAATTCGGTTTGTTCATGTTTTCTCCTTTGGGGTTAGGGGTGAGTGGGCGAGTTAAAAGGTTGAAAAGGTGAAAGGTTGAAAAGTTGGAAGATTCAAAATGCAGAGCTTCTCTGCGGTCTCTGCGGCTCTGCGTGAGACAAATTTGCATTGCAGATTGATGAACAATGAAGATTGAAGATTTGTGAACATTTCACAGCGTCTCCCCTCGGATGTAGTCCGGCCCGACAACGACGTCCGTCGGGAACGAGCCGCCCTTGAAGTATTCCAGCACGCAGTCCGCCAGCGTGGCGCCGATGGCGGCGTTGTCCAGCTCCATGCGCGTCACCGGCTTGAAGAAGAATGGGCCGTAGCGGCGGTTCGCCCAGGAGACGACGCGGACGTCCTCCGGGATGCGGAGGCCGGCGAAGCCCATCGCCTGGAGCGCGCCGGAGGCGAGGTGGTCGTTCTGGAAGAAGAGGAGGTCGGGGAGCCAGCCGCGCCCCTTGGCGAGGCGCTTCGTGAACTCCACGGTCGCCCAGTCCGCGAAGTCATATCCGGGGCCGTTCACCAGCGCGCGGGGGGTGCGGAGGGTTTCGACGCGGATGCCCTCGCGGGCAAGAAGCTCCGTCGCGTCGGCGCGGAGGATATCCGCCACCTGAAGCACGATCTTCACGCCCGCCTCGCGGCAGTGCGCCGCGAACTCGGGAAGCGCGCGGCCGAAGTCGCGGCGCACGACGCCGATGCAGTTCGGCGGCGCCGCATCGTCATTCGCCAGCCGCACGAACGGAAGGCCGCGCTTCGAGAGCCAGCGCGTGATGTTCTCCTGGCGGTGGAGCTGCACCACGAGGTCCGTCTGCTGGCGCAGCACCGTGTCGAGGAGCGAAAAGTCGTCGAAGCGGCGAGGGCGCGTCTCCGCCACCGTGACGGGCGTCACGAGATACCCCGCCGCGGTGAGGCGGTCGCGCAGCACCGCGTGGACGGCGGTGTCCGACGGGTTGAATACGCCGGGCGGAATCACCGTGACCACGTGCCCCTTCCACAGCGGGCGGTCCGGCGCGCAGACGACGCTGCCGACGCGGGGGCGGGGGCTGATGAGGCTTTCCTCCCGGATCATCGACACCGCCTGCACGGCGATGCCCATGCTGACGCCGAGGATTTCCCCGAGTTCGCGCACCGGCGGCAGCACGTCGCCCGGCTTGTAGTAGCCCGTCTCGATCGCGGTGCGCAGCCCCGCCGCGATCTGCTCGGCCAGATCGCCGTATCGCGAGCGGTCCACCGTAAACGGCGGTTTCTTGAATTTGGTCTTCGATCTCATGCGTGGAGTCCAGAGCGGGCGTCACCCGCCCGTGCCCCCGAACAATAGAACAAATGATACAGAATGTCAAGCGACGTGCCAGGCGGGGGCGCGACCGGACTTTGCCAGCGGACATGGCGCTAACGCGGGGCGAGCCAGCGGTCGAGAAGGGAAAGGCGGTTCCGGACCTGGGTCCGGAGCGCGCGGACGTTCGCGGCGAAATCGGGCTCGGCGCCGAGGGGCGGCACGATGCGGTAGTCGGCGTCCATGTACGGGGCGAGCGCTTCGGACCGCGCGTCGATCCAGGCGTCGAGCGCCGCTTCCGAAAGGGGGCCGGCGCGCAGTTCGCGCCACCGCGTTTCCACGCGGCCCCGGAACGACGGCTCGTCGCGGAGAAGCCGGTCGAAGAGGGGCGAAACGAGAAGGCCGGAGCGGGAAGCGCGCCCCGCGGGCGGAACGAGGAACGTCTTGTCGCAGTCCCACGGCAGGAGCAGCCAGCGGCCGTCCGGTTCGCGGCGTCCGGCGTACTGGTTGGCGACGCGCGCGTCTTCGTTTCCGGTGAAGTTGACGAGCAGGAAGAAGTCGGCGAGTTCTCCAAGATCGAAGACGTCGGGCGCGCGGGCCGCGAACTCCTCCGGGGACGACTCCGCGACGAACCGGACGAGTTCGCGGAACGCGCCGTTCGGGTCGTCCGGACCGGCCGGACTTCCGCCGACGCGGTCGACGGCCTCGGCCGAACCGGACGCCGAGGTCCAGAGCCCGGCGGGCGTCTTCGCCTTGAACAGGTCGGAGAAGCGCTCCGTCGCGCAGTCCTGGGGGCGCCGGCAGCACTCCCAGACGCCGGCCGGCGCGCCGTTCGCGGAAACCTCCGCCCAAAACACCTCCGGCGCGCGCACCACGCCCTCCGGCGACATGGCGCGGAAGAGGTCGAAGCACAGCGCGTTGCGCAGGCGGGTCGCGTCCGCGTATCCGGAAAGGAGGAGCAGGCGCCGCGCCGGCTCTCCGCCGGGAACGGCCGCAGGAACGTCGAACTTGAGGTTGACGGAGCGGCGGCGGCCGGCGACGTAGCTCGTGTTGCCGCGCAGTTTCGCGCCGCAGGAACCCGTGCCGGAAAACCATTCCGGCGCTCCGTCCGCCGGAGCGAACCGGCACGCGAATTCCGTGCGCGCATGCCGGTCGAGCGCGCGGCCGAAATGCAGGTCGAGGGCCGGCAGGCTCCCCCGGGCGGGGCCGGCCGGCGCCCCGCCCTCCGCGCCGGAAACGGGCGCCGGATCGGGAATGCGCGCGTCCGCGCGGCGCCGGGCGTGGCGGCGCGCGAGGAGCTCCGCCCCGGCGCGCGAAAGCGGAAAACGGGGATCTCCGCGGAGGAGCTCCAGCGTCCGGTTCCACGCCGCGCCGCGTTCCGCGGCGGACATCCCGGCGCCGGCGGCGGCGTCCGCGGCGCGCGCCGAAAAATGCATCCGGTCGGGGCGGGCGACGTCGCGCGCGCCGGTGACGAACCACGGCGGAGCCGGGCCTTCGAACGGAACGAGGCAGTAGAGCCCGAGGAAATCGCCGTCGAGATGGAGCCGGACGAAGACGCCGGGGTCGAGCGGGAGCGGCGTCGCGGCGTCCGGCCGGCGCTCGCCGAACTGCTCCGGGGGAAAAAGCCGCACGACGCCGGAGCCCCCGCCGAACAGCCCGTGCTCCGAGGCGAGGACGAGCGCCGGCCGGGCGCCCGGCGCGAAACCCGCGGCGTTTTCGTCCAGCCACGCGGCGACGCGATCCGTCGCGCCGCGGAACGTCGCCTGGACGCGGCGTTTCTTCGCACCGGCCGGGGTGCGGAACCCGGAGCGCGCGGCGTCGGCCAGCGCGGCCGCGAAATGGCGGCGGTCGGACCGGGAAAGGCCCAGCTCCAGGACGGGAACGGAGCGGTCGAAAACCGCCTGGCCGCGCAATGCCGTGCCGACGGAGGCGAACGCCGCGAAAACCGAACGGCAGGCGGCGGCGGCGCGTTCGCGGCGGCGGACCCTCGCGAAAAGGGCCGGTTCGAAAACCTCCGGCACGGACCGCCGGGCCGCCGCGAGGGCGGCGATTTCGCCGGAATCGAGGGCGCGCCGCCAGACGCTCCATTCGTCCACGTCCGCGCGGGCGGGGAAAAGCCCGCCGGCCCCGAGCGCGAGGAGGTGCCC
>CAMNCG010000003.1 GCA_946534105.1 uncultured Verrucomicrobiota bacterium
TGCCAGAGGCTCTTGTAGCTTGAAGTCCCCTTCAGGTTCGTCAGCAGCAGCATGGACCGGGAGGGGACAGACCTCTCCTATTTCCTCTCCTATTTCTTTGCAATGAAAAGGGTCATTCTGGCAAGTCTTTCTGCTTGAACACTCTTGAAGTCCGCCACGCCGTAAGGGATTCAGAGGGGTTCGCCGTTCATGGCCGCAAGAATAGCACAGTCTGCAGCGCGGGGCAATGCGAACGCCCCCAGCATCAGCAATTTTCATTCTGGCTTCCGGCGGACAGGTGGGGCGAGGCGTCCCGCCGAGCAGGAAAGGCGGTATTCCAACGATTCGGCTCGCCCGGAGGGCTCGCCCCACCCCGCCTTTTCGCCACGAAGGCCCCAGACCTTCAAAACGGGAATTGCGGCAAGGGGCCAACGTGCGGCGGCTGGCATCTAGTTGTTTGCCAACGTCGAGAAGAAGTGCTCGACGAAGAACATCTTCGGGCGGGACCCGTCAGACGCATCCGGCGCGGAGAGAATCGGCCGGAGGATCGTGAGGGTCTGGAGGGAGACGACGACGAGGATGGCAAACCAGAGGTGGAGACCCGTTCCGCCGCGAAGAAACTTGTCGTCCTGGCGCGTCCTGACGATGCCGCAGCGCTGCGCGGAGGTCACGATGCGGAAGGCGAACGCGGCCACGACCCCGATGCAGGCGACCGAAAGGATGGCGATGAAGGCCAGGCTGGCCGACGACACCGCGAAAAGCCATTCGACCGGCGCGAGCGAGGCGAAGAGAAGGCCGGCGGTCGCGGTGCACGAGGCCCCGAGCTCCGCGATCCGGCAGAGCGGAAGCGTCGTCCCGCTCGCACACGAGAAGACGAAGAGGGCCGGGAAGCAGAGCAGATAGGCGGAGAGGGCCACGCAAGCCCCCTTGAGCGCGCCAAGGCCGGCGGAAAGGAACCCGCCGAACGAACCGGCGGCAAGGCCGAACAGCGCATATCCTACCACGGACAGGAGGAGAAGCGACGGAAGGCGCCTGCCCGAGGATTCGCCCTGCGGCTCCTCCTTGAGTTCCGAAAGGAAGCGCACGGGACTCTTGAGGAGCCGCGCGATAAGGCCATCGCATTCGGACCACTCCGGTTCTTCCTCTTCGGTCTTGCGGACTGGCGGCGGAGGGGTTTCGTCAGATCCGGCGGGAAGCGGCGGAGGGAGGGTGTCGACGGGACAGGCCGAGGAGGAGGGTTTCTTCTCGGAGGAACTGTCCGTTGTCTCGTGTTTTACGGACTTGCATTTTGCAAGACAGAAGCCGTTCATGGCGGTATCGGGAGTTTGGGGAGTGTTCATGGCGGGGTCTTTCATGGGTTGACGTGGTTAACGGTTTGGGAGGAAATAGGGCAGGACCTGCCCGAAGAAGGATTCGAAGGCGTTGCTTTTCAAGGCGTCCTCGCGAAGAAACGCAACGATGACATTGGGGCTTCCGAAGATGGGCCGAGCCATCCAGGAGAGCTGGGAGCCCACGAGGGCGAACGCGGCGAGCCAGATCGCGAAAAGGGCCATCGCCCGGCGGCCGGAGGGCACCATGCGCCGCAAAATGGAGAACAGCGAAACGTTGCCGGCAACGCCCGAAAGGGAAAGAATCGCGGTGTGCGCCAGAAGCATCGAGTAGAATGGCCCCCGCAGGGCGAGCCGACTTCCAAGATCCGCATTCCAGGCCGGCGCGCCCGTCCAGACGAGGAAGGCCGAGACCGGCGCCGCCGCCAGGAGAAACCAGCCGGCACGGGCCATGGCCCCGAATGCGCACGCGAACACGTCTCGGTAGCACAGCCGCGCCCCGAACATCAGCGCCATGGTCCAGTTGAACACGGAGACGAACAGGGTTGTGCCGAGAAAAACGGCGGGGAGCTTGACCGCGACGTAGGCGGCGAGCGTCCAGGAGCGCCAGAAGCCGAGCGTCGGGAGGGACAGACCTCCCTTCCGCATCCACCACCAACACCAGGGACAGACCACCATGAGAACGCCTCGACTCCTCGCTTCCGGTACCGGCTACTACCACGTCATCCTCAAAACCTCCGGCGCCCGGTTCCTTTTCGAATCCGATGCCGACAAGCGCGCCTTGCTCGGCATTTTGGAGCGCGTTTCGCGCTTTTCCGGCGTCCAGCCGCTCTCCTACGCGCTTCTCGACAACCACGTCCACCTTCTTCTCAAGGTGCCGGAGAGGAAATCCGTCCCCGAAGCCGAGTTCCGCCGCCGCGTGGAAGCGCTCTACGGCGCCGCCCGCTCCGGAAAACTCTTCGCGAAGTGGGACAAGTGGCGCGACGAAGGCCGCGACGGCGTCATCGCTTTCGAGAGGGACGGACTTCTCCGCCGGATGTTCGACCTGGGGCAGTTCGTGAAGACCGCGAAGGAATTCTTCCACGTCTACTACCGCGAAGCACACGCCTGGGAAGGCACGGTCTGGCGCGGACGGTACAAAAGCATACTGGTCGCGGAATCCTTCACGGCGTTCAAGGCGCTTTCGCTCTACATCGCCATGAACCCCGTCCGCGCGGGAATCGCCAAACGGGGGACGGACTCCCCGTGGACGTCGTTCGGACAGGCGAAACTCGGGAAGTCGTTCGGGTGGCGCTGCCACCGGGCGCTATTGGGCGAACTGGCGCGGCTGAAAGGCTCCGAACCGGGGACGGACCCCGAAGTGGGTTCCGGAGCGGGGACGAACCCCGAAGGGAATGCGGATTTCGTGGCGATGGAATTCGAGGAATGGATGGCCGAGGCGGAGGGCATCCAGAGGGAAAAGGTGAAGGAGGCGCTGGCACGTGGGGAGGGTCTGTCCCTCGCGGAAATGCTCGTATGCCGGGTGCATGCGTTCGGGAACGGCCGGGCGATCGGGACGGAGCGGGCGATGAGGTCCGTCCCCCGGATCGGGGATGCGGTGGCGGTGCCGCAATGCCGGGCGGGGCTCTACACGGCGACGCGGCTCGCCGGATGCCTCTACCGCGTGGCGTAGACGCGGACCGGGAGGGGACCGGACCGGAAGGGGACAGACCTCTCCTATTTCAGCGCCATGGTCCAGTTGAACACGGAGACGAACAGGGTTGTGCCGAGAAAAACGGCGGGGAGCTTGACCGCGACGTAGGCGGCGAGCGTCCAGGAGCGCCAGAAGCCGAGGACCGCGCCGTAGACTCCGGTCGAAAGGGCGGTGAACGCCGCCAGCGCGGCAATATCGCGGAATCCGATGCTGCCATTGAGGAGGCGCGCACTGAAGGTTTCCCCGTCGCGGAGGACGAGGAGGGAAGTGGCGATGTGGCGTGACAGAATGCTCATGACCGGATGAATGGTTCGGCGCCCACCATGGGCGCGTTCATCCGGGTATAGCGGGAAGGGCGGCGTTTTTTACGCCGAGGCCGCTGTTTTTTTCGTGACGATCCCATCATTGCCGTCTTCCCCTCCGCAGGTTGCGGGGGGGGAAGCGCCCTGCCCCCTCTTTGAGGGGGGCAGATGTAGGCTTCGTTACGGAAGAGAATACGCCCACCGCCCGCACGGCGCGTCGCGCAGCCGCTCGACCCAGTATTCGACCGAGTCCGGCCCGTCGCCGCGGAGCTTCGTCACCGCGCCCGGCGCGAAGGCCTCCGGCGGGATGAGGGGACAGACTGCCACGTCCGAGGCGTACGATTCGCCGGCGTACCCGAAGCGAATGGGGGTTTCCCCCTTGTTATAGTCTTCCCACGTCGCGACAAATCGATAGCCCGTCTCGACGACACCCGCTTCATTCGTGGTGACGACATCCGGGAAGAACGCCTCCAGCACGGCGTAGCCGGTGCCCGTGGACAACCTCTCCCCGCCGCCGAACACGCCGACGGCGTAGGCATAGGCGTTCGTCGTCGCGCCATCTTCCGACACGCCGCCGGGGACGAGGCAGGCAAGCTGGATTTGGTCAGGGGAAATTCTCTTGCCCATCATGTCGGACAGCGGCATTTCCAGACGGGAAAGGATGTTGTTCGTTGCGGCCACCGGTTCACGATTTGCGTTGGCTTTGAGATTGAACTGGATCGGCTCATAGTTCCCGTCGTCCGTATTCCGCCACGTCGTCACCGTCCCCGCCTCGGCGTCGTCGAAGGGAAGACGAGCGTTCTCGTACTGGTACAGACCGACTTGGGTGCGAATGTGGCCGACCAGGGGAATGGGTTCGGCGCAATAATACGCTTTGGGAATTTTATTCTGAAAGATTGGCACGTATGCTACACACAGCATGGCGAGCAGCAGACAAGCACAAAACATTTCACCGGAATTTTTTCTTGCCGAACCGATCAGCCCCCAAATCAAAAAACCGGAAATCGTCGTTGGCCACAAAGAATGAAATATTACGCCAAGAGCCAATGGAACCAAAACGCCAAGCCATGCTACGTACAGCAGTTTTGAAAAATGCCAACACATGGCAACGCCATGGCCTATCCGTTTTCCAAGAGATTCGGCGCTTTTCAGGCCGCACAAACTGCATTGAATTGCAGCCACTTGTGAAGCAAACACTATTTTTGGTTCTTTGACAATGGAAATAAGCCCTTTGACGGCCCACCAAAGCAGCAGGAATGGCAACACGATCAAAACACAGACCGCAAAAACACAGACCGCAAAAACACACAAAATGTCCACTTCAGACCTCCCTTGTGCATAATTTCCCCTCTCCCCGGCGCGGCGCGCCGGGGAGAGGCGGACAGTCTCACTTCTCGGCGCCGACGACGAGCGGATGGCGGGGGCCGAAGACCCAGTGGTCGCAGAGGTGGGGGAGGCCGCCGCGACCGAGGACGGGGTGGGCGAGGTCGGCGGCATTGGCCTGGCGGCGAAGCTCGGCGCGCTTCTCCGCGGGCGCGGCGAGGATGGCGATGCTCCAGGCGCGGCGGGCCTCGGCGATCCTGCGCTGCGCGGCGTGGTCGCAGCCGAAGAGGAACGACGAGAGCGGATGGCGGAGGATCTGCGTGATGCCGCGGCCGAGGGTTCGAGGGTCGGCATTGGACGCGATGGAGTAGAAGGCCGTCTGCGGGAGGGAGGACTCGACCACCGCGACGCGGGCGGGGTCGGCGACGCGGGCGGCCTCTACCTTGGCGAGGGTGTCGGCGTCGGGCCCCTGCGCGGAGACGGGCCGGAGCGGCGTGGTGGCGAGGTACAGCGCCCAGAGGACGGCGAAGACGCGGATGCAGCCGGCGAAGGCTCGGGCGTAGTTGGAGTAGAGCCAGCGGTTGCTTCCCTTCAGGCGGAAGTAGAACGTGAGCGACCAGTGGCGCAGCGTCTTCCAGCCGGCGAAGGGGACGTAGAGGAAGATCGGCCAGAAGAGGTAGTAGCCGCCGTACATGGCGAGGCAGCCAGAGAGGAACCAGAGCATGCAGATGCCGCCTTGGCGCCAGATCTCGCGACGGTCGGGAGCGCCGCCGGGAAGGGACACGGCGCGGAACCAGTCGTCGAGGGCGAAGGCGTGGAGGAGGAGGCGCAGCGGGGAGGCCCCGGCGGGGAGCGGGGCGGTGTCGGGCGTCATCAGGGGGGCGGGGTTCATGGCAGCATCGGCATCAAGGAGGGTGGCGGTGTCAGAGGGAAGGGTGGAGGAGGGGTTTTTCATGGGGTGCTTCTTTCCGGGGTTTGGGGTTTGGGTGCGCCCACCATGGGCGCGTTCATCCCGGTCTAGCACCGGCGGGGGCGTTTTTTACGCGCCACCCGATTTTAATTTCACCAGCAGCCAGAAAAGCATTGCCAGGAAAAAGAGGAGGCCCCCAAACGCGTGCAGCGCGGCAAGTCCCCACTGCAGGGTTCGCTCGCGCCGGGTGGTCTGCAGCGAACGGAGCGCGGCGAGAATCACGTCGGGATCCGTCGTCCGGCGTTCGGGCCGGGTGGCGAGCATGCCCTTGAGAAGCGGGTCCCAGCGGCGGGAGATGCGTTTTGGGTCGAACTCGGAAGGCACTTCGATGCCGCGCGGGCGCTCGCCTGTGAGGGCCTCGAAGAGGACGGCGCCGAGGGACCACCAGTCCATGGCCGGCGAGGCGGGGTCGCCCTGCCGCTGCTCCGGGGCGGCGTAGTCCGCCGTGCCGACGAAGCCGCGCCGCCCATGGGTCGAGGTCGTGTCGTCGAACGTGTCCACGGAGCGGTCCGCGGGGTCGTCGTGGAGGCGCGAGGCGATGCCGAAGTCGGCGAGCATGGCGCGGCCGTCGTGGTCGAAGAGGACGTTGGAGGGCTTGATGTCGCGATGAACGACCGGGGGCGACATGGCGTGGGCTGCCGCGACGGCCTCGGCGAGGTCCTCGCCGAAGCGCGCGACGGCCCCTGGGGAAGCGCCTTGCCTCCCTCCAGGAGGTCTGCCAGGGAGAGGGCGCGCGGGGCGGCGTCCCAGCGCTCGGGATGGCGCGGGAGGGCGCAGCCGAAGACATCGGCGCAGAGGCGGCGCATTTCGGCGCCCGAGACAAGGCACGCCTTCATCGCGTAGAACGAGAGGCCCGTCGCCTCGTCCTCGCCCCGGCGGTAGACGGGAAGAATGGAGGGATGCTCCGCCACCGCGAGAATGTGCGCCTCGCGGCGGAGGCGGCGCCGCATGCTCTCGGCGGAGGCCCCTTCGGGTGGCGTCATGAGCTTGAGCGCGACATCGCGCCCAAGCGCGATGTCGCGCGCAAGCCATACGACGGACATCCCGCCCTCTCCAAGCGGGCGGACGAGCTCGAAGTCGCCTCCGACGACGGTTCCCGGATGCAGCGGCGTCACGCTCCTCCGCTCCCCCCCGCCGAACCGGCGGCCAGAAGCGCCTCGTGCAGATCGGCAAGGCAGAGACGGCCTTGCCCGAAAGACGCCAATTCCCTGCGCACGGAGCGCAGGACGCGGTCCTTGATCTGATAGACGGCGTTGGGCTTCATCCGGAACTCGGCGGCGACATCGTCGACGGGGGCGTTTTCCAGCACATGTCTCCGGAACACGGCCTTGGTGTTGGGCGACAGGTCCTTCCGCCCGAGGACGCGCGCAAGGGCAAGCGTCCACGTCTCGACCATGAGCTCGCGCTCCCTGTCGGTCGTTTCCGGCGCGGCATCGTTCTCGCCCGCGCCGTCCACGAGCGGAGGACGGCGGTTTTCGACGGTCTGGTGACGGACGACCAACCGGCGGACAACCGTCGAAATCCATCCCCTGAAACGTCCTTTTTCCGGCTCGTAGCGGAATCCTGGCATGGCGCGCATGACGGCAAGAAACGTCTCCTGCACCAGATCGTCCCTGTCCGACGGCTGCAGCGCCCGGAAGTTCATCCGCTCGCGCTCGAGGTAGCGGCGGATCACCGGCTCGTAGAGTCTCGCAAAATCGTTCCACCGCGGACTCGCCGGATCGGCGGAGATTGCGCCGAGAAGCGTCGGCGAGGTGACGGGAAACGAGGCAATCGGCTGCATGGCGGAAATGTTACTACGCGGAACCGCAGGGCGCAAGGCGCTCACCGGCGGCTTCCAAGGGACGGTTCAGTGGTTGTGGAGGACCGGGAGGGGACAGACCTCTCCTATTTCCTCGCGAAGCTTAGGTCCGAGCATGCCCGAAAATCCGGCCATGGGATAGACGAGCGGCTGGTCCCATCCCGGCGCATGAAGCTCGACCCGCCGCTCGCGCTTGAAGACAAGGATGTCGAAAAAGACAACATGCCGCACGGGATGTCGAAAGACGGCTTGCGCGGTATAAATCGAGAACAAGATGCTGGGTGCGGTGGCGTCACTTCAGATTCCAGTGGGGATCGACCTCAAGCGATGCCATGTCTGCTTCCGCCTTTTCAACGGCCTCGGCATCGCAGGAAAACAGGGCCGCCGGAATGACGAGACGGGCATTCTCCGCGTCGGTCGTTCCCTCGACGGCAACCAGATGCTCCGCGGACGGCGCGTTTCTTTCCACGTCGTAGAGTCCCAGCGTGTAGATTCGAGACGGACGGGTTCCGGGAAACGCGGGATTGCGGACGACGAGCCACGCCTCGATGCGGTCCTTCTCACGGAACCAATCCGGCGCCGTCGCCTTCGGGACGAGGGCGAGCGCATAGGCGGATGAGCCCGGAACGGAGCCCTCGGGCGGAGCAATCCGTTCGTGGCGAAGATCCACAAACGCCGACCGGGTGTCGGGAACTTCCGCGCCGATCGCCTCGGACGCCTCCTCGAGACTCTCCGCATCGCGTCCGTTCTCCGCACGGAATTCCGCCAGCTGGAGCGCAGCGTCGGAAACAGCGGGATGGGCTTCCGCAAAAAGCGACCGGACCAGACGTATGCGATTCCAATTGAATACCCAACACGGTGGTTCCAAGTTGAAATTACACGTGCGATAGAGTCCCCCCCTCACCCACAAACCCCGTAACCAGCGAATCGGGCTTTCAAATTCATGAAAAGGAATCTGCCCATGATATCCGGAATCGAGCATGGCTGAGACCCTGACTGCCTCCCATTCTTGACTTTCCCGAATTCCAGCAGCCAGTCCTTTCCAATCGAATCCCATGGCAAAAAACATGGCCTCGCCGAAGCGGCACGGAATCCGCCCCAGAACAGGAGAGCCGAACTCGTCCTCATCTGGAACGGAGAATAACAGCTTCAAAAACAGCAAGCCTGACAATTCTTTGTGGACCATGTGGGCAATTTCACCAGGGAGAAACTCCCGACAAATGCCAATCGCCGTGCTTTGAGCAAAGGGAAGATTCCTTTTCGTTCGAATCGAATGGCGAACAATCCGGCAATCCCGAGAAGACAACCCTCTCCGCTCGGAAAAACGAAGGATGCTGTTGCCCTTGACATCACCGAGAATACGGGCCGCCGTGCATCCATCCAAGGTTTCATCGTTTTCAAATGCAATGGATGCACAGGTGTCGCATTGTCTCAATGCGTCGACAAAGGACTCCACCGTTCCCCCGTCCGCCTCGAACGAAAGGATGCTACTCGAATGAAGAAGGTCCCTCGTGTACATGTTGTCCGAAAAACGCCAACTGCCACCGACATATTTGCCGTTTGCCAAAAAATCCATCGCTTTGCGAACCGGGCTTTCCGCCAATTGTCCAAGTCTTTCGTCGTATGATGCCAACCAATCGTCAACCGCGGAGCGGTCCTCGTCGGACAACGAAGTGCGCAAAACAAGGTTTGTGTGTCGCTGATTTAACAAAGCCGTCAGGTGGTTTTTCGGTTTCGATTCCATGAAGGGATCCGGGCGGCTGGCAATCCAGACGTACCGGAGTTCAGGAGGCGGCGGATTCCCGACGCGGGCAAGGAGATTTGACCAACCTTCTTCGGAGTAGGGAAGGCATGACGAATCTCCCACGTCGAAATATATCTTCGAGGGAAGATTCCCCCTTTCGTCCTTCAGCCGATATGAAATCTTCTCTTTCGGCGCGGGACAATAGTCGAGCGGGCGGATCGGTGTCGCAGCGAGGTAGAACGACCAGAGGAACAGACCCACGGCCATCAACGACACCGGCAAAAGGAGAATTGCCGACCATACCCGGATTCCTTTCGACGTCCCTTCTCCAAACACGCGGGGCCAAAGGAAACACGCACGCTTCGCGGCGCGGAAGAACAGCCAGAAGAAAAACAGGGTGACGAGAGCCGGAACAAAGCATTCAGGCAGAAGCGCAAGTCCCGCCAAAAACGCCGCCACAACGACCAACACCCGCCACAACCATCGGAGAAACGCCCGGAAAACAGGATTCCGTCGCTTGCAAACGACAAATACCCACAACGGCCATCGGAGCAACGCGCGGAAAACATGCTTCAGGCGCTTGGGGGAGCGCGTAAACCAGCTACGCAACCGTCTTGCCGCATCTCCGACCGATCTGGCGCATCTCCTGGCGTTGACGGCAAAGACGACGAGCGCCACGACGGCGACAAGGACTGCGGCAAGGACCATGAAGGTCGTCCCTACGGAGAATCCGCCAATGAACCCGATCAAAAACATTTCGAGCCCGTAGAACAAAGTGATTCCCGCTCGGAATACGTTTCCAAGGGAAGTGTGGCCAGAATCGTCGAACATGATTACGCCAAACCGCCGGCATAGCGTCAGCAGACAGATCGTCAGCGCGAACTGGAGAACTACCTCCCAAATTCCGGCAATGTCGCCGGAACAGGCAAATCCGACGACGAAACCAAACGCCATATCGTGTCTGGTGAACGGCAAAGTCGCACTGGCGATGAACTTCACCGAATGGATCCAGAAAAGCAACCATGCGACAAGGCCAAGCCACAACAGCACCAACAACAGGGCGAGCGCATCAGCTACGATGTCGCCAAACGGCCCTTCAGGTGTAATGTAGAGAAAACAGTTCTCCAAAAACAACAGTCTTTCACGCAATGTTGAAAGCGGCAGACTGAGCGAATCAAACATCTCCAACCTCCTTTGCAGTTTTCGCAGGAAAGATTTCCGTCATGCAGTAGCATGCGTCGGACGGAGCGGGGTTTGGTCTTGAATGCTACTTGAGCTTCCAACCGCCATCATCCAATTTCCGCTCCGCCGCGTCGATGGCCTTCGCGTCAGAGCCGAACAGGGCGTCAGGGACGACGAACCGGGCTTTACCCGCGTCGGCCGTTTCCTCCACGGCGACCAGACACTCATTTTGAGGAGCGGTTTCCTCCTCGCCGAAACGCTCCAGCGTGTATATTCGAGACCGTCGGGTTCCGGGAAACGCGGGATTGCGGACGACGAGCCACGCCTCGATGCGGTCCTTCTTGCGGAACCACTCCGGCGCCGTCGCCTTCGGGACGAGGGCGAGCGCGTAGGCGGATGCGCCAGAAGTGGCACCAAACGGCATTTCAAGCCTGACGTAACGCAACTCCACGAAGTCGGAATCGACATCCTGGAAAACTTCGCCGGTTTTTTCCGCGGCTTCAGCCAAACTCCAAGCGTCATGGCCAAACTTAACGCGAAACCGAGCCAGAAGCAGCGCGGCGTCCATCAAGGAACGATATCCGTCTTTAAAGCGAGCAGAGATTTCAATGTGTGGATTTGCATTCCGAAAAGCCATTGGGTTTCGGGAATCCCTTGGAGACCGAATCATATATTCACCTTCGGCATACCATGCGGCATACCATTCTCCAAACAACCATGAGTCCATCTCCGCAAGTGACTTGAATTTGTCGTGAATAACGCATTTGTCAAGACTGTTGCGAAAATGTGGTGAGTTTTGAATAAACGGCTCATCAAGTCTGATGGAGGCCTCGGCGACGGCGTATGAGATCAATTCACGACAAAAAACGTCATACCTCCTGAAACTGCAACCCAAAAGAGTCATGGCAACCCCTCCGAGCATTCGTTCAAATCTGCTGTATGGAATTGAGAATCGGATCCTGTCGAATCGTGGTCGCCCAAACAACTTCATGCAACCTGTCTCCTGCCACAGGCGGCGGCGGCGGAATCGATACCTGACAAGAAGATCGTCAGCCATTCCGAAAAGCGCCCTACGGGAGAAATCCGGTGGTGGCCTGGATTCGATTTCGTCTGTCAACAAGGCGATTCCATCTTCCCCGATTTCTTTCCGTTCCACGAAACGAAGAACTGATTCAAGCGCAAGTTTGTGAATTAAGCCGGCGACCAACGGACTGACTATGTCGCCTCGCAATTTTGTACACGCGTCTCTCAAAATGAAGGCGTTGTCAATGGCCTTCGCGAACTTCTTTGGATCGTCTGAATCAACCGAAACAGCAAAATCTAACGAAAGTTCCCGCACCGGATAGCTAAGCAAGCGATTAACAAATCCAGAAATCAATCTATCGTCATCGGAAACGACAAACCGGTCTGTCTGCAATCCGTCAATCGCTGAAATCCGTGAGCAAAACGTGTCCCATTTCGTTTTCCATTCCAGATACGCCAAAGACTCCATTGATTCAATGTTCTGAATATCCAAGCAATTCGTAGTCGACTCCTTGAGAAGCGACTGAAGTGCATCAAAATTCCTCAAATTCGGAAAGCTCTCCCATTCAATGGCAAGCTTGATTTTTTCAGGCGATGGATCTGGCAGGAAGTGACGAAAATCGCTGGAATCGCTGGAACTCCAATAATAGTTCAGATCGTGACTTCCATACGGAAAACAGATTGGATCACGCATGTTTCCGCTGTCGTCGAACAGCCAATTGGCGATCAACCATCGCGGAGGCTCGGATTGGCGAACCGGAATCAACGAAAGCAACCAGGCACCCATTACCCACACGACAAACGTGGGGCGAATCAATCCCGCAAAAATGCGTCCGCAATCGACAAACATCATTCGCTTCGGCACCGGTTTGCTGTCGAAACGGCAGCAGAAACGGCCTATGCAACGGAGCAGGAACCAGACGGCAAACGGCACCGGCAAACAAGCGAGAATGGAAAGAGATTCTTCTGCCTTCCTAATGACAATGTGCCCTGAAATCAAACTCAAAGCCAGGAACCCGATAACCATTCCGAATCCGAAAAGAACGACATGGCGGCGGAGACGGAAGCCTTCGGGGAGTTCGCGGCGGACGATCCACCCGTCCCAGGCGAGGAAATGGCGGATGCGACGGAAGAAGGACTGTCGATGTTTGTTCATGTGAGATGCGAGGTTTCTGGAGGAGCGCAGATAGGAGCAAGGCGGGGGATTCTTGCACATGGCGGTTGCCAGTCCGGGTTATGCCTGTTTCGCTGCCCCGGCGGTTCCGCTCTTCTTCAGAAGACGGGACAGGAACGACGGCGAGAGCCGGCGGCGGGCGGAGCGGATGGCGACGGAAATCCGCGGCGGCGGGCCGCCGGGACGGGTGACAAGCCACGCGGCGAAGGCGTCCAGAACGCCGAGCGCGGTGGCGCGGGGGTCGGGATCGAGGGCGGAAAGGCTGCCGGTGCGCAGAACGCGGCGGGAGACGGGGCGGTCGAGCCTCCCTCCCACAAGGCGGCAGCAGGTCGCGAGCCGCAGCCAGAGCAGCGTGTCTTCGCCGTTCGCCCGGTCTTCGGGAAAGGCGCCGCCGATCTTGTCGAACGCGCGGCGGCGCAGGGTGATCGAGTTGAGGTCCCAAGCGTAGCGGCCAAGCGGCGACAGGTTCTCTAGGACGCGCTCCGGAGCGAGGCCCGCCGGAAAGCACCGGTAGCCCCGGCGGGATCGGACGTGGGGCAGGCGTTCGCATCCGGGCGCGACAACACGCTCCGACGCCTCGTACACGCCGTCGGCAAGGGGGTTCGCGGCCGCGAGGCGCGCGACCTCCTCGAATCGCCCCGGCAAATAGACGTCGTCGGCGTCGAGAAAGGCGATCCATTCGCACCGCGCCGCGCCGATCCCGGCGTTGCGCGCCGCGCCGGGTCCTCGCGGCGCGCCGGTCGAAAGGCACCGGACGCGGTCGGGAAATTCCGCCGCGAGAACGCGGGCGACCCCCGGAGAGGCGTCCGAGGAGGCGTCGTCCACCAGCAGCACCTCGGCGGCTTCCGGCTGGGAAAGAGCCGATTCCGCCGCCGCGCGCAGCGTGGCGGCGGCGTCCCGGTACGGGATCACGACCGAAACGCCGAACGCCGCGTTCACGGCCGGCGCCTCCAAAGGAAATCGAGGCATCGCGCCGGATGCGCCGCGAAGAGCCGCACGGCTTCGGAAACGGCGCGAACCGGGCGACCTTCGCGAAGCAGATGCACGACGCGCATCCGGGCCGCGGCGCCCGGCGAAAAGTATCGGACGAGGCGGGTGGCACCTTCTTCGCCGAAGAAGGCGAGATGCTTTGACGCCATGCGCGACGCGCGGATGCGGTTGAGGAAAAGGTCTCTCTCGGCTCGGCCCGTGAGTCCTTCCTCCCTCACCTCGTAGTGCAGGGGGCTGCGGTGCTGGGCCGCGCCGCAGTGGCCGGCGAGGGCGAGGCGCAGGAAGAAATCGTAGTCGCCCCAGCCGTCGTTGAACGCCGGATCGAAGCCCGCCTCTCGCGCGCAGTCGGTGCGGACGAGGCAGTTCATGTCCACGAAATTTCCGCTCCGGAAACGCCGAATGTCGAACTCCGGCACCCGCACGCGACCGCGAAAACGGCCTTCCAGCACACGGTCCGGATACACGAAGGCGACCGCGCCGTCGCGCCCGCCGCCTGCGTCCAGCGCCGCGGCAAGGCTTTTTTCGAGAAAGTCCGGCTCAATCCAGTTGTCGGAATCGAGGTTGAAAAACCACCGGCCGCGAACCTCGCGCAGGATGTCGCGCCGGAGGGAATAGACGCCCTGGTGCGGGAACCGCACGTAGCGGACGAGCGGCCCGTACCGTCTGGCGATAGAGGCCGGGGCTCCGTCCGGCGATCCGTCGTCCGCCACGAGGATTTCGAGCGGCTTCACGGTCTGCGCGAGCGCCGAATCGATCGCGCGCCGGAGATACGAGGCTTCCCCGTAGACCGGAATCACGACGCTCACGCTCTCGCCGGGAAACCGGCTTTCGGCGGAAAACAGGCGTTCCGCGTCCGCGCGCAGCGCCGAAATCGGATCGCCGGCGCGTCGCGGAGGCGACGGGACGCCGCGCCAAAGGCGCGACGCGGCGCGCGCGGCCGCGCGGAAAAGGGCGGTCGCGCGCCATGCGGACGGGAGGCGGGAACGGGACTCCGCCGCGGCGCGTCCGGTCGCCCAACGGGCGATCCGGCGCAGGGCGACACGGCAAATCTCGCTCCGTCCGAGAAGCGCGGCGAGCCGGACGCGGCTCGCCGCGAGGAGCGTCTCGGCATCCGCCAAATTGCCAATCGAATCGCGGACCGCCATCTCCGCCACCTTTTCCATGTACGCGGCGGTCTTCGCCCCGGCCCAGTCGAGGACGTCCCGCCACCGCGCCTCCTGCCCGGCGGCCATTTCGTCAAACGCGGCGTACATGGCATCGACCTCGCGCGCGGCGATGGAGGAGACTCCGCCCGTGCCGGAACGCCCGGCACGGCCGACGCGGCGCAGGTAGCACGCCTCGTCGACAGCCGCAAGCGCCTGCGCGGAAAGGAGCAGCCGCGGCGTTTCAACGTTGTCCTCCCCGAACACCGCCGGGTAGCGGACGCCCGTTCGAAGCAGGAAATCGCGCCGCCACAGCTTGCCCCACGGAACCGGGCCGAAGGAGAGCACGGCCTCTTCCTTGCCGATCCGGCGCGCAGGACCGACGGACACGGCGGCACGGAGATGCCGGCCGGGGGCCGTCACCTCGCGGCGGCCGAAGCACAGCGCGTCCGCGCCGCTTTCCCGAAGACGCCCGACGAGTGCGCCCGCGACGCGCGGGGGAATCGCGTCGTCGGCGTCTACGAACCAGACCACTTCGCCGCGCGCCTCGGCAAATCCCCGGTTGCGGGCCGGTCCAGGCCCCGCGTTGCCCTGCGTGAACACCCTCACGACGCCAGGATTCCGGGCGGCGAAACTGGCGAGGATCGCCGGGGAGGAGTCCGTGGAGCCGTCGTCCACGGCGACGATTTCCACTGGAACGTCCTGCGCGAGAAGGGACCGGATGCAGTCGTCCAGATACGGCGCGGCGTTGAAAACCGGCACGACGAAGGAGAGTTCCGGCACGGGGATCACGGCGCACCCCCTGCTTTCGATGCCCTTTCGCGCAGGTCCGGAAATGCGGCGAGAACCGCCGCGATCTGCGTGTCGTTGGCCACCTTGTTGACGTCGATGAGGCGACCGTCGTCCGTCCGCCCCGCCTCGCGGGCCGGGTTTGTGAAACGCAGGATCGGCATGGCCTCGGGACAGGCTCCGACGGGGGTGCCGCGCAGCGCGCCCATAGCCCAGAGCCAGATGTCGTCATTCGACGGTGCCAGCCGCAGCGCGGCCGCCTCGTCCGAAACGCGGGAATCGAGGGAACCGGGCGGATACAGCACCCCGCCGCAGCCGGTCGGAAAGAGCGTCGCCGGAGGCGCCGGCTCCGCGCCGTCCCCGAGGACGGGCCACGAAAGGTAGGGTCCGGGAAGCGACACTCTCCGGAGACGCGCGGCCCAGATGGCCCGCGGGGCGCGGGCATGCGCGGCAAGGAGCGTCTTCAACCAGTCGGGCGGATAGTAGATGTCGTCGTCGGCCGTGACAACGACAGCGTCCGGAAACGCCGCAAGCGCCGGAAGGAGCTTCTTGTAGGCGCGCGCGTTGCCGGAAACGAACCGGATTTCCAGCCCGCGGCGCCGAAGCGACAGGAGCGCTTCCGGGAGGTCTCCCTCGCGCCGCGGAAATTCGTCTTCCGAGAGCCACAGCACGAGGCGGTCCGGAAGCATGGTCTGGGAAAGCAGCGAATGCACTGCGAAGTGAACGTCGTAGACGCGACCCGGATAGGTGGTGAGGGACACGACGACCTCGCCCGCGCCTCCGGCGGGGAGCGGGCCCTGCGAAAGACGGCTCCCCTCCGGAAGGGGGGTGGCGCCGCAAGGCGCCGCGGCGAGCGCGCGGCGCGTTCCGGGACGGTCGCGCGCGAGCTCGATTTCGCAGGCGATTTTGTCGCGGTTGATTCCGCGGAGACGCGCCTCGCGGCGGAGCGGCTCCAGATCGGAAAGGCGCTCGCGCAACCGGTCGCACTCCCGGCGCTGCGCCTCGCACTCCCGGCGCAACCCGGCGCTCTCCCGGCGCTGCCCGTCCATCGCGGCGCGGAGGCGGCGAATCTCGTCCGTCGCGCGATCGAGCGCCGACCGCTGCCCGTCCATCGCGGCGCGGAGGCGGCGAATTTCGTCGGTCGCGCGGTCGAGCTGCGCGATCCGGTCTTCGATCATGAAGGCGTGGTACGCGCCGGCGACGCGGCGCCACGCGCGCAGCGGCGGAAGGAGCGCGGATCGAAGCGAAGCGGGAAGGATGCGGCGCGGAGTCCCCCCCGCCCCGGTAGAGGCCGCGCGCCGCGCGGCCCGCAACGGCGGTCCGGAGACCGCCTCCCCTCCGGCCCCCGCCCCGGTAGAGGCCGCGCGCCGCGCGGCCTGCAACGGCGGTCCGGAGACCGCCTCCCCTCCGGCCTCCGCCCCGGTAGAGGCCGCGCGCCGCGCGGCCTGCAAATCCGAAATCCGAATCCCGAATCCCGCCAGCCTGCCCGCGACCGCCCTCCACTCCGCCGCACCCGGCACGTCCACCGGCCCCCACGGCTTGTCCTTCGAGGAAAAGTGCCAGATCGCCGCCTTCGCGACGAGATCGTCGAAATCGCGGACCGTTTCCCCGTAGCGGCGGCGGATGTCCTCCGGCGTCCAGCGCCCTTCGGCGCGCTTGAGATTCACGAGCAGGCAGTTCCAGCGGATGGAGACGTGGCGGACGGAATCCGCGAAGACCTCGTTGAAGACGTTCTGGTCCACGAACGGCGCGGTGCCGTCGTCGAGACCGGCGCGCTTGACGGCAAAGAGCCGCCTCTCCGCGCCGGTCTCGCGCATCTTCCCCAGGTCCATGAGCATCACGCCGGAGTTGAAGTATCCGGCATGCCGCCTGGCCTGCGCGTGCTTCCAGTAAATCGTCCCGCTGTCGCGCACGGCGGCGATGGACGCCCCCTTTAGGTCCGTCTCCCAGAGAGGGGAAAGGTCGCCGCGCACGAGCACGTCGGAGTCCAGGTAGAGAATGCGTTCCAGCGCCGGGAAAAGCGACGGCAGCCGGAACTTCAGGAGCGCCACGTGGTTCGCGGAAACGGGGGCGTCCGGGTCGCCCCCGTGGAGCGCCGCAAGGCTTTCCGCCTCGGATTCGACGATTTCCACGGAAAAGCCCGGGGCCTCCAGCGCCGCGAACGCCGCCCGCGCCGCCCGCGAGAGCCCGGGCGTCACGACATGCGCGGCGACTTCCGTCCCCGCCGCCCTGCCCTCCTTCGCGGAAAGCAAGGCCACAAGCGTCGGAAGCGCGTATTGCGCGTCGCAGATGAAGACAAGGTGGATCATTCTTCGTCCATGGTGAGGATGCGGTAGAACCGGGAGGGATGCTTCGGGGCGTCGCGGCTATTCCGTCACGACGACGCGGACAAAGCCGCTCTGCCAGGAGGTCGGGAGGGAGACGTCGGATTCGACGGTTCCGGTCGCGGACGGGGTGATCGTCTTCACGGTGGTCCAGGTGCCGCCAAGGGAGGAGGCGCGCTGGATCTTGTAGGACATTCCCTTGCGCGCCTTGAAGGAGACGTGCGCGACGCCGGTCGCCGGATTGAGCGACATGTCGGTGAACGTCGCCGCATTGAGTGCCTCGAAGTTCCACGAAAGCTCCAGCGGCCCCGCCGATCCGTCATAGCCGGCCACGGCGATGCGGTAGACCGTCCCCGCCCCCGCGGTGTCGAAGACGACGCGGCTTGTCGAGGCGCCGCCGCTGTCGTCGTTGGCCGCCACCTTCGTGAGCGATCCCACCGCCGTGCCGGTGTAGACGCCAAGCACGGTGTCGAAGGCGCTCCCGGCCGTGGAAATCTCGACCGTGCCCTTCGCGGGCGCCGTCCACGTCCACCAGGCCGAGTTGTTCGACACGTCGGCGTGAAGCGGCTCGCCGCTCTGGGCCGTCGCGCCAAGCGTCCCCCACTCGACCGCGCCGGAGTATCCCGAAAGCGCAACCGCCGAGGCGAAGGCGTCGTTGGGGATCTTCCGCCAGCCGGAATCCATTCCCCCGAAATTTCCGATTCCAACGGAATTGACGGCCCGCACCCAGTAATCGTACCGGACGCCGGGCGTGACGTTTGAATCGGCGTAGCTCGTGGATGAAATTCCGGAGGTCACAACGACCGCCTTGTCCGAACCCGCCCCTTGGGGCGACCTGTAGACCATGTACGTCGCCGCCCCGGAAACGGCACTCCACGAAAGAGATACGCTTGCCGTCGAAGTGCCATCGGACGCGGACACCGTCGATACTGCGGAAGGCAGCGCCATCTTCGCGCCTGTCTTCGACGCGCTGTAGTCGCTCGGACGGGTGCCGGAGGCATTCATCGCAGCCTGGACGAAATAGTAGTACGTCGTCCCGGCGGTGCCGGAGGTGTCGGTGTAGGTGCGGCCCGTCTGCCACGAGCCGAGCGCCGTCTTCGTGCCGGTGGCGGACGTGGCGCGGAAGACGCGGTAGTGCGTCGCGCCCGTCACCGCGCCCCACGCGAGCGCGACGCCGGTCTTCGTGCCGGTGGCGGCGGAGATCGCCGGCGCGGAGAGCTTGCGGTAGCCGCTGTCCGAGGCGCTGAAGCCGCTCGTCCCGGCGCTGTTCACCGCCTTCACCCAGTAGTAGAAAAGCGTGCCGGGGGTGGCGGTGGTGTCGGCGTAGGAGGTGCCGGTGACGCCGGTCTTGAGCGTCGTCGCCGAGCCGGAGGAATTGGACGTGTGGCGGTAGACGTTGTACGAGGTCGCGCCGGAGACCGCGCCCCACGACACCGTGCAGTTCGCCGTGGACGAGCCGTCCGTCGCCGAGACGCCCGTTGGCGAGGACGGCGCGGTTGTCGATTTCCCAGCTTGGGTCACGTTGATCGGCCATGCGCAACCTTTGTAGGATAAAGTCACGGTCCCTTCTCTTACATCGTCCGCATTATTCGGCGTCACCCAGACGTTTAATCCACCATCGACGATGGATGCGCCGATCCAGCTGCCACTGCAGCTGACTGTAGCGTCGGAAAGCGAAATGTTTGTTTTCCCCGTTGCGGTCTGCCTGTAAAGCGCAGCAGAGACAAATTTCTTCGCCGAGGCACCATCGGTCGCTCTAAATACAAGGTCACGTGTGCTCAAATCCGCGCCGCAAATGTATGCGCACGTGAAATTGTTTGTGATTGTCGCGAAATGACCCTCAAACGTGGATTCTATCCTATACGTGTAGGTCACGCCCGGAACAACATCGTAATCGCTGAAATAGGTTCTACCCGTTCCAGTGGACACGATATGCACACCATCACTGCTGTAGTAGGCGCTTGTTCCCGTTATGTTGGTGGCGATTGGCACATCATCACGATAAACCGTATAGCGTTGGCCCGATGTTGGCCCCCACGAAAAAGTCAAATCAATCAACAGAAAATCTTCTTGATCAAAGGCCAGGTTGCATCCTGGATTGTCGGGGTTCCATGTTGCCCAGGAAAGACTGTAATCTAGGACTAGGACTTCTGCCATCAACGAAAGCGGCATGAGCGCGCCAATGGCAAACAATGCACATTTTCGCATGGTTTTATCCCCTATTGTTCCTCATCGACGGTGAGGATGCGGTAGAACCTCGAAGGATGTTTCGGGGCGTCGCGGTCGAGGACGGACTGCTCGCCGGAGGGCCAGGAGGAACCTTCCCAGATGACGCGGCGGACGAGGTTCGACCAGACGGGCACGTCGATCGCGTCCTTGAACTGCGGCAGGTAGCCGAGGCCGTACATGGTGCTCCAGCGCAGGAGCACCGATCCGTCGGGCTGCGGTTCGACGGCCGTGAAGGCGAGCGGCGGCTCGTGCGGCACGAGCGGGTCGTGGCCGTAGTAGAGCTCGTTGCCGTCGCCCATGCCGTCACCGTCGGTGTCGTATTGGGCCGGGTTCGTGCCTTCGGCATATTCCTCGGCGTTGGAGAGGCCGTCGGCGTCGGGATCGGCGGAGGGATCGACGCCGATGCGGCCGAAATGCCGCCGCTCCCAGGCGTCCGGGAGGCCGTTTCCGTCGAGGTCGTCGTGGGAGCCGGGATGCGAGAGCGGATCGAGCGGGTCGGTGCCGGCTTCGACCTCCTCTCCGTCGGAGTAGCCGTCGCCGTCGCTGTCCGCGATCGTCGGCGACGTGTTGAGGCGGACCGCTTCGTCGCCGTCGGAAAGCCCGTCGCCGTCCGTGTCGGGCGCGAACGGGTCGGTGCGGTAGCGCGCCTCGCTGTCGTCCGTGAGGCCGTCGCCGTCCGAGTCCACCGCCTCAACGAAACGGACGGTCGCGAGGATCGCGGCGTCGCTGCGCACCGGGTCGGCGGACGCCGCCGCGCCGCCGAAAACGGCGGCGCACAGGACGGCGAAGGCGGCGGGCGACGGGCGGCGCATCGGCGGCTATTCCCAGAAAAAGAGGATGCGGCGCCACAGCGGACGCCGAGGCGGCGGATCGAGCGATTTCACTTCCGGCGGACGCGGCGGCGCGGCCTTGCGC
The DNA here is from genome assembly GCA_946534105.1 of uncultured Verrucomicrobiota bacterium. Taxonomy (GTDB): domain Bacteria; phylum Verrucomicrobiota; class Kiritimatiellia; order RFP12; family UBA3636; genus UBA3636. The sequence continues at coordinate 20,909 of CAMNCG010000003.1, forward strand.
GCGTCTTCGGCGCCGGCTTCGACCGTGTCGAACCGGACGCGCGACGTGAGCATGACGCCCGCCTGCCCGGCCACGGCGCTCGCGCGCACGTGGAACTCCCAGTGCCGCCCGTAGTTCTCCGGCGCGTCGGGAACCGTCACGCGGACGATCGACTCGCCTTCGCTCCGGGGCGGCAGTTCGACGACGGCCGGGTCGAACGAAACCCATCCGCGGTCGGGGATCGCCTCGTATTTTACGCCCGGCGACCGCTCGACGAACCCCGGACGCTCGCACGAAAGCCGGACGCGGAGCGGGACGTCCGAATCGTTGCGCAGCGAATAGTACGACCCGTCGGGCAGACACGCCGCGCAGGACTTGCCGGGCACGACGCCCGGCATTTCGACGAGCGCGAAGCGCGTGCCGAGCGACCCGCCCGCCGCGGAAACGACGGCGAGGGCGAAACCAAGCGCGGCAACGCGCCCCCTCGCCCCACGCCGACAGATCGTCCGGGGCCGATTACTCATTCTCCCACAGCCTCACCGCCGAGGCATGGACGCAGACGACGAAATAGAAATCTCCACCGTTCCAATACGGTGCCCAGAATTTCAGGTCGAAGAGTTGCGTCTCCCCCACGGGCATGAACGCGAGAAAGGCGGACGCCTCGTTGCGGTTGAAGGAAACCTTCTTCCCCCCATAATACAGGTTCCCACTTTGGTAAATACCCTTTGATCCATCATACCATCCAGTATCAACGCCAGTAGAATTCATGTCATGGAAATAACTGAGCGGGCGCCAGTTCGGGACGATGCCGGTCACATCGGTCGAAACCGCAAGTTTCGCGTAATTTTCCCCTTGGTCCCATCCTTGAATCCACGGATTGAACTTCAGGTCTTGCCACGCATGATCCGCAACGTTGGTTCGGGCGATGTCTTCCCAATCGACTGCGACCGGGTATCCGTCCTTAATCGGCTCGTATCCCGTCGACACGTACACGTAGGCGGGAAGCGTCCCGGTGTTCTGGACGCGGAAGTATCCGGGGCCGCCGTTGTAGAACGAATCGTAGACGCCGCCTGCGGCGACGGTGCCGAGATTCCAGAGCTTCACCGGCCCCACCTCGGTTCCGGTCGCCACCGAATCCGGGATGGAGACGGAAAGGTAACCATCGCCGGAAGGGGATTCAAGACGGACCGTGCAGAGAATCACGGCGTCGTTCTGGACTGCATCGGCCCGGACGGATGAGGCCGTCGCAAGGGCGGCCGTTGCGCAAAGCGCGAGTGTTCGTGTTTTCATGGTGTGTGTGTTTGGGGTGGGTGTTCTGGGTTGCGTGTGTTTCATGGGGGCGAGGGGGCGAGGCTGGTTTGTCACAGTTTCCAGCCCGACTCTTTCAGGCGAGCTTCCACGCCGGGAACGCCGTCGGGGCCGGAGACGGAGAGAAACTGGATGTCGGAGACGGCGGGGAGAAGCGCAGAGGCGGATTCGGGAACGTCAATCGGCTTGCCTTTTCCGTCGTACCTGTATACGCGGTACGGGCGCGTTCCGGGGAAGGCGGGATTGCGGACGACAAGCCAGCCCTCCCCGTTTCCCTGCTCCTTGAACCACCGGGGGGCGTCGAGGGACGGCACGAGGGCCAAAAGGAACGCCGACGATTCCGACGGGGCGAGTTCCGCGTCGGGTTTCGGGATTCCCTCGTACTGCAAACGGAGGAGCCGCAAATCGACTTCGGGCACCTCGGCCCCGACAGCTTCCGCCGCCTCCTCAAGGCTATCGGCATCGCGGCCGTGCGCGGCGCGGAACTCGGAGAGAAGGAGCGACGTCTCCATCACGGCCCGGTAGGCATCGGCATAGCGGGACCTCGCCTCAAACCGAATAAACGGCAACCACCCGTCGAAATGGTAGTCGGTTATTGCGCGGAAGAACCCACCCCGGAGCAACGTCCACTTCCACGCAGAGCGCCGCGGTGGCGATGCAGTCTCCTGCGCCGATGGATCGAGCCGTTGCGCCGCGCCGGCAACCTGCCATTCGACATACTCCTCCCAGAGCGCACGATACGCACTTCGGTCAACGTCTCCCAGCGTCATGGCCAAGCCGCCGAGTTTCCGGCGCAACGGGCTGAATTCGACGCCTTCGTTCGCAAAGCCCTCCATTGGCGGCTTGCCGAACAGCTGCCAGCAGCCGCCTTCCTGCCGGTCATGCTCCGCAAAGAGCAAGTGCCCGAAAACCGACTCATCGGCCGCTGCCTGGACGAATCGGCGCGAAAAGTCGGTCTGGCGCCGGGATGCAAGCCACGCGCGAACGGCGGCGAAGTCCTCCGGCTTCAAATCGGGCCGCTCGGCAAAGCGCATGACAGCATCGACCACGATACCGTCGCATAGCAGCGCGACCAACGTGGAAACCATCCGCCCTCGCAGCCGCACAGCTGCGTCGCGCAGAGCTTCGGCCCGCGACAGCGCGTCTATAAACTGCCCAGAGCTCCCGATATCCGCCGCCGACACGACATCCCAAGAAACGTGCTGAATGGCACCGGCGTATCCGGGAAAAAGACCAAACTCCTGGTATTTCGAGTTGACGGTCCCGTTGGTAATGGCAAATGTATCGGTCTGGAACCCGCCAATGTCCACGAATCGCGCCACGGAATCCGAGAAGGACGCCTGCCAGCCCTCAAATCCAGAACCAAATTTCTCTCGGATGAACGCCGCGTCCACCACGTTGGTCTTCGCGTCGCCTGCGGGGCTCAAACCCTCAGGGAACAGCCGCTCCAGGCCCGCCAGAGCAACGGCAAGTCGAATGTCGGCGGGAGGGGGATTTCCCACGCGGGCAAGCAGGTTCGAGACGCCGGCTGCGGAGTCTGGGCATTCGTCGATGCTTTCGATCGGAAAGAACACCGGTTCGCGAATTCGGTCCCCGTTGTCCAACAGCCATTCGGCAATCCACTCGCGCGGCGGATGGCGGATGTCGAGAGGGCGCAGCGGCGCCGTCGCGAGATACAGCGCCCAGAGAACCAGCGCGGTGCGGACGAACCCCGCGAAGACGCGCCCTTCATCCGTGGCGCCATGCGTTGACGACTCGGGCAATGTGCGCGGGACGACAATGATGCGGAAGGCGTAAAGAGCCACAATCACTCCGGTTGCCGCCATCTTAGGCCCCCAGTCCGCCTTGCAGCTTACAAGCACGATGACGACAATGAGGACTGATCCCCAATAGGCACTCGCGAAAAGGTATTCGCCCCGCGTTCGCGCCCGCTGCGGCACATGGTGAAGGCGAGAGCGCGAGTCGAAATGGAGGAAGATCCAGGAAAGAACGCAAAAAACGATGAAGGGAACCACTGTGCCCGGCACAGGACAGGAATCTAACTGCCACAACACGAGGCCAACCAACACCCACAACGCCATCATCGCCCCCACTCCATTCCAGGCGATGTAGCGACGCAGACGATAGCCAGCTGGAAGGTCGCTGCGGATGCGCCAGTCATCCCAGGCGAGGAAATGGAGGAGGCGCTTCACGAAGGATCGATGGTCTGCATTCATGGAGAACTCGTTTCGGGTCTGTTAGGATGCGGAGGATCATTCCTCGTCAACGGTCAGGATGCGATAGAACCGTGCGGGGTGCTTCGGGGCGTCGCGGTCGAGGACGGACTGCTCGCCGGAGGGCCAGGAGGAGCCTTCCCAGATGACGCGGCGGACGAGGTTCGACCAAACGGGCACGTCGATCGCGTCCTTGAACTGCGGCAGGTAGCCGAGGCCGTACATGGTGCTCCAGCGCAGGAGCACCGAGCCGTCCGGCTGCGGTTCGACGGCCGTGAAGGCGAGCGGCGGCGCGTGCGGCACGAGCGGGTCGTGGCCGTAGTAGATCTCGTTGCCGTCGCCCATGCCGTCGCCGTCGGTGTCGTAGGCGGTCGGGTCGGTGCCGAGCGAGTACTCCTCGGCGTTGGAGAGGCCGTCGGCGTCCGGGTCGGCGGAGGGATCGACGGAATCGACGCCGAAATGCGCGCGGCACCACGCAGTGGGAAGAGACGCTGGAGCGTCAGCCGGAAGAATCGTCGCCGAGCAGAAGAGGAAGCCGGAAGACGTGTCGGCAAGAGCGGAAACCCGGAGGAACGCCAGAAATGCAAATACCGACAGCGCCATCCCCCCGGAGGGGGGGTGGCGATGCGTTCTCCCCCACCCGCGCTGCGCGCGGGAACCCCCTCCCGGAGGGGGCCGCCGAGAGGGGAGGGCCGTGCCGAGTCTTGCCATCATGAGCCCCCCTCGCTAGAATCGCGCGTATGTCCCTCGCCTACGTCCGCGAAAACATTCCGCTCGCCCGCGACCTGCGTACCAACATGACGCCGCAGGAGCGCCATCTGTGGTACGACGGACTCCGCCACCTTCCCGTGCGCTTCCAGCGGCAGAAGGCCATCGGGCCGTACATCGCCGATTTCTACTGCCACCGCGCACGGCTCGTCGTGGAACTGGACGGCTCGCAGCACTACACCGACGAAGCTCGGATGTACGACGAGCGCCGGACGGCCTTTCTGGCAACACAGGGAGTCGAGGTCCTGCGTTTCCGAAACCGCACCATCGACGAGTTCTTCGATATGACGCTCGCAAGGATAGAAGGCCGTGTCGTGGAGCGAATCCGGGAACGGGAAGGCGGACGCTAGCGTCGCTCTATGGAAGCCCTCCTCGGGGAGGGGAAAATTGCCGCAGTCTCCCCCACCCGCGCTGCGCGCGGGAGCCCCCTCCCGGAGGGGGCCTTGCTTAGGTGCGCCATGGAAGCCCTCCTCGGGGAGGGGGAAATTGCCGCAGTCTCCCCCACCCGCGCTGCGCGCGGGAGCCCCCTCCCGGAGGGGGCCTTGCTTAGGTGCGCCGTGGAAGCCCCCCTCCGGGAGGGGGGTGGCGGCGCCAGCCGCCGGGGGGAGAGCGCGCGTATCGAGACGGACGCGCGACATGAGCGCGACACCGCCCTGGCCGCTGCGGGCTACGGCGCGAATCCAGAATTCGAACCCCTTGCCCGCAAGCGCCGGGTCGTCGGGAAGCGTCACCTTCACCAGCACCGCGTTCGTCGCGTGCGGCGCAAGGTCGAAGGACGCCGGCTCGAATTCGACCGTGCACGACGACGGCAGCGGCTTGTAGAGCGGGTGTCCCGGCAGCGGCTCGCAGAACGTCGGCCTCTCCATCGAAAGGCAGACCGACAGCGGGCCGTCGGAGTCGTTCACGAGCGTGTAGCCCGTGCCGTCCGGGAGGAGCGGCGAAACCGTCTCCCCGATCGGCACGTCGTCCATCGCCACGTCGCCGAAGCGTGTGCGAAGCGAACCCGCTCCGCATGGCAGGGCGGCAAGCGCGAAGAAGGCAAGCGTCGCCAGCGACCCTCTCCAGACACGGGAGGACGCGAAGCAACAGGGAAAACGCACCGGACGGGAAATCATTGCGGATTTCCCAGACTACCGGTCATGATCCCAGCGCTTGAACGTGGACGCCTCGATCACGATCGGAAACGCGATCGTCTCTCCATGCATTTTGAGCGGCGCCCAGAACTTCAGGTCGAACGGCAGGACCTCGCCGGGCAGCAGATAGCCGAGATACTGGCCGCAGGTTCCGCCGCCAAAGGCCTCGACCTCCGCAGACCGCCATTCGCCGCTATAAAACCAGTTCAGGTTCCGCCAAACGGGAAGCTTGGACGAGATGACCGTGGAAACCGCAAGGCGATATTCATAACCACCCGACATTTCTTTCTCTGTCGGAACGCACCCATATACGTGTGCTTCATCACCGAAAACGGTTCTGACTGTATTCTCGATGTAGCGAGAAACGCTAGGATTATAGTCATTATTAAGGTCACCCTCCTGATGCGCTTGCGTCTCGTTTTGCAGATGGCCGTCGCCGTACCACATCCCCGACGTGATGTAGAGATATGCCGGAGCGGAGCCGGTGTTGCGGACCTGGAACGCGCCAGGGCCGTTGTCGGAGTAGAAGGTGTCGACGGCGCCTCCGGCGACGACGTTGCCGATGCGCCAGAGCGTGACGGGATTGCCTTTCGAATCGACGTAGCCCTCCGTGGCGGGAAGCGTCACGGAAAGGTCGCCACCATTGGCGTCCAGGATCCGGGCCGAGCAGAAGATGAAGCCGGAGGTGGTTTCGGCCCGGACGGATGAGGCCGTCGCAAGGGCGGCCGTTGCGCAAAGCGCGAGCGTTCGTGTTTTCATGGTGTTGTTGGTTTCGGGTGGAAAAGGGGAAGAGGGGAAGAGAAACGGACGCGTCGCGCGGCTATTCCGTCACGACGACGCGGACAAAGCCGCTCTGCCAGGAGGTCGGGAGGGAGACGTCGGATTCGACGGTTCCGGTCGCGGACGGGGTGATCGTCTTCACGGTGGTCCAGGTGCCGCCAAGGGAGGAGGCGCGCTGGATCTTGTAGGACATTCCCTTGCGCGCCTTGAAGGAGACGTGCGCAACGCCGGTCGCCGGATTGAGCGACATGTCCGTGAACGTCGCGGCGTTGAGCGCCTCGAAGCGCCACGAGAGCGCAAGCGCGCCGGACGTGCCGTCGTAGCCCGCGACCGCGATGCGGTAGACCGTGCCCGCCGCGGCGGTGTCGAAGACGACGCGGCTCGTCGACGCGCCGCCGTGGTCGTCGTTGGAGGCGACCTTCGAAAGCGACCCGACCGCCGTGCCGGTGTAGACGCCGAGCACCGTGTCGAAGGCGCTCCCTGCCGTGGAGATCTCGACCGTGCCCTTGGCCGGGGCAGTCCACGTCCACCAGACGGAACCGGCGTTCGCAGCGTCGGCGTGAAGCGGCTCGCCGCTCTGCGCCGTCGCGCCGAGATTGCCCCACTTGACCGCGCCGGAGTATCCAGAAAGCGCGATCGCGGAGGCGAAGGCGTCGTTGGACGGCTTGCGGTAGCCGGTGTCGGAAGCGCTCCATGCGCTGCATCCTGCGGCATTTTCCGACTCGACCCAGTACGTGTAGCGTCGACCGGGAATCGCGCCCGTGTCGGACCAAGAAGTCCCGGTGACGCCGCGCGCCACCGCCACGGAGTCGGCCTCGGCGCCCGTTTCGCTGCAATACACGTTGTAGCTTGAGGCGTAGAGCGCGGAATTCCACGAAACCGTCACATTCGCAGTTGAGGTGCCGTCCGTCGCCGAGACGGACGCCGGGGCGTCCGGAAGCCGGATTTTCATGCCGGTCTTCGAAGCGCTGTAGTCGCCGGGCCGCGTTCCGGAGGAGCTCACCGCCGCCTGAACGAAGTAGTAGTAGGTCGTCCCGGCGGTGCCGGAGGTGTCGGTGTAGGTGCGGCCCGTCTGCCACGAGCCCAGCGCCGTCTTCGTGCCGGAAGAGGACGTGGCGCGGAAGACGCGGTAGTGCGTCGCGCCCGTCACCGCGCCCCAGGAGAGCGCGACGCCGCTCGTCGATCCGGTGGCGGCGGAGATCGCCGGCGCGGAGAGTTTCCGGTAGCCGCTGTCGGAGCCGCTGAAGCCGCTCGATCCGGCGCTGTTCACCGCCTTCACCCAGTAGTAGTAGAGCGTGCCAGGAGTGGCCGCCGTGTCGGCGTAGGAGGTCGCGGTGACGCCGCTCTTCACGGCCGTCGCCGAGCCGGAGGAATTGGACGTGTGGCGGTAGACGGTGTAGGACGTCGCGCCGGAGACGGCACCCCACGACACCGTGCAGTTCGCCGTCGACGCGCCGTCCGCCGCCGAGACCGACGCCGGCGCGGAAGGAACGGTGACGGCGGGCGTCCAGATGACCTGATCCACCCAGCCGCAGTCGGAGCCCTTGTCTACCGAACTATCCTTGCGATAGTTCCATCGAAGCGTATGACTTCCCGTCCCGGTAACCGTCACCGTCTTCCGCGCCCACGTCTCCGTCGTTCCGCCGATCTTGGCGTTTTGCGTTCCATCAACGAGAAACTCCAGATAGTCGTAGTTTGCGCTTTCGCTGGAGACGTTCCACCAGAAGGAAATCGTCCCCGCGCCCGTCACCGTAGTCTGAAGCCACGAAGACTGGTTGGCGGAAATCGTCCCGCTCTGCGCCGCATCGATTCCGTCGTGCGTCTCGTCAACCTGCGGCGTCCACGCAGCGTCTCCGCCTGTCGTGAACGAGAGTGAGGTATTGTCGAGGGCGGCGGCGAGGGTGAGGGCCGGGACCGTCGTGGAAAGCGTGATGTCGTTGCCCCAGCTGTTGCCAACCGTTCCCGTTCCGGGCGTGTAGTATTTCCCGCTGACGGAAGTGGAGACGCAACTCGCGACCGAAACCGCCTTGCTTCCTGTCGCGGTGCCGTAGGTGGCGGTGACGGTCCACGACTTACCGCCCGTCACCCAAAGGGCGTATACGCCGTGCCCGTCGGTCGTCGCGGAAACGGTCGTGGAACCGTTCACGCCCTTCACGCTCGCGCCGGAGATCGGCTGGCCATTTTTGTCGAGAACACGCCCGGTGAGCAGATCGCCCGTCTTTTGCGGAAAGATGTTGTAGATCACTTGGTCGAGTACGGTGCTCGTGTATCCGACGCTCGTCGCGTCGACGGTGGGAAGGTTGTACCAGGCGTCGCCGCTGCCGCTCCACCCCAAATTGATGTGCGTGTAAAGGGTTCCGGAAGTGTAGCCGTATCCGTCGGCCACGACCTGGTGGCCGTCAATTCCGAGCGACACCGGACACTTGGCGTCGAGATTGGCGAGAATGGAGCGTTTGACGATGTCGGCGGAAAAAGCGCCTCCGTCCTGGACCTGCGTCCGGGAATTGGCATAGCCGAATACCGTGCGAAAGGCATCGTCGAGACAGTATCCTCCCGTCCCCGATCCCCCGCTCGCCCAATTCATGTACGTGGCGACGCCAAAATCGTAGCAGAGTTTGCCGACGGCCTGCATTTGCGCCGTCGTCATGCCGGAAAACGAATTCGGCATGCTGCTCCATGCATACGTCCCCCCCATCGAGGTTTTCGACACGCTCGAACCGGAAACGTAGCACGTGCGCGTCACCTTCGGCCGCGAAGCCGTCGGAAAGCCCCAGTACTTCGCGATCTGCGCACCGGCAAGCGCGACGCAGCCGCAGACGTAGTTGTCGGCATTTCCCGCTTCGTTCGGCGGCGTGTAGTAATTGGCCGCGCCGGAGGACTGTCCCCACGTCGTCTTGAGAAGTTTCGCGACGCGGACGTCCGAAACGCCCGAAACGCCGTATTTTCCGGACGACGAGCCGTCCGCCGGCACCACCGCTTCGGGCGCCTCGCCGGCAAGCAGCGCGTCCCACTCCGCCTCCTCGTCCGGGAAAAGGGAATCCCCGGGAGCGGCGGCCGCGAAACGCACGGTGCCGGATCCGGGATCGGATTCCGCCGTCGAGGATGGTGCCGCAGCGGCCGCTCGCGCATCGAGCGTTTCCACGGTCCGTTTCGCCATGTCCGCGCGCAAGATCGCGAAGAGCGGATGGTCCGGATCCTCCGGAACGCCGTCGCCGTCAAAGAAGGCGATGACCGGCCGGACGCCGCTCTCGGCGCTCGTGACCACCGTGCCGCCGCCTTCCATGCGGACGACGTGGAAGAGCGGTGTGCCGTCGTCGCCGAGGGTCGTGCGGACTTCCGCGACGTCGGACGAGCCCATGGTTTCGCCTAGGGGCGAGACATCTCGCGCCACCCATGCGGCGGCGGCTTTCCCCGCCTCTTCGGCGGTGATTTCGCGAGCAAGCGCAGGAATCGCGGCGAGAAGCGCGAACGCGACGGAAAGGAACGAGAAACGGATTGTTTTCATGGCAGAAAATTCGGGAGCCGGATCATTCCAGAACGATCCGGTAGAAGCGCGAGGGTTCGTTATCCTCGACGGGCACGGAGATCGGGCAGTCGCCCGTCTCCGAAGGCGTCACCGCAAGAACGGTGATCCATGCGGGTTCGTCGAGACGATTCTTGTATTGGACGAGGTACGTGAAGCCCGCCTCCCCGTGGAAGGAAAAGCGAAACACCGACTCTCCGCCAGCGGTGGCGAATCCCACGGTTCCGCCAATGTCCGGCGGAGCCGAAGGCCCGCCTTCCGAGGTGCCGCCTGAGCCTCCTCCGCCACCGGACGGGTCGTCGTCCTCGTAAAGCGGCGTCGTGGTCCAGACGGAGACGCTGCGGCCGCCCAGCTCCGCCGGAAGTTCGATGACGACCCGTTCCCAGGCGGAGGTGAATGTCGCGCGGGAGACGTCCCAGGCGATGCCCACGTCGTAATCGCCGGCACCGCCGACGAGACCGGCGACGTCCGTGCCGATCAGCGCGCCGCCGATCTCGCCGCGCCAGAACTTCACGACCGTGCCCGCAGGGAGGGGCGAAACGGAGTCGTTGTGGAGGCGGGCGGAGACGAGGCGCAGCGTGTCGGTCGCGCGCACGGCCGCGGCGTTGCGGAACGAGATGGCGGGGCTTCCGACATCCGGCCGCCAGAGAAGCGTGTTGTTCGTCCGGTCCGCGTCGGCAAGAACCGCGTCCGGGTCGATTTCGACGGTGAACGCGACGTTCGTCAGCCCCTCCTGCGGCGTCCAGGGCGCTTCCACCACCACGCGCGAAAGGGGCGGGACTTCGGTCTCGCCGGAGGCCAGCAGCGTCTTGTCGGCGCCTTCGCCATCCCAGACGCGGTAGGCGACCGACCGGACAGGCGACGTCCCGAAGTTCTGGATGCCGACGCGAAGGACGTTCGTCGCGCCGATGACCACGTTTGTGGCAAACGAGCAGTCCTCGGCCGCGACGCCGACGTCGAGGACGGCTTCGCGGCGATGCACGGCGAGGTCGACGGCCCCGTACACGAGTGCGCCTTCGGCGTTCGTCGAGACGGCGACGGACTCGTAGGCGACCCTCAGGGTCCCGTCGCCGCCCATCGCGCCCGAGAGGTTTCGCATGAGGGCGGACTGCCCGCGGAAAAGCGTGACTGGAGCGGAAAGCCCCGTTTCCGGCGTGTAGTCGGCGGACGTGACGCCGCCCTGAAGCCCGCCTTCCGAGTCGGCGGGACTCGTTGCCCACAGAAGCGTCGCCGAACCGTCGTCACGGACGGAGAGACGGAAGTCGGACGGGACGGAGACGTCTTCCGGCGCGGCCGCAGGCGCGCCGGAGGAGGCGGCGAGGCCACTCGAGGCGAAGAGCGTATCGTCCTGCACCCAGACAGCATGCGGCGTGCCGTCGCCGAGGAACCAGGCGTACGGGCGCATGGCGGAGGCGGAGGCGGCGGAAAGCCGCACGGGGGCGGACCAGACGCCGTTCGCGAAGGACCTGGCCCAGATTTCCGAGTCGTCCGTCATGAGATCGCCGTCGGCGTCGGCGGCCCAGACAAGAACCGCCTTGTCGCCGTCCCAGGCGATGTCGTGCGAGAGGATGGCGCCAGCGGCCGGGACGGCGACGGCCATCGGGCTCCAGGCACCGTTCCGGTAGAACGAAACGGCAAGTTCGCTCGGCTGCGAGGCCGATCCGATGTAGGCGCCGGCCGCGTTGCGCACCCAGGCGACGGCCGCCGTCCCGTTCGTCGCCCCCTTGAGGACGGGAACCCAGTCGAGGGCCGCGTCATCCGTGAGATTGGCGCAGTCCCACGCTCCGGACTGGGGGTTGCGGACGCCGGCCGCGATTTCCAGCGCCGAGCAGACGGTCCCGAAAGACGTGCCGTCGGCGAAGGTCCGCTTCGCGTTCGCCCAGGCGGCCACGGCGACACCATCCGGCAGAAAGACGAGTTTCGGCTGGAAGTCGGCCGTGCCGTCGTCCCAGACGGCGCTTTCCGCGCCCCAGGAGCCGTCGGACGCCTCGTCGCGGACGACGAGCAACGTCCGGTCGAGATCGGCGCGCGAGGCCTTGTCGCGGACGTAGGCGACGGCAGCATCCGTTCCGGCGGCGGCGATCGCAGGCTGGGGCGCCGGGTAGCCGTCGGCCATGAGCATCTGCGGATTGTCGACGGAAGCTGCCGCGAGACGGAGTCCCGTTTTTTTCAAATTCCGGAATTTGGTTGAAATCGACGTCGCTCCGGTGCCGTAGTCGCGGGCGATGGGCTTGAAACCGCCGCTGACGGAATCCGGTGTCGCCAGTCGCCGGTTCTGGCCTATGACCGCGCTCTCCTGATACATGGAACCGGGGCCGACGAATGGATAGAAGTAGAAATTGCCCTCCCACCACGTTCCCGTCCATTCAAACCCGACCAGCACGACACGCCACATCACCTGCCCGTTGATCAACACCCTCTCAAGACCGCCAGGAACATGCGCCACGAGATGCAGCCCGACTTGTCCGGAGACTTCGGCCTGGGCCAGCACGTCGGCTCCAATGCCGGCCGTGGCCTTGCCGGCGATCAAGGGTTCAAAATTCAGATCCGTGGACCAATCGCCGTTGCGTTGGCGCATGACGAACGCCCCGTTGGAAAGAAAGCCGATTTCGACATAGACTAACGGAAAGTCGGGGAGGCGTTGCCGGACTTTCCATGAAAAATCATAGTTTACGCCCAATTCGGCGGAGTTCAAGACCCATGTTTCGCGGATCGGATCGTACTGATACACGCCCCCGCCCGTAAGCCCAACATTGATGTTGTTGCCGCCAAACCGTCCGATCGTGTCCCCGCGCTTGTCATAGGAACCCCCGCTCAGGCCGGCGTCGGCACCTTCACAGTACTGCCCCGTGCTGGAGTCCGCGCTCTGCCAGAGTTTCAGGGTGGGCGTCAGTTCCAACGGCATTTCGATGGGATATTCGGGGGATCCGATTTCCGCCATGTCGGACATTGCGTCAAACAAACTGAACCCGCGGTACTCCGGCGCGCGATAGACCACGCGGTGCCCAATCGGATCGGGGTCCGCACGGATCTGGCTCAGGTAAATGGTGTCCCACATGGGCGGAGCCGTTGCGATTTCGACGTTCACGCGGAACGGCCTCGACATCTGGTTGTTCTGGCTCACGGCGATCACCGTCAGGCGGTCGCCGGGCGAAAGAGACCCGACGTCGAACGTGAACGTGGCCTCGTCCTGCCGCCTCCCGTTCACGAGATAGTGGTCAACTGGCTTGTTTTCCCGCGTGGAGGTTCGGATTGTGAAGGAGATTTCGCACCGGACGCCGGAGATGAACGTCTGGGCGCGCCCGCCCTGCCCGCCGTATTCGCCGGAGCAGTAGGTACTCGTCACGTCCGTGATGACAATGTCCGACCGCGTGTCCACGACGAACTCCCCGGACGAGCCGGAGACCGAGAAGGGGGAGCCGTCCGCGACGGCCGCGGCGGCGGAAAGGGCGAGAAGGGCGGAAAGAATTCGTTTCATGGTGTCCCCTCCCCCTTCACGGACGCCGCACGGTGCGGAAGCCGATGCTGTAGTTGGTGCCGTCGGGCGCATTGGTCTGCCGGGCGCCCATGCGGCAGATTCTGCCGTTGGTGCCCCAGCTGCCGCCCTTGATGACCTTGCTTCCGCCCGACGCCGTGGCCGTCCACTCCCGCACGTTGCCGGCCATGTCGTAGAGTCCGTAGTCGTTCGGCCGGAAGGAGGCGACGGGCGCCGTATAGGGCATCCCGCCGACCGCATAGTCGGGATGGTATCCTTTTTTTTCGCCCTCGTCGAAATAATATATGTCGCCCATGTGATAGTAGTTCGCCCGATAATGGTTTATAAGACCGGGCTTTTCGTCAACGTACACGTTCCACGGATAGCGGTGGCCCTCGCGTCCGCCGCGCGCGGCGTACTCCCACTCCTCCTCGGTGGGGAGGCGGTAGCCGTTGCGGCCCGTCTCCGCGGTCGGCTCGCTCTGGCCCGTGCGGTAGACCTCGCCGTCCACGCGATAGACGGGGTCGAGGCCGGTCATCTCGCTGCGGGCGTTGCACCATTTGAGGCAGTCGTACCAGTTCATCTTCTGCGCGGGATGGTCCAGCCCCTTGCCGCCGCCCTCGTAGTCGAATTCATAGCCGTGCGCCACCGCCCAGTCGTACACGAATTTCCACCGCATGTACTTCACCTCGGTCTTGTCCATCCAGAAGGACTCCACGGTGAGGGAGTAGGACCCGAGGTCGCTGTCCGGGTTCCGGCCGGCGCGGGTCCCCCCGGGGATGAAGGCCATCCCGAGGTCCGGGCCGGCGTTGACGGTCGCGACGAAGTTGCTCTGCACGTGTTCCGGCCAGTCCGCCCCGGCGTCCCACACGATGTGCTTGTTGCGGCCGGGGACGACGTCGACGCCCACGTCGCCGCTCAGCGTCGCGAGCGCCGGCTTGTCGCCGCCGCCCTCGATGGAGAGCGACACGTCGAAAACCCCACCGTCCTCCGCCACGAGATCGTAGTAGATGTCCACGAGGTCGGACTTCGGGCGCTGCTGCGCCTGGACGTTCTCGATTCGCGCGGCATCCGCACCGCAAACCGCGAAAAACGGAGGCAGGACGAATCGGAAAAACCGGAAACGGAAGGTTTTCATGTGGCGTCGTTCAGGCGGTTGCCGGCGCAGGCGGGTGACGGACGCACCGACCTGCATGCGGCCCCTTGCGGGGTCGCATGCGGGTCGGCTTATTCTTCCGTTATCTTCAACCCGACGAGGAAGAGCGCGTTTTCGTCCGTCGGAACGCCAGAAACCGAGCCTTTGCCGCCATCTAGCGACAGTTCGCAGTTTTCCGCCGTGTTCGTGGTCGCCGAGCCGGGCGACGAAACCCACAGCACCGACACCGTTTCCGGCGCTTCGCCTTCCGCCGTCGCAGTGAAGGTCGCAACGCCGGTCGAAGGGTCGAAGCCGGTCCAGCGGAGGTTCGACATCGTGAAGCCGGACGGCTCCGGCGGCTCCTCGTTGTCGCGGTACGTCACGGAGACCGTCGCATCCTCGATCACGCCGAAGAGCTGCAGCGTGTAGGACGCCGCGCCGGCGGCGGCGGGAAGGGCCGCGCCGTTCACCGTGAGCGAGGCGATGCGCTTGCCTTCGGCCGCCGTGAAGGCGTGCGACCAGTCGGCGTTGTAGACGACGTTCGTCGTCCAAGGCACGCTCCCCGCCCCGTTTGTCACGGCAATCGTGACATCGGGAATCTTGGCGAACTCCGCCGTCGCGCTCTGCGGCTGCGTCACGTTCGAGAAGGCGTGCAGAACCGATGTCGGCTGCCCGGTCGTATTCTGCCCGTTGACCTTGCTCACGTAGTAGCCAGGACCGGCCGTGAAGAGCACGTTCGTCGAACCGCCCTTCGGCACGGAGACGGTGCCGGTCCACGAAGCGGAGCCGTTGGCCCCGGCGCTAGCCGTGACCTCAACGCTGCCGATCTCGGCGAAGTTCGCCGTGATCACGGTGCCGTCGGCCAGGACGGTAAAGGAGGCCGTGACTTCGCCGGTGGCGGCGTTCGTGGTGGCGGATGCCGGTGTCGCGCCCGTCCACCCGCTGAGGTAGTACCCCGCGTTCGGCGTGGCGGTGGCGGAGAGCGCGCCACCGACGGCGGCGACGGTGCCAAGCGGCGAAACGGTGCCGCCCGTGCCGGCGGCAAGCGTCACCGTCGGCACGGCGGCGCTCGTTGCGTTCGTGAGCGTGTAGGCATCCTCCCATGTCGCGGAGACGACGTTCGTGTTGCCGGCAAGATCGGTGAGGACGGTCGGGCGAAGGGCGAGCGACACGGGGTCGCCCGCATTGCCGCCCGTGACGCGCGCCGTCACGACGTAGTTCGTGCCGGTTTCGGTGCCGTTGGCGATGGAGAGTAGTTCGGCGGAAGCCGTGCCGCCGGTCAGCGTGAAGCTCGAGAGATCAAGGCCTGTCGCCGGCTCGGAGAGGTCGAGGCCGAAGCGCAGGATGCCCGTCGCGGCGGCCGTGGCGCGGTCGGCTTCGGAGATTTTCTCCGCTGTCACGGTCGGGACAACGGCGTCGAATGATTCGACCGGGCCGGTGGCCGCGGCGTTGGCGACGCCGCCGGGCGTCTTGGCGAAACCGGCCTCCACCACAAGCGCCGCGTCGCCCTCGCCGGAAAGCCCGGTCACGACAATCTCGACCTCCGTGTCGGAAAGGCGCGTCGCGGAGAAATACGCACCGGTGGCGTCGAGGTCGCTGCCGCGGGGGACGACAAAGTCCAGCTTGGACGTGTCGAAATCGACTTCGGCGGCGTTCGGGGTTAGACCGTCCTCGTTCCCGGCATACCGGACGGGACGGTCGAACGCGACGGTGAAGACCGCGTTCGTCGGGAGCGAGGCGAGCGTGTCGCTCCGCTTGATCGACACGACCTGCGGGGCGGACCAGTCGTTCGTGTTGACCGGTGCGCCGAACATCGCAAACTCGGAGAGCATGATCTCGTAGGCCTCGGACGAGGCGCCGGAAACCGACTTCGTCGTCTTGACGTTGGAAAGCACAACGCGGCCGCCGACAATGTTCGGCACATCGATGGAATAGACAAATCCCCTTGTCTTGGCCTGTGCAGCCGTCCAGGTCAGGTTGGTCGTCCAAGAGTTGGTCGTGGCGCCGCCTTGCTGGCGGATCGCGATGGTCGCCTCGGTGATTCCGGCAATCGAATTTGTAGGCAATGAGGAATTCGACGGAACGCAGACCCACTCAATGCGTCGGATATCCATTGCCGGGGTGGAGGACCAGATCGGCAGCTTGTTGAACTCAGGCTCGCCAGTGCCGTGCAACGCCACGACGGCCATGTTGTCACCCATCTTTCGCTCAAACTTCACCTGTTTGCCGCGGGCACCATCTCCCAATCTGTAACCCCAGGCTCGGTCTTCGCTCTGCAACTCACCATCGGCCATGTTGCAGTACTCGTATTCTCCGATAGCCGTCTGAGAACCTCCGCGGACGTTGACGCGGTATCCGACATATTCATTCTTGTTCGTTGTTGTGGCCTTGTTGAGCTTGAAGAATCCGCCATACGCCTTCATCGCGAGATTGACTTCGGCGGGTCCGACGTTCGTGACGGCGATGCCGCTGGCTGGATCGGTGTAGACAAGGCGGTGGTCCACGAAGGCGTCGGCCATCCATGAAGAGTTCTTGTCGGTCGCGCGACGCGAATCCCACACGAAAGCCTCCATCGCGGCACGAGAATCCTTGCCCATCTCGAAGACCTGGATGGTGTAGGAGTTTTCGCCAGAAGTGGGGAAAATGTTCGTCACCGTGGCACAGTCATAGCCGTTCGTCGTCCAAGGCTGGGCAACAGGGTCTCTGCCCTGATACGTATGCGGCGCGCCGGTCTTGGCGTCGGTGACGGCGAAGGCGCCGGCATCCGGCATGGAATCGACGTTCCAGAGCTTCCATTCGAGGATGTTCGGGTCGTCGAGGCGGCGGCCGACGTATTCAAGGCGCGGGGCCGGGGGGAGCGCGGCGACGGACGCCGTCGCGGACCACTCGTTCGTATTGCCCATCGCGCCGGCCGGGACGACGAGCTCGACGGTCGCGCGCTCCGGCGCGAGCGGCGACGTGGCAACCGAAACGGTCGTGGTGGCGGAATTGGAATCGTACGAGACATCGACATCCTCGATATCGACGTTGTTGAGGCGAAGCCACTTGGCCACATCCTCGCCGGAGGCATCGCCAGGCACCTCGAAGACGGCGTTCGTGACGCCGGCAACGATTTTGCCCACGACCGGATCCGGCACGTCGGCGACGGTCCAGGAGATGCGCTCGACGGAAGAGGTGTTGCCGGCAGTGTCCCAAGCTTGCCAATCGAAGGCCCAGTCGCCCGCTCCGAGCGTGGCCTGCGCGCGAACGGGCGAATTCGTGGTCGCCCAGTCCTCGCCGGAGGCGACGGTTTCCTCCTCGCCGTTTCCGGCGAGGCGCAGGAGAGACCATGCGACGCGGACGTTCGGGTCGGGGTCGTCTTCCCCGTCGGAAACGGATTCCAGCGTGGCGATCACGATGGTGGCGTCGTTGGTCGAATTGTCGTCGGGCAGGCCGGACCACGTGACCGTGGGGGGGGTGGTGTCGACGACGAGCGTCGACGAGACGCTGTTGTTGGTGGTGGCATTGCCGGCCGTGTCGGTGGCGGCGATGGTGAAGGTGGCGTTGGAAGTGGCCGTGGTGGCGAAGGTGCAGTGGGTGACGCCAGCGGCGGACGGGGCCGCCGCCTCAACACGCTGATTCGCAACGGCAACGGTATCAAGATTCACATCGACGACATCGAAGGAATACGTGACCGGTGCGCCGGTCTTCGCGCGGAGCGGCGCGACGGACAGCGGACCGATGACGGGCGCGGTGTAATCCACCTCGCAGGTCGCGGCCGTAGCGGCGGCGTTGCCGATGCCGAGCGCGTTGGTGCAGACGTGCGCCGCAAGCGCAAGACCGACCGTGGTGCCCGGGCGGGTGGCCTGGACCTGCACCTCGTATGCAACGGACGGAGCCGTTGCAGCAACGCTCTTGAAAGAGTTGTCTTTGATCGCGCCGCCAAGAACTTCAAAGTCGGAGGTGTCGATGCCATAGACCGCCTCGGAGAACGTCACCGTGAACGTGGCGGTGTCGCCCTTCACGGGCTGCTGCGCCGGAGCCGTGATGTAGACCGTCGGTTTGGCGCGCGTGACGCTCCACTCGCAGGTGGCAGCCTCGCTCACGTTGCCCGCCGCATCGGTGGCCGTGGCGGAGAAGGTGTAGGCGCCTTCGCCGAGGCCGGAGCCCTGCGCCGAGAAGGCGCCGGTGGCGTCGGAGGCGTCGCCCGAACGAACGACGGCGTTTCCGCCATCGCGCACAACCCACGCGAACGAGAGTCCGCCCCCTGCGTTGGCGTCCACGGCCCGCACCGCGATGGCGAAGTCGCCGGCGGAGGTGGTGTCCGGCGGCGTGTTGGAGAGCGTGACCACAGGTGCGGTGGTGTCGAAGATCCGGGTGATCGCGGCGGGAGAGGCGGTGTTGCCGTTGCCCGCGGCATCGCGGAACGACCCAGCCGGGAGCGTGACGGTCACCGCCCTCTCGGCGGTCGGCGTGACCGTGATGGTGTACTCGCCAGCGGAGGAGGCGACCACGGCCGTGCCGTTGGCAACCGTCGGAACCGGGTTTCCATCGAGCGGCTCGTTGAACGTGGCCAAGACCACCATCGGCGAGGCGGAGGCGTTGAAATATGCGGGCGTCGCGGACGTGAAGGAGTCTGCGGCGGGCGGGGTGCTGTCGTAGGTCACCGAGATCGTCTGCGCGGCGGCGGCGTTGCCGTTGCCCGCCGCGTCCTGGCACTTGCCGGACGCGAGCGTCACGGTCGTCGCGACCCCCTCCTGCGCGGAGTTGGCGGCGCACTGCACCGTGAGCGTGTAGGACGCGCCGGAGCCGGCAAGCGCCGTCGCCGTGCCGTTCGCGACGGTGAAGTCCTCCTTCGCGAGACCGGTCACGGCCTCGTCGAAGGAAACCGTCACCGTGAAGGTGTCCGTCTTCTGCTTCTTGCCGTTTGCGGCACTGGAAAGTGTCGGCTTCGGGTGGGTCGTGTCGTAGGTGACGGAGATCGTCTGCCCGGCGGCGGCGTTGCCGTTGCCCGCCGCGTCCTGGCACTTGCCGGACGCGAGCGTCACGGTCGTCGCGACCCCCTCCTGCGCGGAGTTGGCGGCGCACTGCACCGTGAGCGTGTAGGACGCGCCGGAGCCGGCAAGCGCCGTCGCCGTGCCGTTCGCGACGGTGAAGTCCTCCTTCGCGAGACCGGTCACGGCCTCGTCGAAGGAAACCGTCACCGTGAAGGTGTCCGTCTTCTGCTTCTTGCCGTTTGCGGCACTGGAAAGTGTCGGCTTCGGGTGGGTCGTGTCGTAGGTGACGGAGATCGTCTGCCCGGCGGCGGCGTTGCCGTTGCCCGCCGCGTCCTGGCACTTGCCGGACGCGAGCGTCACGGTCGTCGCGACCCCCTCCTGCGCGGAGTTGGCGGCGCACTGCACCGTGAGCGTGTAGGACGCGCCGGAGCCGGCAAGCGCCGTCGCCGTGCCGTTCGCGACGGTGAAGTCCTCCTTCGCGAGACCGGTCACGGCCTCGTCGAAGGAAACCGTCACCGTGAAGGTGTCCGTCTTCTGCTTCTTGCCGTCTGCCGTGCTGGCGAGCGTCGGAACGGGTTTCGTCGTGTCGTAGGTGACGGAGATCGGCTGCGCGGCGGCGGCGTTGCCGTTGCCCGCCGCGTCCTCGCACTTGTCCGCCGCGAGCGTCACGGTCGTCGCGGCCCCCTCCTGCGCGGAGTTGGCGGCGCACTTCACCGTGAGCGTGTACGACTTGCCGGAGCCGGCAAGCGCCGTCGCCGTGCCGTTCGCGACGGTGAAGTCCTCCTTCGCGAGACCGGTCACGGCCTCGTCGAAGGAAACCGTCACCGTGAAGGTGTCCGTCTTCTGCTTCTTGCCGTCTGCCGTGCTGGCGAGCGTCGGAACGGGTTTCGTCGTGTCGTAGGTGACGGAGATCGGCTGCGCGGCGGCGGCGTTGCCGTTGCCCGCCGCGTCCTCGCACTTGTCCGCCGCGAGCGTCACGGTCGTCGCGGCCCCCTCCTGCGCGGAGTTGGCGGCGCACTTCACCGTGAGCGTGTACGACTTGCCGGAGCCGGCAAGCGCCGTCGCCGTGCCGTTCGCGACGGTGAAGTCCTCCTTCGCGAGACCGGTCACGGCCTCGTCGAAGGAAACCGTCACCGTGAAGGTGTCCGTCTTCTGCTTGCCGCCGTCGGCGTCGCTGGAGAGCGTCGGAACCGGGGCCTTGCCGTCGTAGGTCGTAGTGGCGGATCCGCTCCAAGCGGTAGATGCGTTGCCGAAGTCGTCCAAAGCGCCGCCGGCGGCAACGGCCGAAACGCCGATCTCAAGCGAAGGAGCTTCCGCGTCGGACGGCTTCACGTACACGGTAAACGCATTGGTGAGGCCGGAGGCCGGAGAAACGGACGAAACAGACCCGTTCGCGACGGTGAACGCCGCTGCCGTAAGGTTGCTCACGGGAGAATCGAACGTCACGGCAAACGGAACGGAGTCGGCCTTGGAAAAGCGCTCCTTCCCGTTCTCGGGCGTGATGGAACGGATGGTCGGGGGAGCAAAGTAGAGACGGATCGATCCGGCTTCGGCCGGTTTGTCGGCGAGGGACGCGTTGTCCGTCTCGGCGATCCAGCGGAGCGGGACACCCTCGGCATCGACGTCGCCAATGTCCGTCTTCGCCTCCCAGACCGCCGAAAGTTCGGTCCTGCCGGTCGGGACCGGAATGTTGGCGGCGGCACCGGAAGCCGTGACGTATTCGGCGGAACCGCTGGCGACGGATGAAAGCGTGGCCTGACGCCACGTAGCGCCGGAATCGGAAGAGAATTCGAGGCGTAGCGACTCGACGACGTTCGTGAAGGGGTTGACGATCTGGACGCCGCGAAGATCGACAACGCCGGAGCCGTCCTTGCGCTGGGCTTTCGTGCCGGTCGTGACGGCCAGCTCGAAGTGCGCCGAAGAGGTCGCCTCCGAAACGGACTCCACCGGGAAGTCGCCATGGTTGCGGGCGACGAAGGCGAAGACGATGTTCGTCGGCGTGATATCGTACTCCCAATGCGCAGTGGCAAACGTGTTGGTCCAAGCGTCGAGCGTCTGCCACGTGCCGGCGCCCGGCTCGACACCGGACGATGCGGGATCGGCCGCCCCCGGGACCCAGTCGACGGCCTCGGGCTTCGACTCGTCGCCGCCCATGCGGTAGAGCCAAGCACGGAGCGCGTATTCGGTACTCGTGGGGTTGCCGTTGCGGACCGCGGCGAACGGCCCGGTTTCGTCGGCGATGGCCTCCTCGGGCATCGCGAACGAAATCCAGATGCCGGCGTCGGGATCGGCCGTGGCGACAGGCGCCGCGCCCGGCGCAGCGGCCTTGGTGTAGGCCGTCGAAACGGACTTTTCGTCGGCCGAGAGAACGCCCGCACCGTTCTGCGCGACGAACGTCAACGTGCCGATCGACGTGTTCGGGCCGGAGCCGCCGGTCACGGTGGCATCAGGCGTCGTCACCGATGCAGCATCGCGGCCCCATTTCGTTTCGCCCTCGCCGAGATTGTCGATGCCGGCCGTGAAGACGACGGAATTGGTGGATTCGGCCGCCCAGGAAAGGCTCCACTCGCCGAGCAGCGTCCAGGCCGTGGCGGAGGCGGCGGCGTTCGTGGTGGCCTCAAGCGCATCCCTGGCGGAGAGGGTATAGGTGTATTCGGTGTTCTGCGAGAGGCCGGAGACGGTATATGACGCATTGGTCATCCATTCGGACGGAACGTTCACGCCAGCGATGGAGTATTCGACGGGCTTGTCGATATCGGAGGCGAGGACGGCGAGGTCGAGGCCATCAACACGATACGCCGAGACCTCGATGGTAGCGTCCTTCGGCGCGGCGTTTTCGAGCGACTGGCCGACGTTCTTGTCGCCTTCGGTACCGTTCTGGACGACCCACTCCTGCCAGAAGGTGGCGTTGGCCGGGGTGCCCGAGCCGATGGCGGAAAGGGACTTGCCAGAGGAGGGCTCTCCATCGTAGATGACATCGCAGCCGGGGACGCTGCCGCCCCAGCACATCGCGTAGCGGATGGCGCCTTCGGCGTCGATCACCTTCAGGCCGCCGACGGTCGGAAGCGCGAGGCCGGAGAGGACGTAGAAGCCCACGTTGTCGGCTACATCGTCGTGGCGAAGGCCGTCGAGCGGGGCGGTGGAGGAAAGGGTCGTGGTGGAAAGCGCGGCGCCGGAGGCGTCGAGGACCACGGCCTTCCAGCCGCCGATGTCCGCGGAAGAGGGCCCCTCGGCGACACCGGTGCCATAGACGCGGCCGGCGAACTCGATCCAGGAATCGGCCCCGTCGAAGTGCAGCTCGTTCACCCAGGCCTCCTGCGGGCCCCAGGCGGTGACGGCGGGGTCGGGACGCGGGCCGTACTCGCCCGTGACGGACCAGATGCCGTTCGCGTAGCTGGCGTTGTCCGGGAAGTAGGAGACATCCGTCTGAAATTCCTCCTGCAGGGCGCCGTTGTTCGTATCGAAGACGACCTTGAACCAGTAGGAGAACTGGTCGCCCTCGTGAAGGAAATCATCGGTCCAGCCGGCGGCGGAATAGAGATCGATGCTGCCACCCTCGGAAACGGCACCGTCCGCGAGGACGGGATTCGCGTAGGAACCGGCGGCGATGGCGTCGGCCTGGAAGATCGTGGCGCTGTTGGTCGTGGTGACGCCCGCGCGGACGCGCTCGGCCCACAGTTCGACCCGAAGCCCCGTCGCGCCGCCCTCCCCGACTTCAAGCGTCCAGTCCGCCAAATACGGCTGCCCCGCGATCGGCATGGCCTTCACCGGCGTGCAATTTGTCACCGCCGCCCAGTCTTGGAAGGAAAGGTAGAGATCGTCGATGTACAGATCGACACCCGTATACCCACCAGCGAATGCGTTCAGTACAACACAATAGTCGTTCGTCGCCCCTTCCGGGAGCGGCATAAGTTGGGTCGTTTGAACCCAAACATTCTTCGGAAAACCGCTGTAATAGTTGCCCACCGGATGCGACATTGCCAGCCAAGCATTCGTTCTCGCCAAAGCATCAGGTTCTGAAAGCGCGACGGCCACCCGGTCCCCTGGTGCTTGCGCTCCATTGTTCTTAGCGAGAACAGAAGTCTTCAGCCAACGGTTTGCGCGACCAACAGGTTGCCGCACGGTGTTCGAAGTATATGCCCGGCCGTTACGGTTTTCGGAGACATAGCGAAAATCGACTGAAGCCACCGCACCTGCATCGTATTTCCAGCAGTCGTAATAGGTCGAACTGGCCGACGTTCCCGACCCCGGCATCTTCTTCCAGCGGTCACGATAATCAGTACCGAAAGATTCCAATCCAATGGACGGCATCAGTTTTGCAACCAACTCGTTAGGCTCGGTTAACGACAAGGCGTTCGACACATTGAAACTCCCAGCGAACCCGAATGCCGTGGCCGTAGCCGTAAAGAGTTCGGGCCGAAGATTCTCTTCGTCGTGGAAACCGGAAACCAAAAACTCTTCAGTCCAGTAAATCGTCTCGCCGTCCAACTCGCTGGTATCCCCGCCTGCACTGACAACAAGTTGCGTGCTAACGTTGTCTCCTGAAAATTCCGCCGTAATATCCACAAGCGCATTCATAACGGTGACGCCGATTTTGAGCGACAGCGCCGACGCGACATCTATGCTCTGACCATCGTTCATGCCGCCGGGCGTAGCTTTTCCTGTAGCCGATTCCCAGACGAAGTTCGTACCGGCCTGCGTCCAATCTCCACCATTGTCATGGAGGCATCCCGTGGTCTCGAACCGCCCTTCCATCGACACCTGCCGTTCAGATTCAACGATTCCACTCGCGTTCACAAGTCTGACAGCGACATTGCCACCCATCGTCCAGTTCGAATTCGTGACGGCGAGAAATCCAAGTCCGCGTCCGCCGTCCACAAATGTCGCATCCAGACCGCTGGCGACTGGAAACTCCGTCCCGTTGTCAGCGACAATCTTCCAGCCATGAAAGGACCGACCCGCCGGAGCCGCAATCTCGACCCACTTTCCAGGGCCGTCAACCTCGTTGATCCAAACGCCTCCGAGACCTCCGACGACATTTGTCACTGATCTGGTTTCGGGACTCGCCGTCTCCAGTCCAAGTTCAGAGTTATATGTGACAACAACTTGCAAAACATTTGTTTCACCCGCCTCCAGAGCGGCGCCGCTCCACAGGGACGACAAGGGGCCGTTTGTCCATGAGCCACTCTCCTCCATGAACAGTTCGACCGCCTTCGTCGCCACCCCCGACGCACGGGTGCGGGAATTCGTCACAACGACGGACTGGACAACCGCGTCGGACGATGCGACAATATCCGAGAAGAAATGGGGGTCATCATTCGGGAGAAGGAATGCCGCATCGGCTCCATCCAGCCGGAATCCAAGCCGTGAGGGAGTAGCGCGAGTCTCATACGATATGCTCACGTTGCGAATCGTCACATTGGCTCCTGTGTACCCTCTCGCGGTCGCAACGAAACCAAGCGACGCATTCCCATTTCCCCCAAGACCATCAATGTTCGCGACGCACGTGACGGGTATCCATCCATCCTGAGTTTGATTATCAGGCGATGCGTCTGCAGATGTTGGTATGCCAATTTCAATATAGGAAGCGCCCCCATCAAGCGAAATTATGGGAACCACCGAGTCGGCTGCGCCCGTCCTCTTGAGTTCAAAGGAGACAACGATGCAATCACTTAGTGGATCGTCTATGGGCGGAATCAGAAAACAACGGCAGGACGCCCCTTCGTAAATGTAGGCAGTACCCGCGCGAAGTCCCTCTGTGGAATTCGCCCATGCGATTCGGTTGGCCGAGGCTGTCGTCCAAGACCCGGTAGAGCGGTGGTTCGCCGTAGTAAGAATCCCGTCGACCGAGTTGGTGCAGGGCCAGATATCGACCGTAGCGGCCGACGTAGTGCGAAGTTGCCGCCCGATGTAGACGTCATCAATCCATAGATACGGTGATGTTTCCGCTGCGTCAAAGGACACCATCGCCTCCACCGACACCGATACATCAAATGCAAGGGTTGCCGGAAGATGCTCGGTGATCCGGTTCCAGCCAGACGATGGCTCGACGTTTACCGTCGCAAATGGAGACGACTCGCCTTCAAGGCGCAAAGCAACCGTCGCGGCCTTTGCTCCCGAATAACGGCAGAGAAACGATACGGCGCCATTCGCCGAAATGGTCGTCTCCCCGAAGGACTGCCAACTTCCCCCCGCCGTCACCTTGAAGACCGTGCCGCGCGACGCCTCCGCAACGACACGTGCCCATCCGTCGGCAAGCGTGTCAGGGTAGGATGTTGCTCCATCCATATAGACTGACGCATTGGCGGATGAGACGGAAAGGAGGGCGATAGACGCAAGACCGACGGCGATGCGGGTTTTCATGACGGTAACCAATGCAAAGGTACGGAGCTAGAAAAAAAACAAGAAAAGCCACCCCTTCCCCGCCTTAGGCGAACACGGGAAAGGGGTGGTGAATGGTCATTGTTCAGACAGCGCTAATTGTGGTGTAGCCATGTGGCAGGCAACGACCTACCAATTTTTCGGCATTACGGGGTGGATGTAGCAGTTCCAACCTTGGGGAACTGCCAATTGGATCCCGTACCATCAATGAGCGCCTGGATGGCACTCAACTGTTTAGGCTCAGTTGTAGGATAGGCAAACAACGGGCAACTGCCGGTGGAAGCAATTTCGGTTCCAAGATTGAAATGAATCTGGTTGTTGCCATCCCCGGACAGGCCCTTCCCGTAGTACTTCCACGTTCCCACCAGTTTGTAGCCTCTTTCGTTAACAGTAGCGGGATCATTTTGGTTTTGTCCAGGCGTGCTGCTGAGCTCCACCAGGGGAAAATAGTATTCGCAAACGGCATATCCCGTTCCCTGCGGAAGCCCGCCCTTGCGACCGAACATCCCGATGGCATAGCCGTACCCGGCGTCGTTTTTCAGGACTGCGAATTCCATCTGGTCAGGCGTCACCTTCTTCCCGATGAACTCGTTGAGCGAAAGCCCCATTCTTGACAGATAATGCGTGGTCACGGCGGTTGTCGGAGCATTCCCGGCTGTGTCAAGCTTTCCTTCCTTTACCGTAAACTGTCCGTTGCCCTCTTTGGTGATGCGCGTAACCTGGGGGAAGTCCGTGGCGGCAAGATCCGGGTTGCACGGCAACGCATTGTTCTCATACATATACAGTCCGATCTGGGTGCGGATGTGGCCAATGAGGGGGATGGGCTCGGCGGCATACTGCGCCTCGACGACATAGCGCTGGAACATCGGCAGCAGCGTGACGGCGAGGATCGTGACGATGAGGATGACGACGAGGAGCTCGACGAGCGTGACGCCCGCGCGTGCCGTGTCCTTGATTTGTTTGATCATGGTTTTTGTTTGTTTTGGTTTGCGGCGGGTTTTGTCGGAGCAACCCGGCCGCCGCGGCCGGAAAGACGCCCTGCGCCGCAATGCGCGGCGACGGAAGGGAAGCATAGTGGCGGGGCGGGGCGGCGGCAATGACGCGACGTGTCGCTTTTTTGCGACAAGCGCGAAAGTCCCCCTCGCGGCGCGCTTCGCGCGCGCGAGGCGGGCTTGAAACTCACGCGGAGGGCGCGGAGTCTCCCTCGAGGAGCCAGTTCGGCGCGTCGACGATGCGGATGCGCTGGCCGGCGCGCGTCTCCTCGCCGCCTTCGCGGTCGGTGACGAGCAGCAGGTCCGGGCAGTTGAGCGCCCTGCCGGCGGCGAAGAGGGCGGAAAGCTCCCGTTCCCGCGTTTTCCGCGAGGAAATGTCGTAGGAAACCTGCACCAGGCGGAACGGTTTTCCCTGGCGTTCGAGAACGAAGTCGATCTCGCAGGAGGGCGTTTTGAAATACGAAATGGAATAGTCGTCGTTTCCGCGCGACGCCTGCAGCTGCGCGAAGACGAGGTTTTCGAGCCGGCGTCCGAGTCCTTCCTCCGAATCGGAAACGCCGGTGAAATACGAGACGAGCCCGTTGTCCGCCGCGTAAATCTTGCCGATGCGCGTCTTCTCCCATGCCTTGCGCCCGAAACGCGGAAGCATGTCCACGAGCCGGCTTTCCGCGAGGAACCCGAGGTAGTTCTGGATCGTCGTGGACGATGCGGCGGAAAGCTGGTTGGCCAAGCGCAGGGACGACGCCTCGCGGGCGAAATTCGACATGACGGCGAACGCCACGTCCGAAAGCAGGCGCTGGTTTCGGACCTTGTGGCGCTTCAGGATGTCGCGGACGAGAATGGAATCGTAAAGGGCCTTGAAATACCCGCGCTTGTCGGAGATGCCGAACGTTTCCGGGAATCCGCCGTCCCGGAAGTACGCATCGTAGTCGCGCCGCAATTGGGCGCGCCATTCGGACCCGCCGGACGCTTCCCGGCGAAGGAACCGCCGGCACTCCGCAAACGAGAACGGCTGCAGTTCGACCGGAACGAAGCGTCCGGTGAGGTGCGTGGCCAGATCGGAAAAAAGAAGTTTCGAATTGGACCCCGTGATCACCAGATGGATCCTTCGCCGCAGAAGGCGGTTGACGAACAGTTCCCACGCCGGAACGTTCTGGATTTCGTCGAGATACAGCACGTCGAACGGCCCGTAGACTTCGAGCGCCGCTTCGAACACGTCGTTCAGGTCCGCGGCCTGGATTCCGTCGAGCGCTTCGTCGTCGAAATCGACGTAGCCGAACGGCTTGCCGCCCTTTTTGAGCGCCAACCGGCACAAAGCCGACTTCCCGCATCGGCGGATGCCCGTCACGATCTGCGCGACGGGACTCTCCAAATCCACGCGGCCGGACGCCGCGCGGTCGATGATGGCCGGATCGGACATCAGGATCTGCAGTTCCTCCTTCTGGTTGGAAAGAATTCTGGCATAGTCTCTCATTGCATGGGTTCCTTTCCTTCAAAACCTATCAAAATTCCCAGTATAATGCAAGAATAAATCAAAATAATTCCCAGTATGCTGGAAGCATTCCGAAACAGAGAAACCGCAATCGCTTCGCGACGCGACCTTTTGGGCGGAACCGGCATTCGCCCCCTTCGCCGCCCGAATACCGGCATTCGCCGGCGGCGCGGCGGGCGGCGCGAAGCATACTTGACTACGGGCGCTTAAGGTCGAATGCCAAGGCGCTTCAACTCAACGGCGACAAACGGAGATTCCCTCTGCAAGCGGTCGCGCGAAATTCTGCCATGGATGAAATCGTCGAAGTCATCCACGCGGCGCTTCCGCAACTCGGATCGGTCCAACTTCAAAATCTCGATCGTTTTCCGACACGCAGACGCATACGCTTCGGGAAGGTCCGGCGAAGGAATGATTTTCCCCGTGACGAAAAGAATCCGAAACACTATCATCCCATAGAAATGCAACGAACCTCCCCCGATAACGCAATGCCGATGGTTTCCATTGCGTAGGGGAGGCGTAAGCATGCGTTTCGTGGATTGTCGTGCTTGCGCGGGCC
>CAMNCG010000004.1 GCA_946534105.1 uncultured Verrucomicrobiota bacterium
TGAACAGCTACCACGACATCTTCGAGGGTTCGCTTGCCGCGAACAACGCGCTGACGGGCGAACGGGCGGTGTCCGTGGGCCTTGAGGCGCTCGATCCTTCGATATCGCGCGAAGGCGTGATCAACGGCGGTACGCCGACGGTGCTGAAGCTCGCGTTCGGTGAGAACGATGATAACCGAATGGTGAAGTTCGACATTCCGGCCGGAGTTCGTGTAACGTATGGCTTCGGTTTCATGCCGGGAGGGACGCGCTCCGTCGCGTCCGGCTCGGTCGTCGCGACATCCGACGGCGCGATGTTCCGGGTCCCTGATGGCGCGATGGACGTGTACGTCATGCTTGAAGCGGACGCGACGGCGACCTACGCCCTCTCGACTGAAACAACCAAACTGGCGATTACCGGCGTGACGCCCTCGACGCTTCCCTCCAGTGGCACGACGACGCTCACCATCGCTGGCGCCGGCTTCGGCGACGAGAACGCGGTGACGCTGTCGAATGCAAACGATAGCTATCGCGTGCAATCGATTGCCAAGGACGCCAGCGGCAACCTCATCGCCACCGTCGACTGCGCCGCGCTCACGGCGGGACAGATCTACGACCTTGATGTTTCAGGAGGGTCGCCGTCCTCGGCGACCGCAACCCTGCCAAGCGCGGTGAGTGTCGCCGCCGTGAAGGGCGAAGGCAAATTCTGGGCGCGGCTCGTCGTGCCGGATTCCGTTCGCGAAGGTCGCAAGGTCTCATGCGCCATCGAATACGGCAACAGCGGCAACGCCGACTTGCTGGCGCCGGTTCTTCAGGTTTCCATGGACGGAACGGGGTCGCTGGCGTATCTCAATGGGCTTTTCGGCCTCAAGGTGTTGCAGTTCATTGCCGCTGGAGAAGCATCCAGCGCGGGCGTTCTTCGTCCCGGTGCTTCTCATCTCATCAGGTTTGAGATGCTGGCCGGGTCGAGCAATCAAATTTCGCTTTCAACGTCTGTTAATAATGATTTCACCCCTGTAGGATGGGAAAATTCAGAAGACTATCTGACGGCAATGTCTTTATCGGCTACTCGCATTGGTCTTTGTGGGCGGGATCCGACAGACTACTACGCGACCATGCGCCTAGTGTCTCGCATGTTAAATCACGAAGCCGTGTCGGTGGTGTCGGGAGTTGTCTCGGATGGCGCGGAAACGGCAATCGATGGGTTGCTTCTTGAACTATCCAATGAAGCGAAAAAATACAATACGCTCACCGATTCTGAAGGCACGTTCTTGTTTGACGGAGTCGCGCCAGGGAACTATGAGATCGTTGCACCATTTCTTGGACTGACGCTAGGCGTAGTGAACGTTGTATCGTCAGAAGACCTTTGCGGTCTGGCCTATTCGATTGGAACCGCTCAAGGAACGAAAGTTCGTGTTGTTTCGCCAGAGGAAATTCCCAGTGATTTGATTGTTACAGCGCTTCCCATGGGCGAAAACTTTAGCAATGTCGTTTTCGCAGTAAGGACTTCGGATTGCGAATTTGTGTTCAAGGGGTTGACGGACGGATTCTATGATATCCGTGGCATTGCCGAAGGGGTTGCAGCGGAGACTGTCGCCGAAATAGCCGATGGTGGTGTCGTTGGAATGCCGTTGCTATTGGAACTGGAACAGACTTTTTCCGTAACTGGTCATGTGGAAAACGTCGCGAATGCGGAACTTGTCACGGTTTATGCGGTGGGTTCGGCTCATGTGTCTAAAACAACGTTGAACGAAGACGGATCCTTTGTCTTTGACGGGTTGGCGGCGGATGATTATGAATTCCAAATAGTGGGCGACGAATCGGCTTCCTATGAACCGATCTCCATGGCCGTGCCTGTGGAGGACAACGCGGCAGGGCCTGTGTTCGAGCGATTGAATGCCTTGGGGCGCAGCACCTTGTCCTTGGCGCGGACGGCATCGGCGAAGGCGGTGGATTACAATCGGTATCTCTTTTTTGAAGTGCGCCAGGTCGGACGGCATTTAAAGGAACAGGCGGATTTGCTTTATCGCCTGAAGACTGTCCCTCTTCCGGAAGTGCGATGCGCGGAGAACATGGCGACTTATGCGCATTATTGTGAGTTACGTAGGGAATTTGAACTCTGGAAACAGCATTACGAATTCATGCTTGGCTTGTATAGCCAAACAAAAGGCTCGGATGCTGTCAAAGAAAGCGTATTCCTTGTAGCAAAAGCGCTTGCGGCATTGGCTGATTTGAAAGGGACAGGGGATTTGTTCTCCTCATACGTCGCTGAGGCCGAAAATCTTATTGATGCCGCACTCGCTGCAGAAATTGGGTTTAATGCCGAAACGGTAGCAAACATCACAGTGTCGCTCAGAACAATGCTTACCTCTGGGCAACACGCCATTGATGTGATGACAAGTATCGACTTCGAGAACGATTCATTTTTAGTTCTTTCAGAAAAGATTGCGTCTATTTTGGCAGATCTTTCTGACA
This sequence comes from uncultured Verrucomicrobiota bacterium, assembly GCA_946534105.1. GTDB lineage: Bacteria > Verrucomicrobiota > Kiritimatiellia > RFP12 > UBA3636 > UBA3636. The sequence continues at coordinate 2,455 of CAMNCG010000004.1, forward strand.
TCTACAAGTCGTTTGAACGAATAAAAAGCTTCGGAGATATGCTTGAAGCGGCGGCCGGCAAGCGGAAGGCGAACACACGTCTGGTGGCAATGGCTCGTGACTACAAGTGGCAGCACACTCGGGCGCTTGGATTTGTTGGTTTCGTGAGGTCATGCCTTTCACTATATAAGTCGGCGAAAAAGGCGACGGAAACCGTGTTTTCCTACTTTAACGAAATCGAAGGTCTTCGTCGTGCCGCCAATTTCTTCCAGCCAATCGTCGACAATTATTCGAAACTAAAGTTTGATGGATACCATGATGATTGCATGAATCCCGTTCCGAACCCGCCTTATCCGCCTTCACAGACCCTGTTCCCTTCCGTCCCACGTTCTTGCGACCCGAACGAGATGGTCGGCCCGCTGGGCGTAGGCGATCCGGAGATGGAGCGGCAGCTGGTGCCGGGCGAGTGGGCGACCTACACCATCTACTTCGAGAACCAGACGAACGCGACGGCGGCGGCGCAGGAGGTGTATGTGTCACAGGCTCTGGATGAGAACCTCGACTGGTCCACGTTCGAGATGTGCGAAGTGGCCTTCGGCGACCAGCTCGACCTTGGGCTGGCGGGCAGGAAGAACGGTTCGAGTGAGGCGACGATGACGGGGACGAACCTCCTCGTGCGGACCGAGCTCGCGCTCGACGAGACGACCGGTCTGGCCATCTGGTATCTCCGCATCGTCGATCCCACGACGGACACCGGTTGGCCCAAGGACATCCTTGCCGGCTTCCTGCCGCCGAACGACCCTGAGACGCACTGCGGCGAGGGCCACATCACCTACCGCGTGAAGGTGCGCGATGACGCGGAGACTGGGGCGCGGATCGACGCCAGCGCGACGATCGTGTTCGACTACAACGACCCGATCGAGACCGATCCGGCGTGGTGGAACACGGTGGGGGCAGTCGCGGAGGCGATGCCCGTTTACCGGTTCTACTCGAAGAACTACAAGGGGCACTTCTTCACGGTGTCGGAGGGCGAGATGTGGACGATTCGCAACACGAACCGGAACTGGTCGTTCGAGGGGACGGCATACATGGCGTTCACGAACCAGGTGAACGGCACGGTCCCGCTCTACCGGTTCTACTCGAAGGGATACCGGGGCCACTTCTTCACGATCGACGCCGACGAGGCGGAAGTCGTGAAGAAGAACCGGAACTGGGAGTACGAGGGCGTCGCCTACTACGTCTATCCCCAGGAGGTCGATGGTTCGGTTCCGGTCTTCCGGTTCTGGAGCGACCGCTACCGCCACCACTTCTACACCATCGACGAAAACGAAAAGACTTACCTTGAACAGCACGATCCCAACTGGAAGTTCGAGAACATCGCCTTCTGGACGCTCCCGGCGGAACCCGCGGAGGGCGGCGTGAAGTCGCTGAAGAAGTCGGTCTCGTCTGCGGCGGTCGCGGCGGCAGGGGAGGAAACGCGGACGGGAGGCCGCCTCCCCGGCAACGGTTCAAGCGAGGCGGCGGAGTCCGGATCCTCGCTTCGCACCGCCATGCGCGCGGACGCTTCGTCGGTGGGTGCTACCGCCGGAGACGAGTGGCTTGCCGACGCCGCGCCGTGGACGCTCTGGACGCGCGATGGAACGCCAATCCAGCGCGACGGCGCGACCGAGTTGGGGGCGATTGTCGTCGAGTCGCGCCCGGATGCGCCCGACGCGGCGGAACTCGCCGCCGGCGCGGACAGCGAATTCGACGCGGAGGATGCGAACGGAAGCCTGGCTCCTGAAACTCGCGAACCGATCCAACCCGGCTTCCTCCGCCTTGCGCTCCCCGACGGGTCGTGGAACGCGACGCTCTGGAGCGCGACCGAAGGCACGGTGTCGGAAGAGCCGGCCGAAGGGTCCTTCGACTTCGACCTGCCCGCGATGGGCGTCTGGCACTGGCTGCGGATCCGGGATGCGGCGGAGGAAAACGCGCCGGACGACTTCTCGCTCTGGCTCCGGGCGACGGAGAATTGATTCAGAACCGTGTCATGAAAATGCCGCCGCGTTGCAACGGCGGCTGGAACACCGTGCGCACGGAACCTTTTGGGTGTAGAATGGACTCCCAAAAGGGCAACGCCGCTTTTCACCCGCCACCGTGAGGAACCAACCATGAAACATGACATTCGGATGTCCGACATGCGATGGTTCCGAAAGATTGCTCTTTGCGGGATGGTCGCTCTCTCGGCCCGCGGAACCGAAATTTCTCCGGAAGAGGCCGGAACCGCCGTTCAAAACTGGGCGGACCGGGGGTTTTCCATGGGAAAGCTTTCCGGACGAACCGTGGCGTCCGCCGAAGCGCTTTCGGACCCGGAGACCGGCGCGGCGTTCCGAATCGTGAAATTCGATGGCGGCGGATTCGTCGTGACCACCGCGGACGATCGCGTCGATCCGATCGTGGCGTTTTCCGAAACCGGAGACGCCCTGCGTCCGGACGACGGAAATCCGTTCTGGGCGCTCGTCCGGGGCAACGTCGCCGCGCGCGAGGCCGCCGCGGGAATGGCCCGGTCCGGTGACGGGGCCGTCCGGTCCCGCAAGCGGGTTCTCTCCGGTCCGGACTCCTCCCCGATGCCGACCGCGTCGCAGCGCCGTTGGGCGCAACTTCTGGATCGCGCGCCGGACGGCGAAGCCGCCGCCCTGCGAAAACGGGGCGCCGTTTCAGGCCGTTCCTCCGTTTCCGACATCCGCGTTGATTCCTTCGTCGCATCCCGATGGGGACAATCGACGGTCGGCCGGAAAAACTGCTGGAACGCCTGCACGCCGAACCACGATTACTGCGGATGCGTCGCCACGGCGGTTGCCCAGGTCATGCGGTATTGGCGGAAACCGGACGGCCCGGTCGAAGCAAAATCGCAAGTCTGCAGGGTGCAGGGCGAAAACAAACCCCGGCTGTTCACGATGTACGGGGGAACGTACGACTGGGACGCCATGCCGCTCGTCCCGACGACCGCCGCGATGCCGACGGACGCCCAATGCCTTGAAATCGGAAAACTCCTGTACGACATCGGCGTCGCCGTGAAAATGGAATGGGGTGACGACGGAAGTCTTGCGAATCTCAATTCGGCGGCTTTCGCGCTGAAAGAGGATTTCGGATACGAAAGCGTCGTCAGTCTCCTGTACGACGCCGGATACTACGACTGGTCGCTGGCGGAATTCGCAAAGGCGGTGATCCCGAACTTGGACGCCCGATGCCCGGTCGTGCTGGGCATCGAAAACTCCGAGTACGGACACGCCGCGGTCGCCGACGGATACGGATATTCCGACGGCGATTTCTTCCTCCACGTGAATTTTGGCTGGACGGGAATTTCCGACGCCTGGTACTGTCCCCCCGACCTCGAGGAATTTACGACGATCACCGACGTGCACTGCAACATTTTTCCCGAAGCGTCCGGAACCCTGGTCAGCGGCCGGGTTCTCGACGCAAGCGGTTCTCCGGTGTCGGGAGCGTCCGTGTCGCTTGTGCAAAACGGAAGAACCGTGGCCTTCGACCAAAAAACGGACGACAAGGGCATCTACGCGTTCATCGTTCCCTCCACGGGCGTCTGTTCGATCCGGGCGGCGTTTCGGGGCTCGACCGCGGCTGTGTCGGTCACCCCCGGAAAAACGGTTTCGATGGACATCATCGACCGCGACGGAACCTACTACCAGATGGCGTGCGCGATCGGAAACCGCCATGGAAACGACATCGTGCTTCCGGACGCGCCGGGGGAATCTACGGCCAGCGGCCTCTTCTGGCACGAAGACCGCGATTCGGCCGTCGCCGCGGCCTTGCGGGAAAACAAGCGCATTTTCCTCGTTGCCGGACGGAACGGGGACCCGGCGACCAGCGCCGTCCGGTTCTCGTCCTGCGAAGATGAAACCGTGCGGGCGTTTCTCACGGCGGAATTCGTCGCATGGTACAACGACCTCGACGAACGGGGGGCGGAAACGTCGGAATACGTGCATTCGTCCGGTTCCGGCGGTTTGCCGCTCCTGTGCATTCTGGAACCCGGCGCCATGGATTCCGTCTCGGGCATGACGAGCGGATTCAAAACCGCGGCCGAGCTTCTGGCGTTTCTTTCCATGCCGACCCCTCCGGCCTCTCCCGTCTACCGCTTCTACTCGAAGAACTACAAGGGCCACTTCTTCACCATTGACGAGGACGAGATGTGGACGATTCGCAACACGAACCGGAACTGGTCGTTCGAGGGGACGGCGTACAGGGCCTTCACGAACCAGGTGAACGGCACGGTCCCGCTCCACCGGTTCTACTCGAAGGGCTATCGCGGCCACTTCTTCACGATCGACGCGGACGAGGCGGAAGTCGTGAAGAAGAACCGAAACTGGAAATATGAGGGCGTTGCCTACTACGTCTATCCGCAGAAGGTCGATGGTTCGGTTCCGGTGTTCCGCTTCTGGAGCAAAGGCTACCGGCACCACTTCTACACGATCAACGAGTCGGAGAAAAATACGCTTATCGCCACCAATCCCAACTGGGCATACGAAGGCGAGGCGTTTTACGCGCTCCCGGCGGAAACCGCAGAGGGCGGCGTGAGGTCGCTGAAGAAGTCGGTCTCGTCTGCGGCGGTCGCGGCGGCAGGGGAGGAAACGCGGACGGGAGGCCGCCTCCCCGGCAACGGTTCAAGCGAGGCGGCGGAGTCCGGATCCTCGCTTCGCACCGCCATGCGCGCGGACGCTTCGTCGGTGGGTGCTACCGCCGGAGACGAGTGGCTTGCCGACGCCGCGCCGTGGACGCTCTGGACGCGCGATGGAACGCCAATCCAGCGCGACGGCGCGACCGAGTTGGACGCGGTAGTAGTCGAGTCGCGCCTGGACGCACCCGATGCGGCGGAGCTGCGGTCCGCGGAAACGGCGGAGGGTGACGCTCTTTTGGCGGAGAAGCCGCCAGTTGAACTGAGCCTGCGCCTGTCTGGCGCTCCCGCCATGCGGAACGCAACTCTGTGGAGCGCATCGGACGGCACTGTGTCGGAGGATGACTTTGACGGAACGCTGGACTTCGACCTTCCCGCGACCGGCGTCTGGCACTGGTTGCGCGTCGCGGACGATTCCGGCAACGAGTCGATCTCCGTCTGGCTTCGGGCGACGGCGGACTGATGTGGCGGTGATGGTGCGGCCCGCGCGGCGCGCGGGCCCTACCAGACGCGGCGGCTCTGCTATTCGCTCCAGCGCGGGCCGAAGTGGGCCGCAATTCTCGCCGGTCCGAAACGGTCGTCGAGAACTGCTTTTACGACGACGTCCTCGCCTTCGACATCGTAGTAAATGGAAAACGGAAAGTGCGGGACGCTCGCGCGGTGGTGCCCGAACCGAACCGGATGGATTCCGGCGGTAATGACAAGGCCGGAGAACGCCTTGTCAACGTACTCCAGAAAATGGTCAACAACCCACAGCCCAGCCTGCGCGTAGAAATCCTGCGCCTCGGCCAGATCGAATTCGGCAAGGGCTGTGATCCGTATCCGCTTCACGTCAGAGAGCGGCTCTGCGTGCCTCAAGCCGCGCCTTCGCCTCGCCCCAGTCGAAGACAGGGATCTTGTTCTCCGCGTAGAGCCGGTCGCGACGCTCAAGTTCGCGGCCGTGCCATGACGGCGGCTCGTAGCCGCCTGCATCCGCCTCCAGAGAGGTCCATAGATAGTCCATGGCCTGCACCTTTTCGGCGCGGCTCATTTTGTCGATCGAGTCCAGAAGTGTCGGCATGTTCAAACTCTTTCCATTGTGTCCCGTTGACGGAGACGCATCATAGCACCGCGGCCCGCCGGTGGCAATCATAAATCGAGGCGCGAAAGCCGTTGCGCCGGGTTTTCGTGTCTGCTAGAATCCGCGCCATGGAACGGTAACATCGCGGCCCATCCCTCTGCTATGATCCGCCCCGTCCCGGAACGACAATGCTGTGTTTCGCGCTTGGGGAATGGTCCAGACTGATTACAAACCCCAAGGAGAAGAATTTGACAAATCCCATGAAACACGCAATTCTTTCAACAATCCTATTCTTCACAGTCCTTCCGTTCTCGATGGCTGACTCGGATTTTTCCGGCTCGCCATTGTCATCCCTTTTCATTTACGGGAATGACGGGAAAACGAAAGTGAGCTTCACGAAAAGCAAGCCAAGCGGAACGTTGGACGGGACCGGGCTCACAGGAACGGTTTCCAGCGGCGGCGACCACTGGATTGTCAATATAACCGGCGGGGTGCTGTACGGATCCATCTGGACGAAATGGGGGGTGGAGATCAACATCTCAGGAACGCAAGTCGGCCTTTCAAATAGCGCGAGTGGGAAAACGGCGGTTTACGGTGGCAGTGGCGTCCGCATCTGTGGTCCTGGAATGCTCCACATCGATCAATATGCCAATCAACCGGCAATTAACGGAGGCGATGGGAACGTTGCGCTGGCGCAGGGAGCCGTCGTGGGCGTCAATTGTCTTAATGGTCAGCACGCCATTGAGGGAACAGGTGTCCGCATCCTTTTGTCCTCACTTCATGTTGGCAGCACAGAAGGCATAGGCATTTACTGCGGGGGGGACGGTTTGAGCATTGGCGAATCAATCGTTTCGGTCGTTTCGGCCAAGGCGGCGGTATACATCCGGAGCAAAGGCGCATTTACCTCCACGATGAGTTCTGTCCATCTGACTTCCGCCACCGGGTCCGCCATCCAGTCAGGCTCGGACGTCATACCTGGCGGAAGTTCCATTTCGTTCGTCAATAGTGTGTTCTGCGCGCTTGGGGCGAAACACGGCATCCAATGCACACTTGGCGGAACGGCCATGCCCGTGTTCTTCAACAATGTCGTCGGCGTCATCGCCGGCAATGATTGCGGCATATACAATTCCGCAGCCATCGAAGTGTCGGGCGGTTCGACGAAGCTTTCCATTGCAGGGAACATGTCAGGATCCCATTCCGGCGAAATATCCGGCGTAAATGTCCTTGCCGGTGACACGTCGTCCGGACAGGCAATCCAGATGTATTCGCCGAGGAAAACGCTTTACTACCAGGAAGCGGGTTCCGTCAAGCTCTTCAGCCCCGGAACCGTCGCCCTCGTTTCCGCGACGAACATCGTCGTCGGCGGTTCGCTGGCAATCGACCACAAGCCTTCCTACGGCGACTTCCAGACGCTCTTCACCTGGCAAGGCGCTATCTCCGCCACGGAAATTGTCGTCGGCCGGAACCTTTTCCAATCGGATGCCATTTACGCGGACTTCGACATTGCCCAGTCTTTTTCCGCGATTTTGCCCTCATCGGCAGTTCTGTTCGCGACTGACTCCGCAAAGGCTTCGACTGGCATCCGTTCCGATGTCACATACGTGACTGGCGGCAAGGTTTCCGTCAAGGCGGCCGGAACCGGCATTCTCGTTGGCGGCCGTAATTCCGACTTTGGATTCCTGCGCATCACAGGCGGAAAAGTGTCCGTTGATTCTGACATGGTTGGAGTGGCGGATCGCAATGCGGCCAGCGGAGGCGCCCCGTCGACACTGGATTCGGATTACTACGTCGAACTGAACGGCGGACTCCTTTCCGCAAAGGGCAAGCTTGACGGCATCCTGACATGCGGCGGAATCTGGATGGATGGCGGAACTTTCGAGGCTGCGGCCACGGGCGGCTATGCGGCCGAGACGATTTCAGCACCCCCCGGACTGCGCGGCTATGCTCTGAGCGCCAACAACGGCCTATATGTCAACGGCGGCTCGTTCCTCGCGACTTCCGGGACATTGAGGACGACGCCCCGCACCTATTCCGACCACGGCTTCGCCGCAGTCCACCCTTGCGACCTTGCCATTTCCGGTGCCAGTTCAGACAGCACAGTCACCATCACGGACATGGTTCCGTCATGGTATGGCGTAAACGACCTCTATCCCGTCAACGGAAAACTCCGCTTCTGGCTGCCCCTCGGCGCGGCGTCGCTGCAGTGGAACGGAACTTCCTACAAGGCGGGCGACAGCGGGAACGTCGTCGCCGGGAACAATGTCTTCAAGGCGGTGGGAACAACAGGAAAAACGCTCTCCTCGATTTCCGTTTCCGGCCCGGTTTCCGTGGCGTCGGGGGCGTCAGCAACATACACTTGCACGGCGACCTACTCCGACGGCAGCACCGCAATTGTAACGCCCGTCTGGTCTCTCTCGTCCGGTACGGCCTACGGCAGCATAGATACAGCGGGCTCGCTTACGGTCAATGCCTCTGCGACGTGCGGGGTCGTGACTGTCCGGGCGAATTATGGCGGAAAAACCGCAACCAGGACGGTAGAAATCTTGAATGCGGGCAATTCTGCACCAACTTTCAAAAGCGTATTCCCGGCCGGCGATTCGCTGTCAATGAAAACAGGAGAAACACAAGAGTTTTCGATCTCCGTTTTCGATCCGGATGGCGACAATCTGTCGATCCTATGGGGCTGGGTTGACATCGACACCGGGAAATATGGCTTCTGCGGCGATGACACGGAATGCTCGTTCGTTCCCGATGCCGAAGGACATTACAACGTTGAAGTTTACGTCTATGACGGACACGACTACGCCTACAAGGGATGGAGCGTGACCGTCATCCGAAAAGGAGCCGATTGGTACGTGGACAAGGCTACGGGAAACGATTCAAATGACGGCAGAAGCTGGTTGACGGCTAAACGCGACATACAGGCCGCAATTGACGCCGCTTCGTCGGGCGACCGCATTTTCGTTGCCGACGGAACCTATGCGCCGATCCAGACGGTAGGGAAATTGCTCAGCATAGAATCGGTTAACGGCGCCGACAAAACCATCATCAACGCTGGCTTTTCCAGAGACCAAATTGACAATTGGAACGGATGGGAAGACGTCGAAGGTCGGTGTGCAACGCTTGTCTCCGAGGATGATGTGGATTTTCTTTCCGCTCTTGTCGAGAAATTCGAGACAATAACGACTCTCAAGGGGTTTACGCTCCGCAACGGATTCCAGACAGGAGACGGCGGAGGCGCGTTCGGCGGGAAACTCGTCGATTGCGTCTTGAACAACAATGGTTGCACGGGATGCGGAGGAGGGGCCTATCAAAGCATTCTCGTCAACTGTGACGTGTCGGACAACGCATCCTACGTCTGTGGTGGCGGAGCGTGGGGGGGGATCGAGTTCCGATGCCGCATTTCTGGAAACAAGGCGGGACGCCAGAATTCCACCAGCGCTGCCGGTGGCGGGGGCTTGGCCTACGGTTTTGCCGTGAACTGCACCATCTCCGGCAATTCGTTTGTCGCACCGACATATGGAGGCGGAGGGTGCTACGAGACGGATTTGTTCGATTGTGTCATCGACGGAAATTCCGCTTCTTATGGAGCGGCCATGATGGGTGGATCGGCTTGGCGTTGTGACATCCGCAGCAATTCGGGCGTCTATGACATCATTTCGCCCGGTATGGCTTCTCCGACGTTATTCAACTGTCTTGTTCGAAACAACACCGCGAGTCGTTCGTCTTCGGCAAGCTATCCCGTTTCCGAAATCTATGCATCAGGGGGGGGCGTTTTCAACTGCACTTTCTACGGAAATGTCGCCGAATCCATTGCCGGTTCGGGGGGGGAATTCAAAAACTGCATCGTATGGGGCAACTCGTGCAGCAAGAAAGTTTTTGGAACCTACGCGAACGGCATCCACAACAATTGTATTCAAGACAACAGTCATTCTGGAGCTTCGGATTCCAGCGGGAATTTTACGGCCAACCCCCTTTTCGCGAATGCGACGGCGGGCGATTTCCGTCTTTCCGCAAATTCTCCTTGCATTGATTCGGGAAACAATCTGTTCACGGAAACAGGGGCGAACTATACGACTTTTTCCGTTTTTCGCCGCTGCAACGAATCCGGGACTCTTCCTGCCGCATTCCAGTACTATGACCTTCTCTATGGACTGGTGGATTTTGACGGCAATCCTCGCATTTCCGGCAAAACCGTCGACATCGGAGCATTTGAGTTTGGTGCTTCCGAAAAGACATACGTCGCATTGAACCATCAAGGTGGATTTCCACCAGATGATTATCCTTTTTCGGCCACGATTGAATCCGGAAAACGAGTTGACATCGCTCCCGGTTGGGCTGATTCCAGAATGGATGGGGTTTATTGCACGAGCGCGAAAATCGGCGAACCTATGCCAACCATTTCCGTTCCGATGCGCGAGGGCTACGTTTTTCATGGATATTGGACGGGTAAAAATGGGACAGGAACGCAATACTATGCAGCGGACGGAACGAGCGTACGCAATTGGGACTTGATAGACCCAACGACGCTTTACGCCAAGTGGACGCCTCCTACGACGTCCCTTCCCGTCTACCGGTTCTACTCGAAGAACTACAAGGGCCACTTCTTCACCATTGACGAGGGCGAGATGTGGACGATTCGCAACACGAATCGGAACTGGTCGTTCGAGGGAACGGCTTACATGGCGTTCACGAACCAGGTGGACGGCACGGTCCCGCTCTACCGGTTCTACTCGAAGGGCTATCGCGGCCACTTCTTCACGATCGACGCGGACGAGGCGGAAGTCGTGAAGAAGAACCGGAACTGGGAGTACGAGGGCGTCGCCTACTACGTCTATCCCCAGGAGGTCGATGGTTCGGTTCCGGTCTTCCGGTTCTGGAGCGACCGCTACCGCCACCACTTCTACACCATCGACGAAAACGAAAAGACTTACCTTGAACAGCACGATCCCAACTGGAAGTTCGAGAACATCGCCTTCTGGACGCTCCCGGCGGAACCCGCGGAGGGCGGCGTGAAGTCGCTGAAGAAGTCGGTCTCGTCTGCGGCGGTCGCGGCGGCAGGGGAGGAAACGCGGACGGGAGGCCGCCTCCCCGGCAACGGTTCAAGCGAGGCGGCGGAGTCCGGATCCTCGCTTCGCACCGCCGCGCCGTGGACGCTCTGGACGCGCGACGGAACGCCGATCCAGCGCGACGGCGCGACCGAGTTGGGGACGATCCTCGTCGAGTCGCGCCCGGATGCGCCCAATGCGGCGGAACTCGCGGGTTCCGCGGAGGATTCGCGTGACGAAGGCCATGCGAAGTCCGTCGCGGAAACCCGGCATCCCGAAACTTCCGACGGGGATCCGGACCTTTGCCCCTTCCGTCTGATTCTCCCCGCCGGCTCGTGGAAATCTCTCCTGTGGAGCGCCGAAAGGGGCGTGATCGCGGAAGAGGAGTCGGACGGCGCGTTCGACTTCGACCTGCCCGCGACCGGCGTCTGGCACTGGCTGCGAGTCTCGCCGGATGGTTCGGATGGTTCAGATGGTTCGGATGATCTGAACACGTCTGCCTTCTCCGTCTGGCTGCGGGCGGAGTAACGGCGCGCGCGAGGGCGGCTCGGCGATCCGCCCTCGCCGTCAAATCCGGCGCAACGGCTTTCGTGCACGAAAGCCGTTGCGCCGGGTTTTCGCGTCTGATACAATCTGCGGCATGGAACAGTACTTCAACATTGCTGGGCCATGCGTTCCCGGAAAACACTACATGATTCCCGTCCTTGAGCGTCTCTTCGAGTGTATGACCTCATGGACAGGGCGATAGTTGAGATGAAACGGATTTTCATATCCAGCGTCCAAAAGGAGTTTGCGGAAATCCGCAAGCTCCTGAAACGCTACATTTCGAAGAACCCCGCCTACCGGCGTCTTTTCGACACGTTCGTGTTCGAGGAGGACGTGGTGGCGAAAGACCGCCGCGCCGACGAGGTGTATCTTGACGAACTTGCGCGGTGCGACGTCTATCTGTGCCTCGTCGGCCGCGAATACGGTTTCGAAGACGCGGACGGCGTGTCCCCGACGGAACGCGAGTTCGACGAGGCGACCCGTCTCGGATTGCCGCGCCTCGTGTTCGTGCTGGACGGAACCGCCTCGCCCCGCCATCCCAAGGAAACGGCCTTCCTGTCGAAAATCTCCTCGTCGCTCGTCCGCGCGAAATGTCCGGATGCGGCATCGCTCGTGATGGAAATCTATGCGGCCCTCGACGGTCTTCTCGTGGAGCAGGGTGCGTATCGCATGGGGCCGTTCGACGCCTCGCCCTGCGACGGGGCGACGATGAAGGACGTCTCCAAGGCCAAGATCCGGGAATTCCTCCTCCTTGCGAAGATGAAGCGGCAGTTGCCGCTGGCGGTTTCCACTCCGGCCGAAAAGGTCCTGGCCCATTTCCATCTGGCGGACGAAACGGGGACCCCGCTCAATTCGGCCATTCTCCTGTTTGGACGGGATCCGCAGAAATGGTTCCCGACGTCGCATGTCATGTGCGTCGAATGGCCCACCGAACGGCGGGGCAAGCCGATCAAGGACCACCGGATCTTCTCCGGAACCCTGTTCGACATGGCCGATGCCGCGACCTCGTTCGTCCTCGACAAATTGGAGCATTGGATCGGCGTCAGGAACGACGGCGCCGTGGCCCCCACCGGTTACGACATCCCGCGTTTCGTGGTGGCGGAAGCCATCGTGAACGGAATCGCGCATCGGGACTATTCCAACACGGGGTCGCTCCAGGTCGAACTGTTTCCGGACAGGCTCGTCGTGATGAGTCCCGGCGCGCCGCATCCGCTCACGGACGTTTCCACGCTGGACAGAACGCACAAATCCTATCCGGTGAATCCGCTCATCGCCGACGCGCTCTACCAGACCGGCCACATCGAGCGGCTTGGCACGGGGCTTGAAGAACTCTTCGAGCAATGCCGCGCGGCGGGACTGCCCAAACCCAGAATCGAGGTGTTCCGAGGTGAATTCCGATTGACGATCTTCCGGAAACCAAAAGGCGGTCGGGTTCAGACAAAACCCGGACAGAAAATCCGGTCAGAAAAACCGGACAGTGGCGATTCACAGAAAAGTTCACAGAAAAGTTCACAGAAAAGTTCACAGAAAATACTTGATGCGATTTCCGGAAATCCAGACATTACCACGAAGGAACTGGCGGAAATGCTTGGCATAACGCGCAGAGCGGTCGCGAAGCACATGGCGGCACTCCAGTCTTCGGGTCTTCTCCGCCGCGTCGGCCCTGACAAAGGCGGACATTGGGAAGTCATCGCCACCAGTCCTCAATAAGCCTTCTCGACTCCACCACCCACAAATACCCCAACTACTTCACTCCTCGACACGCCAACCGACCAACGGACCTGACCACCCACTCGCAACCCCATGAAGAAATCGTTATTCGCCATTTGCGTCTTCGCGGCTTCGTTCTGCGCCCTTTCCGATACCGAAACCGTCGATGGCATCACGTGGAACTTCATCATTGAGGATGAAGGGGCTGTTATAGAAAAATTTGGAGAATATGGGTGGATGGAGCCGGCAATCCCGACTTCAACATCAGGTGCAATAACCATTCCGTCGGCATTGGGTGGCCATCCGGTGATGTGTATCGACAATTATGCGTTCGCTGGTTGCAGCAATCTTACGTCCGTGATAATCCCCGACAGCGTGACGAGCATTGGTGACGGTGCGTTCCATGGTTGTACAAGTCTTTCGTCCGTGACAATTCCGGAAAGCGTCCAGACACTTGAGACCTCGGCATTTGACGGTTGCGACAGGCTGTGGACATCGTGGTATCGGTCATTGGCGAATCTCACGGCCAGCAGCGGCGATTCCGCTGGCGCCCCGCGCTATGCGCTGGCGTCCAGCCCCGCCGACCGATCCATCGCCACACTCACCGTGGACGGCGATTGCTCCATCGGGGAATTCGCCCTTCTGGACGGCAAGGTGTTCGACATGGCGCTGCGCGTCGTGAACGTGTCGGGAGCGGACGTGACGCTCTCGTTGCCTCCAGGACACGCCTACGAGAAGTTCAAGGGAACGTCGCCACTGACAATTCCCGCCTCTTCCACGAATCTGCTGACGCTGACGAGAATTGCAGAAAACGTGTTCTTCGTGGCGCGCGAACAACTTGAGGCGGCGCAATAGAGCACCACCTGGAGCGACGCGAGGAGGTTTGCCATGAGAATAGCAAGAAGATGGCCGTCATCTGTTGCCTTGGCGGCGGCGACGCTTGCCATGTGCATTCCGGCGGCGGCGATGCCACTCGGTCTGCGCACCGCGATGTGGGGCATGGAGGCTGAAATACGTGGCGACATGATCGAGCCCCTTTCCATCCACCGTTTCTACTCCAAGGCGTACAAAGGGCACTTCTTCACGATTTCGGAAGAGGAGAAGGATGACCTCATCGCGCACAACCCGAACTGGAAGTACGAGGGAATCGCCTACTACGTGTATCCGGACGAGGTCGAAGGCTCCGTGCCGGTGTTCCGCTTCTGGAGCAAAGGCTACCGCCACCACTTCTACACGATCAACGAGTCGGAGAAAAATACGCTTATCGCCACCAATCCCAACTGGGCATACGAAGGCGAGGCGTTTTACGCGCTCCCGGCGGAAACCGCCGAAAGCGGCGTGAAGTCGCTGAAGAAGTCGGTCTCGTCTGCGGCGGTCGGCTCGCGCGGAGTCCTCGCCTTGTCGGCGGCGGATGGCGGCGCGACAGGAGCCGGCCTCGGCGCGACGCTCGGCGGCGGCGACGCGGCAGGGTCCGGCCTTCGTGCGACACTCGGCGGCGGTCGCGGAGCGACCTCGCTGCCGGACGAGACCTCGTCTCTGACCGAATGGACGCTTTCGGCGGAGGACGGCACGGCGATCGCCGAGCCGGGAACGACGGAAGTCGGCGGGATTCTCGTCGAGACGCTCCAGGACGTCCCGGATTACGCGGAGTTCGAGGAGGACGCCTCCCGTGCGGAGCGCCAGACCGTTTCCCTGCATCTGGTTCTTCCCGCCGGCGTCTGGCGTGCGAAGCTCTGGAGCGCGGTGGACGGCGAGGGCGACGAAGAGAGCGCGGAAGGAGCGCTGGACTTCGAACTGCCCGCGACCGGCGTCTGGCACTGGCTGCTGGTTGCGCCGGAAGATGCGGAAAATCCGGATTCTCCGGCCTACTCCCTGTGGATCCGCGCGACGGCGGATTAGTCTGGCGGTGACAACACGGCCCGCGCGGCGCGCGGGCCCTACCGTGGGCGGCGGTCTTCAGACCGCCGCGGATGTAAGTTTCCGGCGGACTGGAGTCCGCCGCCCCTTTCCCTGCCCGCGCGCCGCGCGGGCTTTACCGGCGATGGGACGAGAGGCGGCGGATTGCGGCGAGGGCGAGGCCAGCCGGGGCGACGAGAAGGGAGCCGAGACGAAACGAGAGCGACTTGCGCAGCAGGCCCACTTCGCGCTCCCGCGCGTTCTTCTCTTCGACGAGTTTCGCGAATTCCCGTTCGGAACGCGTTTTGAGCATCGTGTTCAGCCAGAAGGAATCCAGCGGCGGCAGGTCCGCCGCGCGGCGGCGTTCCGCGTCGTCGACGCGACCCCAAAGATACCGGACCGCCCCAACGGCCATTTTCGCGGCAATCGCCGCGGCCCGCCTCTCCTCGTCGTGCTCCGGCGGCTGATTCCAGCCAAATCGGAGGATTTCCCGCGCGACGACGGCGCAGCTCGCGACGTTGCGGAACTTCGGAGGCGAGGAAGCGTAGTCGGAATCTTCCCGGATTCGGTATCGGTGGCATGTCTTTCCGACGGCCGCCGCCCGCTTCGCGTTCACGAGCGAGAGAAAGGTGAACAGCAGGTCTTCCTGCTTGATGTCCTCGCGAAAACGGATGCCGCGTTCGGCCACGTAGTCTCGACGAAGGATGTAAAGCCAGACGGGCACGTCGTATTCGCCGGCGGCCGCCATGTCGAGAAGCAGCGCGGGGCCGGTCCTTGGCGCGGAAAAGGCGTTGGAGCGCGGGTGCCCGCGTTCCTCCTTGGGGCAGCGCTCCTTCAGGGCGGCACTGTCGAATGCGGTTTCGCTTCCGAAGAACAGAATGTCCAGATTATCCCGCCTGGCCTTCTCCAGAAGCGTTTCCAGCGCGCCGGGAAGGAGCATGTCATCGCTGTCGAGGAAATGGACGTAGTTGCCCGAACAGGCGTCGAATGCGGCGTTGCGCGCCGCGCCCTGCCCGCGATTGGCGGCGTGGATCACGCGAACGCGGCGGTCCGCCGCCGCCCGAGCGTCGAGAATCGCACCGGAGCCGTCGGTGGAGCCGTCGTCGATGCAGACCACCTCCAGGTCCTTCACGGACTGGCCGAGGACGGAATCGAGGCACGCGTCGAGCCACGGCGCCGAGTTGAAGACGGGAATCAAAATCGAAATTTCAGGCATGGCGACGGTTGACGTAGCGGTCCGCGCGGCGCGCGAGCCCTACCGGATGTGTCAATGGCAGTTATCTGCAGAAGCGGTCGTGGAAGGCCAGGAACGTCGTCAGGGCCGTCTTCGGTTCGTGGAGCAGCTGGAACGCGCCGCCGCAGGGGATGTTGTTGGCGTCGCGGTCGGGGACGAGGAGAAGGCGCGGAATCTTGAGCGCTTCGGCCATGGCGAAGAAACCGGTCTGGTTGCCGAGGACGAGCCGCGCCGAGCCGAGCACGTCGAGCGCTTCGGCGAAATCCGCGATTTTCCGGTGGAAAACCGGGAAGCAGCCTCTTTCGAATTCCGCGTGTTCGGCGTTGGTCCCGAGGAACAGAATTTCGTCGCGGAACGGTTCGAGGAACGAAAAGGAAAAGCCGGCGCGCTGCGACCGCTCCGTGGCGAAAAGGACGATCGTCTTCCCGCCCAGATCGGTTCTGCGTCCTCCGAAGAGCCAGGACTTCGAGAGATCGGGGACGTCGACGAGCCAGGGCGCAAGCGGCAGGTAGTAGAGCGGGATATTTCCGCGCCAGAGCGGGATGCACGTCTGGGAGCGGAAGGGATCGAGGTCCAGCGCCCCTTCCGGCAGGGCGTCGGAGATCGTGACGGATTCCACGTAGGGCTGGCGCTCAAGCAGCGGGCGCAGGAGTTCGGCGCCGGCTCTATTGAACTGGGGCATCGGAAATACGAATCCGTCCGCGCGGACGCGCTCGACGCCGGTTCCGGTCCGAAGATGCACCGAAAAGCGATCATGACCGGTGGCGGACGCGACGGCGCGGCAGAAGGGAAGCGCAAAGACGAGGTCGCCAATCTTTCCGGAATGGGAGAAGACGAGCGGCCGGTCGGGGGACGGGCGCGGAAAGGCGTCCGGGCCGTGCGGTCCGACGATTCGCTGGAAGGCGGGCGACGGCACGGGGGCGAAGTCCTGCGGGGAGACAGCTTCCCGCCGAACGGCGCCCGGCGGAAGGGGCGGGGCCGGAGCGGGAGCGGGCGAACGAGGCGGCGCGGCGGGGGGCGGGGGGAGGAGCATCCCGCGCAGACGCCTCCAGGCGGCGAAGGCGGGGCGAAGAATGGCGGAATTTCGGAGATTCTGCGTCATGGCGAGGCGTGGACAAGGCCGTCGAAAAGCCGCGGATACTCGTTCAGAATCGCTCGAAACTGGCGGTTGTTGCCGCCCTTGTCGTTGTTGTCGCGGCTGAGGGCGTGGGGACCGAGTTCGTCGGCGGTGTCGAGGCTCTGGATGTCGGAGGCGGCGACGAAGCGCACCGGCGTGCCCTGCCGGACGGCCATGGCCCAGAACCAGAGGTCGTCGGCGGTCGGGGCGAGACGGAGAAAAGCCGAGGCGTCCGTCGCGTCCGGGTGCAGGGAACCGGGCGGATAGAGGACTCCGCCGCACCCCGTGGGGAGATTCAGGGCGGAGGGATTTTCGCCGCAGGCGGCGTTCATGGGCCAGGCGGCGTAGGAAAGGGGAATCCCGAAGGAATCCAGGCGGACGTGGCGGATGCGCCGGGCGACGATTTCGCCGGGATGCGCATGGTGGGCCTCCAGAAGGGACTGGAGCCAGTCGCGCGGGTAGAAGACGTCGTCGTCCGCGGTGACCAGGACCGCGCCGGGCCAGGTTTCCAGCGCGGGAACGAGCTTCTTGTAGGAGCGAAGTCCGGGGCGGCACCAGCGGATGTCGAGTCCTTTCTTCCTCAACGCCGCGAACTCCGGCGGCAGACCGGACTCGCGTCCGGGGAACTGCTCCGGGTCCAGCCAGAGAACGACGGCGTCCGGCCGGACGCTTTGCCGAAGGAGCGAAGCGGCGGCCACCGAAGCGAGGCGGATGCGCGCGGGATAGGAGGTGAACGAGACGACGACGGCGCCTGGAGCGGCCGGGTCCCGGCCGGTCGTTCCGGGAACGCCGGAGTCGATTTCCTCGAGCAGAAGGCCGCGAAGCGTCTTCTCGGCGCGGAGCATGTGGTCGCGGAATACGGCGCGATCGTTCGCGAGGGTGCCGCGTTCCGCCTGAAGGTGGCGCAGTTCGGCGAGACAGGCGTCGACGGCGCGCAGGTGCGGCCCGATTACGGGAAGGCACCGCGCCAGTGCGGCGGCGGCGGCGTGAAGCGGTCCGGGTGGTGGTGCGGAAGAAGGCGCAATGCTTCCGGCGGCTTTCTTCAGGGCGGCGTTAAGAGCAGTGTCGTCCTTGTGGACCAGGGCGAGAAGCGTCGGGAGCGCGGGGCCGATTTGCGGAGCCATCGGCGCAAAGAGGGCTTGCAGCATTTCGATGCCTTCGTCGCGCGACGACGCGGGCATCGAGAGAATCGCCTCCGCGACGATCTGGTCGCACCAGGGCAGAACCGTCGCGCGCTTTTCCGGTGGGAGGCGATTGTTTTCCGCGAACTCGAACACGGATGGCAATGCGCGCACGAGGTCGAACGAGGCGTCGATTTTTCCGCGTCTGCGAAGCGACACCAGCGATCCGCGCCGTCTGCGGTAGGTGTAGAGCCGGTCGGAAATCGTGGTCGCCTCGCCGGCGACCAGCTGGTAGCAGAAGCAGAAAACGGCGTCGAACCCGAAGCGGATGCCCGGATCGCGGGGGAAGCGCAGGCCGCTGCGCTCGATGAGGTCGCGCCGGAAAATCTTGTTCCAGAGCACGTCGTCGCGGCCGCGGACTTCCGCCGGGGCGCGAAGGACGTCCGGGCGGGTCCGGTTTCTGATTTCCCGCTCGGTGAAGGCGCCTTCGTGGCGGGCGCTGCAGATGGCGAGATCGACGCCAAGTCGCTCCATGGCGCCGACCATGACGGCGCACATCCGAGGGGCGTATTCATCGTCGGCGTCGCAGAACATCACATAGGGGGCCGTCGCCTTTTCCATGGCGACGGAACGGGCCCATTCCGCCCCGTGGTTCTCGCCGAAGACGGCGACAATGCGCGAATCCTTCGCGGCGTAGCGGCGGAGAATCGCGGCGGTGCCGTCGGTGGAGCCGTCGTCGACGCACACGATCTGGATGTCGGGGAGAGTCTGTGCGAGAAGGGAGTCGAGGCAGTTGGGCAGAAATCGCTCGACGTTGTAGGCCGGAACAATGACGGAGACCCTGGGCGCGGCGGAAGCCGGCTCCGATGGCGGCGGCGCGGCGAACGGAGGGCGGAGGACGGCGACGTGGAGCGCCGCGAGGCGCGCGGCGAGGGGCGAGTTCGGCGGCAGGGTCGCCTCGTCCGCGACAACGGCCTCCGCGCCGCATTCAAGGACTTGCGAGACGATTTCGTCGTCGCGGGCGAGGCCGAGCTGCGCCCAGGCGCCGGCATCGCCGCCGTCCGGCATGACGGCTTCAAAGCCCTGAGGGGCGGAATTTCCGGAGAGCAGGAGGACGCGCGGAAGGGGTTTCGGCGCGTCGAAGGCGCGAATGCCGCGGTCAACGAGACGCAGCGCCGGCCGGCGCGCGGCCCAGAGCGGACGGTGAAGGAGCTTGAGCGATCCGAATCCCGGATGGATTTCGTTGAGCAGCCGACTGGAGGCCTCGATGCGCGCGGCGCGGTAGGCCGGATCGAACGTCCCGCCCTCGAGATGCCTGACGAACGCGCGGGTGGTGATGCGGTGCCGCCATCCGCGTTCCCAGGCGCGCAGACACAAGTCCAGTTCCTCGCCGTAGCCCTTGCCGAACCGTTCGACGTCGAGCGGCCCGACGTCGTCGAGCATGTCGCGCCGGAGGTAGAGGCAGAAGCCGTGGCCCGTATGCTGGTCGAAGGCGAATTCGTGGGCGTGGAGCCATCCGCGCGCGGTTTCGGCGACGGTGAGGCCCGGCGGCATGGGATTGGGGCCTTCCTCCGGAACGGAGGCGAACCAGGCGTTGTCGGAAATCGGGGTGGCGCTTCCGATGCGGGCGTCGGCGTATGCCGCGAGCCGGAGCGAATCGGTCCAGCGGGGGCTGACTACCGTGTCGTTGTTGAGGAGAATCACGTCGCGCGGCGCCACGGCGCGGATGCCGTGGTTGCAGGCGCCGGCGAAGCCGACGTTTTCGTCGAGGCATTCCACGCGGACGCGGTCCGGGTTCCTTTCGGCGAGGCGCAGGAGCGCGGGTCGGACCGCGGGATCGCGGCTTCCGTTCTCGACAAAGAGAATCAGGACGTCCGGAGGCGTGTGCTCCAGCAGCGATTCCGCGAGCGTCGGCAGGTATTCGGGGTGATTGTAGAAGGGGATGATGACGGCGAGCGGCGGCTTGGGGGCCGCTTCGGCGCGGAGGCGCCCGCGGACCTTTTCCTCCCAGAGATCCGGCCGCAGTTCGCGCCAGAGGCGGCGGAGCGAAGCCGTGGTCGGCTTCCGCCTGCGGCCGAAGACGCGCACGTGGGCGAGCAGCGGATTTTCGCGGGGTGGAATGAGGTCGGGCGGAATGGGGGGGACCTCGGGGGCGAAGCCCCATCCCTTGCGCCAGCCCTCGGTGCAGTAGTGCAGGAGCGGGGACGCGAAACGCCGTTGCATGACTTCAGGATGCGACCTAACGTAGAAGTCCCGGTCGAAGAGGCCGGAATTCCTCGCGACGACGATGTCGCGGACGAGGCAAAGCGCGGCGGACGGATTTTCCGAAATGCCTCTTCTTTCGATCATCGGACCGTTTGAACTCCCTGCTTCTTTCCACGAAAACGAGGAAGGATGATCTCCGCGATCCACCGCAACGGCGCGGTGAGCGCCATTCCAAGACGATGGGAAAGGGACCGCTCGATCGTTTCGATGCGCTTTCCGGCGCGTCCGAGCGCCTCTTGCGTGGCCGTCAGCGCTTTTTGCCTGGACTCCAGCTCGGCGTGAGTCCGCGCGAGGGCCTCGCGGGTGTCGGCGAGGACCCGGCGATGGTCGTCGAGGGCTTCGCGGTGCCGCTGAAGGGAAAGCTCCAGGTTTCGGGCGCGGTTGCGGTCCCGGAGGGCGAAGCGGTAGAGGTCGGCCAGCGCGGCGGGATCCTTTTCGAAGACGGCCGCGACGGACCGGCCGCAGGTCTCCGGATCGGATTTCCAGAGCCCGGTGATGGAGTCGACGTCCTCCGCGCGGTCCGTCGTCTGGCGGAGAAAGTGCTCCCCCGTGATCTTGCGCAGGTGGGCGGGCGGCGAGAGCCGTGCGAGGCGGCGGATGTAGTCGTAGTCGATCAGGATCCGCAACGTTTCGTCGTAGGGTCCGGCCTCGTCCGCGAGGCGCTTCGTGTGGAGGATCTGCTTGTGGTTGATCTGGTTGAAGAAGCGGATGTCCTCGAAAGAGACGTCGTCCTCGTTCTCGACCTGGCGGCGAATCTCCTTTCCGTCCGGACCGATCCAGACGGCATAGGTGTCGGAGTAGACGAATTCCGCGCCCTTCCGCTCCGCAAAGGAGACGAGTCCCTCGAGATGGTCGGGGTAGACGATGTCGTCGTCGTCCATGTAGGCGACGAACTTCGAGCGGACGAGCGAAAGGCCGAAATTGAGGGCGGCTGCCTTGCCGAGGTGCGGGCGATCGTGCCATTCGATCCGGTCATCGCCGAACCCCGCCACGACATCCGAAACATCCTCTCCGCCGTCGTTCACGACAAGGAGCCTCCATCCCGGCATCGTCTGGTTCCGGATCGACCGGATCGCAACGGGGAGCAGCTCCCGGCGATTGTAGGTCGGGAGGAGGACCGTGACGAGGGGCGTACCCGTATTCATGCGCGAAGATTCTAGGCAAATTCCCTCTCCCACGCAAGCGGTTGCACACAGACGCAGAGCTTCCCAGTCGGGGCGGTTGCCGTGTCGCGACCGCCCCCGATTGGGAATTTCCGAAAGTTTCGTAACGAACTTTACGTAACGAACGGATTGCGCTAGAATCCCCGCCATGAAGCCGAGCAACCCCTTCCTCGTCCGCGGCTACGCCGGCCCGGAGTTCTTCTGCGACCGGGCGGCCGAGACGGCCAGCCTCGTCTCGTCGATCGAGAACGACCGGGACGTGACGCTGATCGCCCCGCGGCGCTACGGCAAGACGGGGCTCGTCCACAACGTCTTCCACCGGTTGCGGGGCAGGATGCCGACCGTCTACGTCGACATCTTTCAGACCCGCTCGCTCGCCGATTTCACGCGTCTGTTCTCCTCCGCCGTCGCGGGCGCGCTCGACACGAGGCTCGAGCGCGCCGCCGCTGCCGCCGCGCGCTTCTTCAAGAGCTGCCGACCGACCCTTTCCGCCGGTCCGGACGGCTCCCCGTCGATCTCCTTCGACGTCGTCCCCTCCCGGGCGGAGGAGACGCTGGCCGAGACGTTTGCGTATCTCGCCCGGCGCGACCGCCGCGCCGTGATCGCGATCGACGAGTTCCAGCAGGTGCTCGAGTATCCGGAGCAGGGGACCGAAGCGCTGCTGCGCTCGCAAATCCAGTTCGTCCCCGGAGTCCGTTTCGTCTTCGCGGGCTCGCGCCAGCACCTGATGCGGGAAATGTTCCTTTCCCCGAAGCATCCGTTCTACCAGAGCACGGACATCCTCTCGCTCGGTCCGATCGACCGCGCCGCCTACCTCGCCTTTGCGCGCCGCCACTTCCGCGCGGCTTCGCTGGAGCTTTCCCAGGAGGCCTTCTCCGCCCTCTACGACCGGTTCGGTGGCGTCACCTGGTATCTGCAGATGGTCCTCAACCGGCTCTGGGCCCGACGGCGCGACGTGGAGTCCCCCGCGGCGATCGAGGAGGTCGTCTCCGAACTCCTCGAAACCCGCGCCCTCGAATACAACGACCTGCTGCGGTCCCAGCCGCCGTCCTCGCAGGCGGTCCTGCGCGCCCTCGCCGCGGAGGGGACCGTCGCCGAACCGACTTCCGGCGCCTTCATCGCGCACTGCGGGCTCGGCGCCGCCTCCACGGCGGCCTCGGCGCTGGAAGCGCTCCGCCGGCTGGATCTAGTCTACGAAACTCCGGCCGGTTGGATCGTCTACGACCGCTTCTTCGGCGAGTGGCTCGCCCGTTTCGCCCCGCCTTCCCCGCTCCCGCGCAAACGCGCCGCGCCGCGCTCCCGCTCCAAACGCCCCCGAAGGGACATTCCATGAAGGAATTCCTCCCCATCCTCCTCGCCACGCTGCGCCTGGCCTCCGCTCTCCAAGCGGAGGAGCCGGCACCCGCATCCGTGGCGCCTGAATTCACGCGGAGTTCGCGGAGTCCCGATCTCACGCGGAGTTTGCGGAGTCCGCGGAGGTTGGCTCCCCCGGACAAGAGGGACGAGCGGGACGAGCGGCCCGGGGACAGCAGGGACTTCCGGGACAGCCGTCCCCATCGTCTCTAGCCCAGATTGGAGGGGATTCGATTCGCCCATTTTTTCGTTTGAAATCGTCTAAATTTCACTCATCTTTTCGGGACGGCATTCATTCAGTTCGCTCATTTTTTCGGGTTTCCCTTGCTTTTGTGGATGCGACGTGGTAGAATGTCCGCCCATTGGAAAGCACATGAACTACCTTCGGCGGAAAATGGATGACCGGCTTCTGGGCTGGAAACGCGACGAGCGGCGGCTGCCGCTTGTCGTGCAAGGTGCCCGTCAGGTCGGAAAGACCGAGTCGATCCGGACGTTCGCCCGTGCCAACTACACCCGGTTCGTGGAGATCAACTTCGCGGAGGATCCCCGCTTCCGCGAGGTCGTGCAGGATGGCTATGCGACGCGGGACGTCCTTCGCAATCTGACGAGGATCGAGCCCGAGCTCCGCCTCGAACCCGGGCGGACGCTCCTCTTCTTCGACGAGATCCAGGAGTTTCCCGACATCGCTTCCACCTTGAAGTTCTTCGCGCAGGACGGGCGCTTCGACGTCATCTGCAGCGGATCGCTTCTAGGCGTTCACTACAAACGGATATCCCATGTCGGCGTCGGCTACAAGACCGAGCTGACGATGGAGTCAATGGACTTCGAAGAGTTCCTCTGGGCGCGCGGATACCAGGCGGACTTCATCGAAGACATGCTCGGCCGTATCGTCGCGCGCAAGCCCCTCGGCCCCGTCGAGACGACCGCCCTGTCGCGGCTCTTTCTGGACTATTGCGTCCTCGGCGGCATGCCGGCGGCCGTGTCCCGTTATTTCGAGAACGGCACCTTCGAAGGGGTGCTTGACATCCAGCGCGGCATCGTCGCGGACTACAAGGACGACATGCGCAAGTATGCTGAGGGTGTCGACCAGGCCCGGATTCTCAACGTGTTCAACCGAATTCCCGTCCAACTCGCCGCCGAAAACAAGAAGTTCCAGATTTCAAAGGTCGCCAGGGACGCCCGGTTCAAGGACTACCGCGGCTGCATCGACTGGATCTGCGACGCCGGCATCGCCCGCCGGTGCCACTGCCTTTCGTTTCCGGCCTCGCCGCTCCGCGGCAACTTCGACCCGGACCGCTTCAAGCTCTACATGGCGGACACCGGCCTCCTCGTTTCTCTCCTCGACGACGAAACGCAGCGGGACGTTCGCGCCAACCGCAACCTCGGCGGCTACAAGGGCGGTCTCTTCGAGAACATCGTCGGGGAGGCTCTAGCAAAGCAGGGCTACGACCTGTTCTACTACAAGCGCGAAGACTCCACGCTCGAGGAGGACTTTTTCGTCCGCGCCGGCGACAACGTTGTCCCCGTCGAGGTCAAGTCCACGCAGGGGCGGAGCAAATCGCTCCGGACGCTGATCAACAGCGACCACTACCCGGATATCCGCTGGGGCGTGAAGTTCACGGCTGGCAACGTCGGCTTCGAAAACCGAATCCTCACGATACCCTACTACACCGCCTTCCTCCTGCGAAGGATCCTTGAACGCGGAACCCCTTCCCCATGAAAAAAGTCTACGTCGCCCGTCTCGCGGCCTCGCACGGCGCGCCCGCGCCGGCTTCGACCGTATGGCGC
The DNA here is from genome assembly GCA_946534105.1 of uncultured Verrucomicrobiota bacterium. GTDB lineage: Bacteria > Verrucomicrobiota > Kiritimatiellia > RFP12 > UBA3636 > UBA3636. The sequence continues at coordinate 27,404 of CAMNCG010000004.1, forward strand.
GGCTCCGCCGCGCGGAAGTCCAACTTCCGCACCAACGCAGAACGGGGTCAACCATGAATTGTGCGCCAATCCTCCTGCTCGGCTTCAACCGGCCCGAACTCCTCCGCGGACTCGTGGCGATTCTCGCCAAAGTCCGCCCTCCGAAAATCTACCTTGCGGTGGACGGACCGCGTTCCGACCGTCCGGGCGAAGCGGAGAAGTGCGCCGCGTGCGCGGCGGTCGCGGAAGCGATCAACTGGCCCTGCGAGGTGAAGAAGCTCGTCCGGGAGAAGAACCTCGGCTGCCGTCTCGGCGTCTCGGGCGCGATCGACTGGTTCTTCTCGCAGGAGGAGGAGGGCATCATCCTCGAGGACGACTGCTGGCCCGATCCGTCTTTCCTCCGCTTTGCGACGGAGCTCCTCGAACGCTACCGCGACGACGAGCGCGTGGGAATGATTTCCGGAAACAACCATTACGGATTCATGTCCGAACCGAAGGCGTCCTACCGGTTCACGAACTTCGTCCTGATCTGGGGCTGGGCGACGTGGCGCCGCGCATGGAAACTGAACCAGCCCGATCCGGAAGCGTTTCGTGCCACGGGGCCCGACATCATCCGCAAGGCAAACCGGACTCGACGGATGAGAACAATGTATGGCCGGTTCCTAAAGGATGTCTTGGACACCCGGTCTACGTGGGACGTTCCATGGATGCTATCCTTGCAGGAAGCCGGACTGCTGTCTGTCATGCCTCGCGGCAATCTTGTTGTCAACCGCGGATACGGACAGGGTGGAACGCACACGGATGGATTCTCCTACGACCAGTATCTCCACTCAACAGCTTTCGAAATGCCCTTCCCGCTTGTCCACCCCGACACGGTCGCACGCGATGTCGAGGCGGACCGGCTCTACGAGCTTCGCTCCTTCGCATGGCTGCCACGCATCCTGACCGTTGTCGGCTTGAAACTCGGCATGCTCGGCCGTGCCGTCGCCGACTCCGCGCATCCGGTTGAACGCGCCTTCCCTGCGTTGTTCCGGTTGTAATCACTTGCCATCCCTCCGCATTATTGCGAAGTGTTGCATCTTCCCCGGAATCCGGCGAATTCAACCACGGCCATCATCGAGAAAATCCGCGAATAGGTAGCGGAGCGAACGGATTAGGACGGTTGCTCTTGGCGTGCGAAGCCAACTGCAATCCGATGTCTGGCTCGAATGAAGGCGAGATATTTGTCGCAGGAATGCCCATCTTCGTATTCGATGAGATCACGGGCCCGTTTCCCGCACTGATTGCGGGCTTCGTCGAAACGGGAAATCGCATCGCATAGTTCGTCGAACGTCTTCGACACGACGCCGAACCGGATGTCGGCGATGTCGGCGACAAGACCGGAGTCTTCCTTCGTGTAGTATTCGTAGTCATAGACGAAATGGAACACGGGCTTTCCCTGAAGGAAGAAGGGAACAACGCTGCTTGAATAGTCGGAAACGATGGCGTCGGCCGCCAGCCAGAGTTCGTGCGGCTCGATGGCCTTCGCCGCCGGCCCGGCGATTGAAAAGACATGTCCGTCGCTTTCTGGATTGAGACCGGTGATACGATTCGGATGAAGCTTCTCGACTATTACGGCTCCGATTGTGTCCAGTACCGCGTCCAGCTTTTTCCGTTCGTCGGCGGAGGCGTCCCGGAAGGAATAGTTCTTTTCGGACAGATGGCGAAACGTCGGCGCGTAGACGATCCATTTCCGGTCGGAAGGCAGCCCGAATGCCGTGGCGAACTTCTGGCGGAGTGAAGCGATCAGCGCGGCTTTGTCCTTGTTCGCGAGAATGAAGTCGAGCGTGGTCGAACCGAAGGGCAGCGTAGGTGATTTGAAAGAGCCGGGAAACCCTGCGAGAGTGTTTTGGCTTTGCCACTCGCTGGGCATAACTAGGTAAGGCGGGTTATGGAGCAAACGAGACAGCGGGCTGAACTTGCCCTTTTTCCATCCAGGGCACATTTCTCCAACCTGCTTGAGCGCGATCCCGTGACAGGTGTCGATCTGGAGGGAATTACCCCAGATTGCAACGAGGGCGATGTCGTTCGGAGAATGGCTGAAAACCCAGGTCTTTGCCGTTAGTGCGTGCCACAGGCCGAGCGGCGAATGCCGAACCGCGAACGAAGCATTAGGGGGGAGTGTAGGAAGCGTCTTCGTAACGGGCCGCTTTCCAATCCAGACGACGCGGAACTCCGGATGCTTGAAAAAGAACTCGAAGAGGTATTTTGGATTATCCGCATAACTGTTCCCATGCCAGGCGCCGAAGACAATCTTTCTCCGAAATCGTGGGAAAAGATGTCCGAGAGCCAGAAAAGCGAGATTGATCAGGTCCTTGATTGTTCTCATTCTGTTTTCACGCAAGAGCAATTGATTCAAGCGCATTGAATGCCGCACCGCCCGTCACATCTGTGAGATTGTGAAACTGTACGATCTGTGAAGCTATGAGTCTGGGAAGAATGGAAGCGGGTTTATGATGGGGGGCGGCGCCGACGATTGCAACTCGTTTGCCAAGCGCGTCGGGATAGGGCCAGAAGGCGCCTCGGCCTTCGATGCCGTTCACGACGCCGACTGCCGGCACGCCGAGCGCAGCTGCGAGGTGGAGGGTCATCGTGTCGTTGGAGACGACCGCCTTGCAGGAGGAGACAAGACGGGCAAACTCGGAAAGTGACCGGTTTTGCGGCGCTTCAAAGGCTTCGAGTTCCGAAGGTAGCAGACTCGCCAGTTCGTTCCACCTACGCCGGGGCCAGCGCTTGGTCCAGTGGGAGGCGCCCGTGAAGAACATGACGCGGTTTGTTCGCGGTGGAGGATCCGGGATGTCAAACGATAGGGGGATATCGCAGGGTTCGCCGGTGAGGTCGGAAACAAGCGCGCGGTTCCGGAGGAAAACGAACGGCTCCGGACCCGGATTCACGAGCCGGGTGTACATCGAGGAGTCGAGACCGTCGGCACGGACGCCGACAACCTCCGGCGCGAGGCCGGCGACGAACTCGTCGAGGAGCGGATCGCGGCTGGGCTGGAGGGAGAGAACGAGGTCGTATCGGCCTGCGGTCAGTTTTTCGCGTAGGCGCGCCTGCGCCTTCGCCACGCGGCGGTGCCAGACGGCGCGGGGGAGGAGGTTCTCGTACCCCTTGCGGAACAGGTCGCCGCGCCGTTCGACCCAGAACCACTCGTCGGCGAGGTCCTTGTCAAAGGCCTCCGCGAGACCCCGCCACGCAGGATTGCCGAGAATCGTCCAGTGCGTGTCCGCGAAGCGCGCGGACCGGCGCAGCGCGTGCAGGGCGTTGCGGCAGAGAATCCAGTCGCCGATCGCGTCGAGACGGACGACGAGCACGCGCTTTCGCTCGGCCCGCGCGCCCGCGCGGGCCGCCGATCCGGCTTCGGCCGGATGGTCCGTGGAGGAGGGAGGTGGGGCGTCGCCGATCAATTCGGGGAGGGGAGGAAAGGGGTTGAAAGGGTTGAAGGGGTTGAAGGGGGCAAGTGACGAGTGAAGAGAGGGGGAAGGAGAAAGGAGGAAGGGGGATTAAGCGGAGGGGACGTTGAACGGCTCCCAATCGTCGGCGCCGTCGCAGAGGACCCGGAGGAGCCGGTGGTTGAGGTAGAGTTTTTCGCGGCCGGCAGGGATTTCGCGGAGGATGCCGGCTTCGGACAGCGCGTGGAGGTACCGGCCGGCGGTCTGCTGCCGGGCGACGCCGGCGTCGACAAGGTTCCGGATCCTGCAGTAGGGAAGCTTGAACAGGGTGTCGATCAACTCGTGGGAGTACAGCCGTCCTCCCAGCGCCTTGATCGCGATCTTCGTTTCGCCCATTAGGCGGACGACGACGCGGATTCGGTCCGCGGTCCACTCCGCCGTCCGCCGCACGGCCTCCATGAAATACAGCAGCATCGGTTCGTAGTTCCCCGTCGTCCGGACATCGCCCAGCGCGCGGTAGTACGCCCCCTTGTCGCGGACGATTTCGCCGCTGAGATAGAGAACGGGTTGCTCGAGCAGGCCCTCCTCTCCAGTTTTGCGACCTGTGGGCACAATAGCGGCAAATCGTTGTTTGGCGTCAGTGGGTTCATGGCGTGTCTTTGTGGAATGGAAATGATGCACAATTATGGATAAAAGTCAACAATGAAATCATTTTACGAACAACATACTTACAAATTTTAAAAATATAACTATGTTTTTACCATATTGTGATGGCATCACTGAATCGCGAAAACATGCTTACAAAAATCGATTTTGTAAGCAGGTGTCAAACAGGTCGATGGCGTTTTACTTCCCCATTTACTCACCCACTTGCTCCCCATGGATGGTTGCCAACACAAAAAGATGAGCCATTTTGCGGATAGACATTACAAAAAGATGAGCCAATTTAGGCAACATCCGCGAGGAAGGGGGCGGCAGAGCGCGTCGCGCACCGCCTGCTCACCCGCGCTCACGAAGCCGCTCATGATCGCGAAGCCCCGGTCCGCGGCCCGCTCCATGCGCGCGACTACCGAAGCGATGTCGCGGACCTGGCGCGAGATGCGGAGGGGAGCGGATTGTAGGCGATGTAGCGCTCGGTTGCGGCGATGAAGCGCCGGGAGAGGCTTGCGGGGAGGAGGCCGCCTCTGCTAGTATCCCCGCCCCGTGACCGCCATCGTCGTCCTCCACTACGAGCGCATCCCGCTCACGGCCGAATGCTGCAAGACTCTGGTCGCGCAGAAGGAGAAGGCGCGCATCATCGTGGTGGACAACGGTTCGCCCTCGCACGGCGAGGCGGAGCTGCGGGCCGCGCTGCCGCCGGAAGTCGAGGTGGTGCGCCTGCCGGGGAACCGCGGCTTCGGCGGCGGCATGAACGCGGGGATGCGCCGGGCGCTCGAAGACCCCGCCACCGACTCGGTGCTTTTCCTCAACAACGACACGCGATGCCCGCCGGAGATGGTCGGCGCGATGCGCGCCGCGCTCGCCGCCGATCCGGCGACGGGGCTCGTGGGCTGCGACATGGAGGGCGCCGGCGGCGGCGAGTCCGCGCCCGCCGGATACCGAATCGGGCGCGTCTTCGGCTATCCGCGCCCGTGCCGGCCCGGCGAGGAGCCGGACTATCTTCAGGGTTCTTGCCTGCTTCTTCCTCGCGACGTTCTCGAAGCAACCGGCGGGTTTGACGAGGACTATCGCTTCTTCTTCGAGGACGCCGACCTCTCGCTCCGCGTGCGCAAGCTCGGGCGGCGCCTCGCGATCGCGCCGGGCGTGCGGATCTTCCACTACGGCTCGGCGACGATCGGCGCCCACGACGGCCGCAAGGCCGCGTGGTTCCGAGCGGGCCACCGCCTCTTCCTCCGGAAGTGGCGCTCCTTCCCGCGCCTGCGCGCCCTGCCCCCCTTCCTCGCGGCCCTGGCATGGCACCTCGCGCGCGGGCGCTTCGCTCTGGCGGCGGGCTCCTGGCGGGGCTACTTCGAGCCGTTGCCGAAAAGCGATTCGAAGAACGCCTCGAACCGCTCCGCGATTTCAGCCCAGGAGTAGACCGGGATGTCGCGGGCGGCGTTCTCGGCGAGACGGCGGCACAGGGCCGGATCGTCGGCGAGGCGAAGCAGGAGCGGCGCGTAGTCGCCGCCGGGCGCGAGGAGCGCATTCTCGCCATTCTTGAAGAAGTTGTTGGCCTCGCCGTCGAAGGCGAGGATCGGCTTCTTCCAGCGCAGATACTCCTGAAGCTTCGCGTTGCAGTCCTGGTCGGAGGTGCAGACGAACGCGTCGGCCTGCGACATCACGGCGAACTGCTCGGGCTTGGAGAGCCAGCCGAGGAAGACGCAGTTTTCGCTCGCGTAGGGCTTGAGATACTCCTCCGTGCGGCCGGTGAGGTAGAGCTTCACGTCCTTCGGAACGCGGCGCATCGCCCTGCAGATGTCCTCCGTGCGCTTCCACCGGGCCTTGTCGCCGGTGTAGACGAGCTTGAAGCGGCCGTCGAGCTTCGGGCCGTCCGCGATTTCGAGCCCCTCGACCGGGTCGGCGCCGTTGGGGATGTATTCGCACTCCACGCCCCAGCGGCGGCCGATTTTCTGCAGCTCGTAGCTGAGCGTCACGACCGCGTCCGAGTTCCGAACAATGCGCTTCTCGATCCAATCCATGAAGAGGCGACCCGGCCAGCCCGCCAGATTGCCCCAAATGCGGCCATAGTGGTCATCCCAGCCGTGCACGATCCGGAAGTCCTTCCACCGGCAGAGAAAGCGGCGGCAGACGAGGGGGTGCAGGGCGAGAAGCGAACCGTGCGAATACACGATGTCCGGCTTGAATTCGTCAATCTTCCTCGCCAGACGGAACGGATCGCGCGTCGAGGACCAGCCGCACCAGGCGACCTTCCAACCCCGTTTCGACAGGTTGTATCCGATGGCTTCGATGGAATAGGGCGCGTCCCGGTAGTGGGCGAGCGGGTCCTGGTTCTCGAATCCGTTCCGCCTCGTGCTCGAGGCATAGAGAATGCGCCTGTTCACGAAAAGGCCCCTTCGGCTAGACGGTTTCTTCGGCATGAGACGGTTCCATCCCGATCCGCACCCGCTTGCGCGGAAGGTGCGAAAGGTAAAGCCAGAGGCCGAAAATCCGGCGGGAGTAGATGTAGAGAAAATCGCACAACGGAAGAGGCGCTCGCCGGTACAGCCAGCGGAAAAGCCGTTCCTTCGCGCCAAGCGGCGGAAAGGGCGGAAGGGGGGCCATGCCCTTCCATGGCGACCGGTCGCAATACGCCCACCAAAGATCGCGGTTGAAATCGAGGCTTCCCTCCTCGCAGGGCCGGTAGAGGAACGTCCTTGCAAGGTGGATGATCTCCGGACGGGCGACGGCCTCGAGAATTTCCTCCCTGGTGTAAACGGGCGCGTTGTGATACCGCAGCAGATTCTTCCGGGACATGTGCGTCACCATGTCATACACGTTGTACTTGAGAGGCAGCTGGACGAATTCGTCCTGAAACTCGACGTTCAGAAGGCCCTGATCCTTGCTCCCGTAGATGTCCCCGATTTCCCGGATGTGGCGGAGAATGCGCGCCTCGCAACGGTGCCGCCGCCATTCGGGCAAATGGAAGTAGACCATTTCGGCAATGCAGGCGCGGTAGCGCCAGGGATGGTATCGCTCGTGCTGCCGTTCGGTCCAGTTCATCGCGAACGGGGCACCGCCGAAATCGAAGTCCGCCAGACCTTCGAGCGAACCCGTCACGAGCGTGTCGGCGCCAACATGGAGAATGCGATCCACGTCGGTGTTTCCGAAATAGCGGTCGAGGAGCAGCTTGAAGTACGTGACGTAACTGCCGCGGTGCGCGTGGACCCGCAGCGACACGAACTCCCTCTCGAACGGTTCCGCGTCGACAATGGTGAGGCGATAGTCCACGTCCGGATGCAAGGCCCGGAGCGCCTCGAACTTCGCGCGCGACGCGTCGGACAGGCGCAATGCGAAATAATAGATGTCGTAAAAGACGCCGGAACTTGCGTTTTCAAGCAGCGACGACATCGCCACGCCGACCATGAACGCGAAGTTGTCGTCGCTTTGGAAAAGAAGGTTGACTCTTTTTTTCATCGTTTCGGATTTCCGCTCGCCGCGCAAAGTCCCATCCGGAGTTTCACGGGTGCATCGCGCGTTCCGGGGCAGACGGGGCGGGAAGGCGGGAAAAAACGCCGCGAAGAAAGCCGCGAAGGTACGCGAAGGCGATGTCGGGGCGGCGATGACGAAGGGCGACCGCGCCGTACCAGACGACCGAGAGCGGCGCGAAGACGAAAAGCACGGAAAGGCGGCTCGGCAGGGGAAAATGACGACGCGCGAACCAGACGCGGTTCCGGGCGAAGCAGTATGTCCGGAACGGCTTTTCGACGCCGAGGGCGCGGAGCGCCGGGACGCATTCCGGCTCCAGAAAGCCGTGGTGGTCGGTGCGGGCCGCGGAGACGATCGCCGCGCGCTTTCCCGCCGCGAGCACGCGCCAGCCGAAATCCGACTCCTCGAAAAACGCGGCGAAGGCTTCGTCAAATCCCCCGACGGCCCGGAACACCACGCGCGGCACACAGAACGCGTTGGGACTGTAGGTGGTCGGAAACAGCGCCTCGGAGGAGGGGACGTCCGCCTCGCGGCTGCGCGGCGCCCGGTCGCGGGGCCGCGACGTGAGGCGGTCGAAATCGGAACCGAGCGTCCACACTTCGCGGCGTCCGTCGGACAGGACGTGCACGGAGACCGGCGCGGCGAGCCCGAGTTCCGGGTTTGCCCGCAAGGCCGAAACGAGGGCGGCGCACGCACCGGGATCGAGGACGTTGTCGTCGTCGAGAAAAAACAGAAACTCGCCCCGCGCGATCTTCGCGCCGGCGTTCCGGGCCGCGGCCTGGAAGGAATTGCGGGGAAGCCGGACGCAACGGAAACGGGGATCGGCGCCGAAGGCGGCGCGGAGGACGGCGCCGGTATCATCGGGGGAATGGTCGTCCACGACGATGCATTCCAGATCGACGCCCCGGCTCGCAAGAACGGATTCCACGCACCGCCGGACCATTTCGGCGCGGTTGTAGGTGGGAATGATGACGGAAACGGCCGGCGGGTCCATTTCGGAAAGGCAGGGATGTGCGCTGAAAGACGAGCGGCGTCTTTCAGCGCCCGGGATCGGAAGACGGGAGGGAGGAGGGGAAAAGGTGTGGAAGAAGCGGAAGAAGCGCGTCTGCGACGCGGGCGGCGGAGACGGAGAGAAGCGCGGAAACGGCGGCGGGATCGTCGCGGCGGACGGCGCGGGCGGCCCGGACGCCCTCGGCGCGGACGACGACCGCGCGCGGGCCGACGGGCCCCGTTTTCTCCGGATCGGTGACGCCGAAGACGGCGACGACGGGAACGCCGAGCGCCGACGCGAGGTGCATGCCGCCGCTGTCGTTGCACAGCACGGCGTCGCACGCGCCGAGAAGCGAGGCGAACTGCGGCAGGTCCGTGCGCCCGCACAGATCGGGCGCGCCGAGCGCCGAGGCGACGTCGGCGCAGGCGCCTTCCTCCCCCTTGCCGCCGAAGACGGCGAAACGGACGTCCGGCCGCGCGGCGGCGACGAGCGCCGCGGCTTCGGCGAAGCGCGGCCAGCGTTTCGACGGGCCGCGCGCGGCGCCGGGCACGATCCCGACGAGGGGACCGCCGCCGCGCGGAAGAAGCGAGGCGAGCGCCGGATCCGGCACGCCGGGGCGAAATCCGGTGTCCGCGGGATCGCACTGCGCGGACCCGCAGAGGATCTTCGCGTACTCGAAGACCTGGTGAAGGCGCGCCTCCGCGGCGGAAAAGCGCACGGGATCGTTCACGAGCAGCCGCCGCGCGGGCCGCGCGGTGCCGCGCCGGCGCGGGATCCGGGCGAGAAACGGGGCGACGGCGCTGCGGAAGGAATTCGGAAGGAGAAGCGCCTCCGAAAACCCGGCCGCGCGAAGGCGGCGGGCCGCGCGAAACGTGGCGGACTCCGCCTTCGGAAGCGCGAGAACGTCCGCGACGCCTTCGACCGCGCGCCACAGCGGCGCGAGCGCGGGACGCGAAAGCACGGAGACGCGCGCCTCCGGGCGCTCCCGCACGAGGCGGCGCAGCGCCGGCATCGCCATCACGGCGTCGCCGAGCCAGTTCGGGGAAACGACAAGGAGAGCGTCCGTTTTCATTGCGGAAAGTCCGGACGGGGTTCCGGCGGATCGCCCGGAAGGTCCACGGGCTCGAATTCCGGGTCAAGTTCCGGCACGGCGTCGCCACCGGGCGCGGAGAGCGTCATTTCAACCGGCGGAAGAAGGCTTTCCCTGCGGGCCCGGATGGCGAAGAGAACGGCCGCGACGGCCGCGACGACGAGCGTCGCGACGCACAGCGCGGTGGCGCGATGGTGGCTGGCGAGAAACGCCAGAAGCGGACGCTCCATGAACCAGACGAGCCGTTCGCGGCGGCGTCCGGAGAGTCCCGGCGGCGCGGCTTTCGCGGGATCGCGCGCGCGAAACCACGCGGCGATTTCGTCCCACTGCGCGTCCTCGCGCGCGGTTTGGGTCGCGTTCATCGCGGAAATCCTTTCTTCTTGGCGGCGAGATGCGCCGCGAGTTTCGCGCGCGCGACGTGAAGAATGAATCCGACATTGCCTTCCGAGAGGCCGGTCGCGGCCGCGATTTCCCGGTAGGACATGTCTTCGTAGACCTTCATCGCCACGACGGCGCGATCGCGGGGGGAGAGGATGGAGAGCGCTTCGGCGGCCTCCGCGGCGGCGTCGGAGACGTCGCCCGGCGCGCCGCCCTGCCCGCTCGACGGCGCAACGGCGCCTCCCCGCTCCTCGGCGCCGCGCAGATGGAGCGCGCGAAGGCGCTCTTCGCGCCGCACGGCGTCAACCGCGGCGTTGTGGACGGTGCGGCGGAGCCACAGGGTCATCTGAGGCGAAGGTTCGAGCGGGCCCTTCCACGACGTCGCGAAGCGCAGGAAGGCGTCCTGCACGATGTCCTCCGCCGCGGAAGGATTGCCGGAGACGCGCGCCGCGTACGCGACGAGCGGGCCGCCGTATTCGCCGACGATCCGCTCGAAAAGCGAGTGTCTTCCGTCCGGACCGCCCATCGCCTAGTCTTCGTCGCTCCCGAAGAGCCAGAGGAAGCGCCACCGCGACGACCCGTCGGCGCGGCCGGAGCGGCCGAGCAGGCCTCCGAAAAGCGACCAGTCCCACGCGCCGTCCCCGCCTTCGCCGCTGCGGAGGATTCCCCAGAGCCATTCGCGGTCGACGCGGCGCGGCGCACCGTCCGCTCCCGTGTTTTCGCCGCGGGTGTACAAGGTGAACATCCCGAGAAGGTTCCGCTCCAGCGGCCCTTCTCGCTTCTGGAAGGAGAAATCGGGAATGCGCGTGTAGCGGCGCGCCGGATCATGCCGCCGCGACCAGAACGGCCACGCGCGCACGTAGCGCTCTTCGAGCGCGTAGCCGCCCGGCGCGTCCGCGTCGGCGCGCTCGGCCGTGGAGGCGTGGAAGACCGGAAACAGAGACCATTCGGAAACGCGGCGCGTCCGCGTGACGGACCGCCGATCGCTCCAGAACGGCCACAGCACGATGCGCGAGGAGGCCTTGCCGTCCTCGCGCCAGCGGCGGCCGTAGAACGGGAAGAACCGCCGCGCGTGCGCGTCCTCGTCGTCCCGCAGCAGGACGAGCGGCCACGGCGCCCACGTCTTTCGATACGCGGGCGTCCTGCCGCGGCCGGACGCGTGCGAAAAGAACGGCGGAAGGACGTACCACGCGTTTTCGTTCGTGCGCGAGACGTGGCCGGCGAGCGGCCAGAGCATCCAGTCCGAACCGGGGTTCACGCCAACGTGTTCGGCCCGCGTCCAGAACGGCCACAGGACGAACGAGGCGTCGTAGTGCCCGTCGAACTTCGAGCGCCCCCACAGCGGAAAGATCCGCGTGGCGTCCCGCCGCGGACCGGTCTGGCGCTGGACGATCGGCCAGAGCGCGCTCCACGTGTGGTTGCCGTTGCGGTCCCACGTCGCCCACAGCGGAAACAGCGCGAACGAAATCCGGTCGTAGTACATTTCCCGGATCGTCCCGCCGAGCGGGAACAGCGCGGCGTAGTCCTCGCCGGTCTTCGCCGTGCCGGAGAACCAGAACGGGAAGAGCCACGTCCGGTCCTGCGGAGACGTTTCGCCGGAAGCGTCCTTCTCCATGCCGGAGAAGATCAGAAAACGCCACGCCGTCTGGCCGGAGCGTTCGCTCCTCGAATAGAGAGGCCACAGCCACTCGGAGAGCGCCACGCCCGGCTCGGCCGCCTCGATGCGCGTGTGCAGGAGCGGCCGCCAGGATTCGCGCCGCGCGCCGTCCTCGGTGCGCACCTCCTCCCAGAACGGCCCCGCCTTGCGGGCGCCGGAAATCCTCCGCCCCTCCGCCGGACGGCCCCACAGCAGGTGCGCGTCGCGCGCGCGCCCGGTCGGGGCGGACGCGCAGCCGGCGCAGAGCAGCGCGATGACCGAACACGCGGCCGGGATCAGGTGTGAAAGGCGCATCGCGACCGGTCCGGGAGGAAACGGCGGGCGGATGGCCTACCGCGCGAACGAGCAGGAATACGTTCCGCCGCCGTACTTGTAGCCGGTGCCGGAAAGGCGGTTCCCGGAAAACGAGAGTTTCCATGTGTCACCGCCCCCGATGTGGAGCGTGACGGACGCGCCGCTGCGCGTCCCGGACACGCTGCGCGTGTCGCCGGGCCAGGCGAGGGAACCGGAAATCTTCCCGTTCGTTTCGGAGAGGTAGAGCTTCGAGGAGGCCTGGCCCGTGCCCGACCGGCCGGACCACGTGCCGGACACGCTCGACGAAGACGCCGAAGAGGACGAAGACGTGGAGGCCGCAGGGGCGTTCTGGTAGACGTAGACCGTTTTGCTCTCGTGGTCTTCGCAGGAGCAGAGGAAGACCGCGGCAACGAGAGCGGCGGCGACGGAAAGAAGTGGAAAGCGAGTTTTCATTGGATGTTGCGTGTTGTCGTTTCTGGCGAAAAACCGGAAACGGACAAAATCTTATCAGAACGCCCGTCCGCGTGCAAATCGGGTGGAACCGCGGGCGGGATCAGTCGCGGCCGATGCGGACCGTGCGGTCGCAACGGGCGGCGATGGCGTCCGAATGGGTCACCACGACGAGCGCCGGGGCGGCGTCGGAAAAGCGGCCGGAAAGATCGAAGAGCAGATCGAGCACGGCGTCGCCGGTCGCGGGGTCGAGGTTGCCCGTGGGCTCGTCGGCGAGAACGAGGCCGGGGGCGTTCATGAGCGAGCGGGCCACGGCGACGCGCTGCTGCTCGCCGCCGGAAAGCTCCGCGGGGCGGTGCCCGAGACGGTCCGAAAGCCCGGCGGCGGCGAGCAGGTCGCGCGCGCGGCGGAGCGCGGCGTCGCGTGAAAAACGCGGAGCGGCGCGCGCCGGAAGCGCGACGTTCTCCTCGATCGGAAGTTCCGGAAGGAGATGGAACGACTGGAAGACGAACCCGATGCCGGTGGCGCGGACGAGCGCGCGGACGCGCTCCGGCGCGCCGACGATGTCGCGCCCCGCGATTTCGACGCGGGCGCCGAAGCCTGGATCGGGCGAATCGAGGCCGCCGAGAAGATTCAATAGTGTGCTCTTGCCGGAGCCGGAGCGCCCGAGCACGGCGACGTGCTCCCCGGGTTCCACGCGCAGGGACACGCCGGAAAGGACCTTCAGGGGCGGCGCGCCGGGAAGGCGGTAGGTCTTGTGCAGGTTTTCCGCGAAAAGGGCCGGAACGGACATGGACGTCGTCATTTCTGGTTGAGCGCCTTCACCGGATCGAGGCGCGAGGCGAGATACGCGGGCAGAAACGCGGCCGCGGAGCAGAACAGGAAGACGGTCGCGACGACCGCCGCGACGTCCCCCGGAACGACGCGCCACGGAATCTCGGCGAGCCCGTACACGGACTTCGGGAAGACTTCAAGGCCGAAGGAGGCGAGAAGCGCGACGAGGCGCTGCAAGTTGTGCAGGACGAGCGCGCCGAGCACCGCGCCGAGCGCTTCGCCGGCGACGCACTGCAGAAGGCCGCCGACCACGAACGAGGCGCGGATGCGGCCGGCGGAAAAGCCGAGCGCCTTCAGCAGCCCGATGTCGTGCGTCTTCTGGATCGTGATGACGATGAGCGTGTTGGTCACGCAAAACGCGGCGACGACCGCGATGAACGCGAGAAGCACGAACATCATCGTCTTTTCAGTCCGAAGGGCGTTGAAGAGGACGCGGTCCTGCTCCTCCCACGTCGCGACCTTGTACCCGGGTCCGAGCGCGGCGGAGAGCGAGAACGCCGCCTCCCACGCCCTTTCGGGTTCCTCGACCTGCACGTTGACCATCCCGGCGCCGGAATCGAGGCCCAGCAGGTCTCGCGCCATGCCGAGAGAGCAGACGATCACGCCGTCGTCAAAATCCCGCATGCCGAGGTCGTAGACGCCCGCGACGCGCATCTGCTCCGGAAACCACAGTTCATCCGCCGAGCGGAGGTTGAGCGGGGAATAGCAGAGTAGACGCGAGCCGGGTCCGAGCCCGAGCCGCCACGCGAAATCGACGCCCACGACGGCGCCGTCCTCGACCGGGGAAAACGAGCCGGACGCCATCTTGGACGAAAGCCCGGAGAGCATCGACGGGCGCAACGCGTCGACGCCGACGACGGTGACCGTGACGGGATCGCCGCCCGCTTCGTCGCGCGCCATGGCCGGGAACACGATCGCCGGCGACGCCGACACGACCCCCGGCACGGCTTCCGCCGCGGCGCACACCTTCTCCGGGTCTTCCACGACGCCGGAAAAATGCGTCACGACAACGTGCGGCTTGAACGAAAGGATCTTCTCGCGCCAGACGTCGCCAAACCCCGTCATCACCGCCAGCACGATCATCAGGATCGCCACGCCGAGCGCGACCCCGGTCACGGTGATGACGGGGATGACCGAGGCGAACGACCTGCGCGGACGCAGGCACACGAGCGCGAAGTAGAGCGGAAAACCCATGACGGCGCCCATCCTACCACAACCTTTCCCGGAGCGCGTTTCCCGCGCCCGGGGCGGACTTGACAGCCGGACGCGCGATCCGGATCATCTTCCGCATGCAAACCCCGCACGAATCGCGTCGCCGAGCGCCCGCCCGCGCCGCCCGGCGTTCCCCCGGGGACCCGCCGGCCGTCCCCTGGAAAAAATTGCTCGCCTGGTACCGCGCGAATCGGCGCGAGATGCCCTGGCGCGGCTCGCGCGATCCCTACGCGATCTGGGTGAGCGAAACCATGCTCCAGCAGACCCGCGTCGAAACGGTGCGCGGCTACTTCGCGCGTTTCCTCGCGCGCTTTCCGGACGTCCGCGCCCTCGCCGCGGCGGAGACGGACGACGTCCTCAAGCTCTGGGAAGGCCTCGGCTACTACCGCCGGGCACGCAACCTCCATGCCGCCGCGCGTCTTGTGGCGGAGCGCGGCCGCTTTCCCGGGACCGCCGCCGAATGGGCGGCGCTGCCCGGCGTGGGCCCCTACACGGCCGCGGCCGTGGCGAGCATCTGCGACGACGAGCCGGAACCTGTCGTCGATGGCAACGTGACGCGCGTCGCGATGCGGCTGCGCGCCGCGCCCGGCGACGGCCGGGACGCCCGCGAGAAAGCCCGGATCGCCGCGTGGCTGCGCCCCGCCGTCGCCGCGTTCGGCGCGCCGGGCGACTTCAACCAGGCGGTCATGGAACTCGGGGAGACGCTATGCGCACCTCAAGCCCCCCAATGCCTTCTCTGCCCCCTGCGCGCCGCGTGCCGCGCCTTCGCGGAAGGCGATCCGGAGCGCTACCCCGAGCGGCGTCCGGCCAAAGAGACGCCGGTGCGCCGCCTCTTCGCGTTCGTCGTGCGCGACGCCGCCGGGCGCGTCCTGCTCGCGCAACGGCCCGAAACGGGTCTGCTCGGCGGCCTTTGGGAACTGCCGATGGCGCCCGCCGACCCCGGGAAAAACCGCGGCGGCGCGTCCGCCGCCCGCCGGGCGCTCGCCTCGCTCGGGCTTCGCGCGCGGGCTCTCCGGTCGCTCGGAGACGTCCTCCATGCCTTTTCCCACTTCCGGCAGGAGCTCCACGTCTGGGAGGCCCTCGACGCGGAAGAGACGGAACCGCGGGAAAACCGCGCCTTCGCGAACCCTTCCGACCTCGCGGTGGCCACCGCCACCACCCGGGCCCTCGCGCTCCGGCCCGCCCCGGAGACGGTCGTTCCGGAAACGTAGCGCCCCCCCTGCCCCGACCCGGGCTGCTCCCGCCGCCGAAGCAGAGGAGAGGCGGTCGCCAGACCGCCGTCCGGAAGCGAAGGAGCGGGGCCGCCTGGACGGAAAACGACCGCGGCGGGCGCGTTCGCGCCCGCCGCGGCAGGAGTGCGGGAAACCGTCTTACTTGACGATCTCGACCGAACCGCCGAGAGCTTCGATCTTGGCCTTGGCCGCGGCGGAAACCGCGTTGGCCTTGACCTGGAGGCCCTTGACGGCGAGTTCGCCCTTGGCGAGGACCTTGAAGCCGCCGTTCTCGAACTTCTTGCAGAGTCCGGTGGCGAGGAGCTCGGCGGCGCCGACCGTCTGGCCCTCGGAGAAGCGGTTGAGCTGCTCGAGGTTGACGGGGGTGTAGGCGGTGCGGGCGGGGTTCTGGAAGCCGCGCTTCGGAAGACGGCGGACGAGGATCATCTGGCCGCCTTCGAAGCCGATCTTGCGCTTGTGCCCCTTGCGGGCCATCTGGCCCTTGGTGCCCTTGCCGGACGTGCCGCCCTTGCCGGACGCGTCGCCGCGGCCGAGGCGCTTGGAGGTCTTGTGGGAACCGGGGGTCGAAACGAGTTCGTGGAGTTTCATTCGCGTTTCTCCTTATGCCTCCGCGGGGGCGGGGGCGGCTTCGGCGGGGGCCGGAGCGGGTTCGACGGAGGCGGGTTCGGCGGGCGCCTCGACGGCTGCGGCTTCGGCCGCGACCTCGGAGGCGGCGGCCTCGGCGGCCTTCGCCTTCAGGGGCGGCAGGCCGCGGTCGGCGCGGATCGCCTCGGCGGTGCGGAGCTGGGAGAGCGCGTCGAACGTGGCCTTCACCACGTTGAGTCGGTTCTTCGAGCCCTGGCTCTTGCCGATGACGTTGCGGACGCCGGCCATGTCGAGCACGGGGCGCATGCCGCCGCCGACGATCATGCCGGTACCGTCGGACGCGGGCATGAGGAGCACGCGGCCGCCGTCGCATTGACCGCTCACGGCGTGCGGGATGGTGGTGCCCTTCATGACGACGCGGACGAGGTGGCGGCGGGCGGCCTCGCCGCCCTTGCGGATGGCGTCGGAGACCTCGTTGGCCTTGCCGTAGCCGAGGCCGACGCGGCCTTTGTGGTCGCCGACGACGACAACGGCGCTGAAGCAGTTGCGGCGGCCGCCCTTGGTGGTCTTGGACGAGCGGTTGATGAAGACGATGTCCTCGTCGAACTCCGGCTCCTCGCGCTTGCGGGTGTCTTCGCGTGCCATTACTTGGTCTCCTTGTCGTTGAGCTTGAGGCCGGCTTCGAGCGCGGCTTCGACCGCGGCCTTGACGCGGCCGTGGTACTTGAAGCCGCCGCGGTCGACGACGACGAGCGAAATCCCGGCCGCCTTGGCGGCCTCGGCCGCCGCCGCGCCGACCTTGCGGGCCGTTTCGACGTTGAGCTTGGCCTTGAGCGGAAGGGACGAGGCGGACGCGAGGGTCTTGCCCGCGTCGTCGTCCACGAACTGGATGTAGAGGTTCGTGTTCGAGACGCAGAGCGCCATGCGCGGGCGCGCCGCGGTGCCGACGACCTTCTGGCGGAGGCGCAGGTGGCGGCGCCGGCGGTAGTCTTTGAGATTGTTGAGCTGCATGATTCGGTTCCTTCTCCGCGGCGCTAGGCCACGGTCTTGCCTTCCTTGCGGCGGATCTTCTCGCCCGTGTAGCGGATGCCCTTGCCCTTGTAGGGCTCGGCCGGCTTGAACGCGCGAATGTCCGCGGCGACGCGGCCGACGAGCTGCTTGTCGATGCCCGAAACGTCGAGATGGAGGCCCTGGTTGGCGACCGTGATGTCGACGCCGGCGGGAATGTCGTAGGCCTTGGGGTTGGCGTAGCCGATGGAGAGAAGCAGCTGGCTTCCCTTCTTGTCGAACTTGAAACCGACGCCCTCGATGTCGAGGTGCTTGGCGTAGCCCTTCGAGACGCCCTCGACCATGTTGGCGAGAAGCGCGCGGGAGAGGCCGTGGAACGCCTTGACGCGACGATCGTCGGACGCGCGGGCGAGGGTCGCCACGCCGTCCTTCACCTCGCAGGAGATGCCGGCCGGAAGCGTCCAGGAGAGTTCTCCCTTCGGCCCCTTGGCCTTGACGACGGAGCCGTCGACCGTGACGGTCACGCCGGCTTCGAGCTTGACGGGTTCTTTTCCGATTCTGGACATTGGGAATTCTCCTTGTTACCAGACGGTGCAGACGAGTTCCCCGCCGAGCTTGCGGCGGCGGGCCTCCGTGCCGGACATGACGCCGGAGGAGGTGGAGACGACGGCGAGGCCGAGGCCGCCGAGGACGCGCGGGATCGTCTTCCAGCCGCAGTAGCGGCGGAGGCCCGGCGAGGACTCGCGGCGGAGGCCGCGGATGACGGCCTTGCCTTCGGCGTTGTACTTCAGGGCGATGCGGAGGACCTTCTTCACGTCGCCTTCGACCTCGTAGTCCGCGACGTAGCCTTCGTCCTTGAGGACCTTGGCGACGGCGGTCTTGAGGTTGGAGGAAGGCATCTCGACGATTTCGAGTCCGGCCGCCTGGCCGTTGCGGACGCGGGTGAGCATGTCCGCGATGGGATCAGACCAACTCATTTCGATTTTCCTTTCCTACCAGGAGGCCTTGGTGACGCCCGGAATCTTGCCCTGGAGGGCGAGCTCGCGGAAGCAGATGCGGCAGAGCTTGAACTTGCCGATGAACGCGCGGGCGCGGCCGCAGCGGGTGCAGCGGTTGTAGGCGCGCGAGGTGAACGCCTTAGCGCCCTTGCCCTCGGCTTCCTTCTTGTACTGCCCGGCCTTCTTCGCGCTGGCGCGCTCGGCCTTGGCGATGAGGGATTTCTTTGCCATGGTGTTGAAGCTCCGGATTAGCGGCCGACGAACGGAACGCCGAGCTGCTCGAGCAGCGTGCGGGCGGCCGCGTTGTCCTTCGCGGTGGTGACGACGGTGATGTCCATGCCCTGTTCGGGGGCGCCGTGGCGGGAGAGGTCGATTTCGGGGAAGATCGTCTGCTCCTTGATGCCGAGCGAGTAGTTGCCGCGGCCGTCGAAACCGCGGGCCGGGACGCCGTGGAAGTCGCGGATGCGGGGCAGCGCGATGTTCACGAGGCGGTCGAGGAAGTCCCACATCCGGTCGCCGCGGAGCGTGACCTTGGCGCCGATGACCATGCCTTCGCGGAGCTTGAAGTTCGCGACGGACTTCTTGGCGGGGCAGAGGGCGGGCTTCTGGCCGGTGATCTTCGCGAGGTCGTCGACGACGGACTTCTGCGTGTCCTTGTCCACGATGCCGAAGGCCATGTTGACCACGATCTTCACGAGACGCGGAACCTGCATGGGGTTCTCGTATCCGAACTTCTCGCGGAGGGCGGGGACCGCCTTTTCCACGTAGGTATTCTTCAGGTTAGCCATTTCCGTTTCCTTTATTCGAAGCGGGTTCCGGTGCCCTTGGCGACGCGGACGGAGCGGTCGCCCTCGCGGACGCGGGAGATGCGGACGCCCTTCTTGGCCTTGGCGTCCCAGGGCATGACGTTGGAGATCGCGATCGGCGCGGGGCGCTCGACGAAACCGCCTTCGGGGGCGGCCTCGCTCTTGCGCACGGCCTTCTTCACGAGGTTGACGCCCTCGACGAGCACGACGCCGCGCTTCACGTTGACGGCGACGACCTTGCCGGTCTTGCCCTTGTCGCGGCCGGCGATGGCGACGACGATGTCGTCCTTCTTGATTCTTTCGACGCTCATCTAGAGGACCTCCGGTGCGAGAGAGATGATCTTGGCGTTGTCGCCGTCGCGAAGTTCGCGGGCGACCGGCCCGAAGATGCGGGTGCCGATCGGCGACTTCTTCGCGTCGACGATGACGCAAGCGCTGTTGTCGAACTTGACGTACGAGCCGTCGGGGCGGCGGATCGGGTAGCCGGTGCGGACGACGATGGCGAGGCAGACCTGCCCCTTCTTCACCGCGCCGCCGGGCTGCGCTTCCTTGACCGCCACGCGGATGGTATCGCCGAGATGCGCGTACTTCTTGCGCTGGCCGAGAACGCGGAAGCAGCGCACGCGGCGCGCGCCCGTGTTGTCGGCGACGGCGAGGTCGGTACCTTCCTGGATCATGGCTTACTTCCCTTCTTCCTTGGCTTCGATCGCCTCGGCCTTGGCCTCGGCGGCGGCCTCCTTGGCCTTCGCGGAGACGAGAACCTCGACGAGGCGCCAGCGCTTGGTGGCGCTGAGGGGGCGCGTTTCGGCGATGAGCACGACGTCGCCGACGCCGGCTTCGTTCTTCTCGTCGTGAACGTGGTACTTCTTGGCGTCGGTCAGCTGTTTGCCGTAGACGGGGTGGGCGTAGCGGCGCTCGACGAGCACGGAGAGCGTCTTGTCGCCGCTCTTCTTCACGACGGTGCCGCGGCGCGTCTTGCGGTTGCCGCGCACGGCCGTTTCGTTTTGGGTTTCTTCGCTCATTTCTGGTTCTTCTCCCCGGCGAGCTCGCGCTCGCGCTGGACGGTGAGCATGCGCGCGACGTCGCGGCGCAGGGTGCGGATCTTGAGAGGATTGCCGCCGGCCGCGGCGGCGTCCTTCTTGATGCGGGCCTGGAGGATCTGCGCGCGAGAGTCCTTGATCTGCGCGGCGAGGTCCTCGGGGGCCGTTTCGCGGATTTGCTTGATCTTCATGCTGGTGGCTCCTTCGGCGCTACTGTGCCTGGACGGCACGGGACACCATGCGGGTGCGGACGCCGAGTTTGTTGGCCGCGAGGCGGAAGGCTTCGCGGGCGAGGGAGTCGGGAACGCCGGCCACCTCGAAGAGGATCGCGCCCGGGAGGACGACGGAGACCCAGAATTCCGGATCGCCTTTGCCCTTGCCCATGCGGACGCCGATCGGCTTCTTCGAAACCGGCTTGTCGGGGAACACGCGGATGAAG
>CAMNCG010000005.1 GCA_946534105.1 uncultured Verrucomicrobiota bacterium
TTCAACATGCGCTACCGCGCGGTGCTCATGACGGCGTGGAGCTTCATCTTCGGCGTCATCCCGCTCGTCTTCGCGACCGGCGCCGGCGCCAACTCCCGCACGGCGATCGGCGTCACGACTGGCTGCGGCATGCTCATGGCGACGCTCGTCGGCATCATGCTCACGCCGGGCCTCTACGCGGCGATGCAGAAGCTGCGCGAAGGCGTCAAGCATCTCCTCGGCATGAAGACCGCGCTGGAAATCGCCGCGGCGCGCCGAGCCGAGGACGCCGCGTCCCGCGCCGCCGCCGAAAAGGCCGCCGCGGAGGCCGCCGAGCGTCACGCCGCGGAGGCCGCAGCGCGTTCGAAGGGTTTGTGATACAATTCCGCGCGCCACACGCACGGGGCCGCCGGAACACGGCGGCCTCTTTCCGCCGCCAGACCGCAGAAATGCCAAGAAAAACCGTCCCGTTCGACCTTGATCTGGTCCGCCGCCTCGAAGCGCGCACGCCCACGCCGTTCCACGTGTACGACGGCGCGGGGATCGTGCGGCGCGCCGAGGCGCTGAACGCCGCGTTTTCGTGGTGTCCCGGCTACCGCAACTACTTCGCGGTGAAGGCGACCCCGAATCCCGCGATCCTGGAGATCCTGAAGCCGGCCGGGACGGGGGCCGACTGTTCGTCGCTCGCCGAGCTCGTGCTCGCGCGGCGCGCCGGGCTGCGCGGCGAGGAGATCATGTTCACCTCCAACGACACGCCCGCGGAGGAGTTCGTCGAGGCGGCGCGGGCGGGGGCGATCCTGAACTTCGACGACATCGGGCACATCGACTTCGCGCGCGCCGCCCTCGGCGGCCGACTGCCGGAGCTCGCGTGCTGCCGCTACAACCCCGGGCCGCTCAAGGAGGGCAACGCCATCATCGGCAAGCCGGAGGAGGCGAAGTACGGCTTCACCCGTACGCAGCTCTTCGAAGGCTACCGGATGCTCAAGGAGCGGGGCGTGAAGCGCTTCGGCCTCCACGCGATGGTGGCGAGCAACGAGCGCTCGGAGTCGTACTTCGTCGAGACGGCGCGCCTGCTTTTCGATCTTGTGGCGGCGCTCTCGCGCGAACTCGGCATCGCGTTCGAGTTCGTGAACCTCGGCGGCGGTTTCGGCATCCCGTATCGCCCCGAGGAGCGCGAGATCGACATCGCGGCCGTTGGCGCCGGCGTGAAGGCGGCGGCCGAAAGCATTCTCGCGAAAAACGGACTCGCCGTCCCGCGCGTCGTGACGGAGAGCGGACGCTACGTGACCGGCCCCTGCGGCTGGCTCGTCTCGCGCGTCCTGCACGTGAAGCGCACCTATCGCGTCTACGTCGGGCTCGACGCCTCGATGGCGAACCTCATGCGCCCGGCCCTCTACGGCGCGTACCACCACATCACGGTGTTCGGCAAGGAAGACGCCGATCCGGTGGAGGTGTGCGACGTCACGGGCTCCCTCTGCGAAAACAACGACAAATTCGCCATCGCGCGTCCCCTTCCCTCCGTGAAGCCGGGCGACGCCGTGGCGATTCACGACGCCGGCGCCCACGGTCACGCCATGGGCTTCAACTACAACGGCAAGCTGCGCTCGGCCGAATGGCTCCTGCCGCCGGGCGGCGGGGAGCCGCGGCTCGTTCGCCGAGCCGAAACCCTCAACGACCTTTTCGCCACGCTCGTGCCTCCGGTGCGGGTGGCTGAGACCCGAGATCTGATTGATTCATGAAGTGTCCCTATTGCGGAAAACCCGAACGCTGGAAGTGGAACCGTCCCGGATGGATGCATTTCACTCCCGGTCCCATGGAACTGTGGCGCTGCGCCAGTTGCGGCAAGGAGTTCACGGTGTGGTGGTGGGTGTTTCCCGTCCAGACGCACGTCGCCCGCAAGCTCGTCTCCGCGTGGTGGCTGCTCGCGCCTTTCCTCCTGCTGTTCCTCGTTTCCTTCTTCCTCCTGCCGTCCTGAGCGCCGCCCGTCGCAACTCACCGCCGATCCGAAATGTCCCGCTTTTCCGTGCAACGTCTTGAAAACGGCGCTTTCCGTGAAAACGCTTGGCTGGCGTTTTGCGGGGAAGGCGGCGAGGCCGTCGTGGTCGATCCCGGCGACGACGCGCCGCGCATCGTCGCGGCCGTCCGCGCGGCCGGGGCCGACGTGCGGGAAGTGCTCCTCACGCACGGGCACGTGGACCATCTTTCCGCCCTGCCTGGCGTCCTTGCCGCGTTTCCGCGCGCCGCGGTGCGTCTCGCGGCCGCGGACGCCGCATGGTGCTTCACCGGCGCAAACGCCCTCCCGCCCTACGCCGTGCCGCCGCCGCCCCCGCCGCACGCCGCGCGGGACGCCGCCGACGGGGACGAGTTTCGCGTCGGCGCGGTGCGTTTCCGCGTGATGGCGACGCCCGGGCACTCCCCGGGCGGCGTGTGCTACCTCGCGCTCGACGCCGGGGAACCGGACGCCGCGCCCCTTGCGCTCTTTTCGGGCGACACGCTGTTTGCCGGCACGATCGGCCGCACCGATTTTCCCGGAAGCGATCCGGCGGCGATGGAGCGCTCCCTTGCGCGCCTCGCCGCGCTTCCGCCGCCCACTCCCGTGCTTCCCGGACACGGTCCGGCCACGACCCTTTCCCGCGAACTTGCAACGAACCCCTTTCTCCGCCATGACGACTGAAAGACAAACCGCGCCGGCGATTTCGATCGGCGCCGACGGAATCGACGTGCACGCGCTCGTGGAGCGCATTCTCGACACCGTGGCCGACAAGCGCGCCGCCGGCGTCTACGACGACGAAGTGGTGGCCCGCGCCGAGCGCAACAACCTGCTTCTGCTGCAGGATGACGCGCAGTTCATGGAGCAGTACCTCGCGTGCCTGCGCCAGATCGTCCCCGTCGACATCAACGATTTCGACATCGTCGAGCGCCGCGGCGCCCTCGCGCCCGTCCTCGTCCGCCTCAAGAAGGCGATCTGGAAGCTGCTCAAGTTCTACACGTACCGCCTCTGGTCGCAGCAGAACCAGACCAACGCCGTGCTGCTCGCCGCCATCGAGATCATGCAGCGCCGCCACAAGGCGGAGATTTCCGAGCTCAACGAGCGCGTCGAGGCGCTCGAAAAGCTCGTGAAGGGATAGAGCGGGCGAGCCGGACACGACATGAAGATCGCAGTCGTTTCGGCGCGGCTCCACGAGGCCGGAACCGTCGGCGGGGCGGAAACGCTCCTCTACGCGTTCGCGCTCGATGCCGTGCGCCTCGGACATGAGGTGGACCTCCTCTGCACTTGCGCGACGGATCACCGCACGTGGGAGAATTCGCAGCCGCCGGGCGTCTTCGCGCGCGACGGCATGACCGTGCGCCGCTTTCCGGTCGATTCCCGCGACATCGGGCGCTTCGCCCGTCTCCAGATCGACCTTTCGCGCGGCTGGCGCCTCTCCCGCGACGAGCAGGAGGAATGGCTCCGGCAGGGCGTGAACTCCACGCCGCTCGTGGAATGGCTCCGGAGCGGCAAGGGCGGGTACGACCGCGTGATCACCGGCCCGTACCTTTTCGGACTCGTCGCGGAAGTCTGCCGCGCCGTTCCGGACAAGGTCCTGCTCGCCCCCTGCTTCCACGACGAAGTCTTCGCCCGCGTCGAAGCCCTGCACGACGCCTTCCGCGGCATCCGCGGCTTCCTGTTCAACACCGATCCGGAGCGCGAGCTCGCCCACCGCCTGATGCCCGGCCTTTCCCCGAAGGTCGAGGCCGTCGTCGCGATGGGCATCGAGCCGTTCGAGGTTTCCAAGACCGCCTTCGCCCGGCGCACCGGCATCACCGCCCCGTACGTCATCTACAGCGGTCGTCGCGAAGAAGGGAAGGGCACGCCGATCCTGATCGACTTCCTCAACGCCTACCGCCGCCGCACCGGGCGCGACGTGCATCTCGTCCTCACCGGCTCCGGCGACGTGGCGCTCCCCCCCTCGCTCGCCCCGGCCGTGCACGACCTCGGGTTCGTTTCGGAGGAGGAGAAGCGCGAGGCCATGGCCGGCGCCGTCGCCTTCGTCCACCCTTCCGTGAACGAGAGCCTTTCCATCGTCGTCCTCGAATCGTGGCTCGCGCGCACCCCGGTGCTCGTCCACGCCAAGGGCGTCGTGCTGAAGTGGCAGTGCGAAAGTTCCTGCGGCGGGCTCTGGTTCAAGAGCTATCCGGAGTTCGAGGAGGAGCTTACCACTCTTCTCGACGATCCCGGCACCGCCGCGAAGCTCGCCGAGCAGGGCCGGCGCTACGTCCTCCGCCGCTACGCCCCCGACGCCGTCCGCGAGCGCTTCCGCGCCGCGCTCGAAGCCTGATCTGACCGGATTTCCGCGATCGATCGACGGGAACAGTCCTCTACGCACGCAACCCCCGTTCCCGGCGCGGGCGCAAGGTTGCGGAGTTTTTGCTAGAATCCCGTCCTGCAACACGAAATCCCATCCGGAGAAAGACTCGACATGACCACAGGAAAGATCACCGGCGTCAACGGCAACCTCATTTCCGTAGCGTTCGATGGCGCGGTGGCACTCAACGAAATCGGATACGCCAAGCTCGGCGACACGCGCCTGATGTGCGAAATCGTCCGGATTCGCGGCGACGTGGCGGACATGCAGGTGTTCGAGGACACGGCCGGCCTCGGCGCCGGGTGCGAAGTCGAGTTCACCGGCGAGCTCCTTTCCGTCGAGCTCGGCCCCGGCCTCCTCAAGCAGGTCTTCGACGGCCTCCAGAATCCGCTTCCTGGGCTCGCCGAGAAGTATGGCTTCTTCCTCCAGCGCGGCAAGACCGTCGCCGCGCTCCCGCGCGACGCCAAGTGGGCGTTCACGCCGGTCGCGAAGCCCGGGGACTCCGTGCTGGCGGGCGACACGCTCGGCACGGTCCCGGAAGGCGTTTTCACGCACCGCATCATGGTCCCGTTCGGCCTCAAGGGCCGCTGGACCGTGAAGTCCGTCGCCCCCGCCGGCGACTACACGGTCGAGGACGAGATCGCGACGCTCGCCGATGCGTCCGGCAACGAGACGAAGGCGCGCCTCTCCCAGCGCTGGCCGGTCAAGATCCCGATCTCCTGCTTCGCCGAGCGCCTCCGCCCGGAGAAGACGATGGTGACGCAGATCCGCACGATCGACACCTTCTTCCCCGTCGCCCTCGGCGGGACGTACTGCATCCCCGGGCCGTTTGGCGCGGGCAAGACCGTGCTCCAGCAGACCACTTCGCGCTTCGCGCAGGTGGACGTCGTCATCTACGCTGCGTGCGGCGAGCGCGCCGGCGAAGTCGTGGAAATGCTGCGCGAGTTCCCGGAACTCGCCGATCCGCGGACCGGCAGGACCCTGATGGACCGCACGATCATCATCTGCAACACCTCCTCCATGCCCGTCGCCGCGCGCGAGGCCTCGGTGTATACCGCCGCGACGCTCGCCGCGTACTACCGTCAGATGGGCCTCGACGTGCTGATGCTCGCCGACTCCACGTCGCGCTGGGCGCAGGCGCTGCGCGAGCAGAGCGGCCGCCTGGAGGAAATCCCCGGCGAAGAGGCGTTCCCGGCCTACCTCGAATCCGTCGTCGCCTCGTTCTACGAGCGCGCCGGCCGCGTCCGCCTGCGCGACGGCTCGACCGGCTCCGTCACGATCGGCGGCGCCGTTTCCCCCGCCGGCGGCAACTTCGACGAACCCGTCACGCAGGCGACGATCAAGGTCGTCGGCGCGTTCCACGGCCTTTCGCGCGCCCGCTCGGACGCCCGCCGCTACCCGGCGATTGACCCGCTCGATTCGTGGAGCAAGTACAGGGGCGTGTGCGACGAGGCGCTCGTCGCGAAGGCCCGCGGCGTGCTCCGCACCGGAAACGACGTGGGGCAGATGATGAAGGTCGTCGGCGAAGAAGGCACCTCGATGGCCGACTTCACCGTCTACCTCAAGGCCGAGCTCCTCGACGCCGCGTACCTGCAGCAGAACTCCTTCGACGAAACCGACGCCGCCTGCTCCGCCGAGCGCCAGCGCCACGTCTTCGGCGTCCTCTGCGGCGTGCTCGATTCGCCGATGGCCTTCCCGTCGCGCGACGCCGCCCGCGCGTTTTTCCACAAACTCACCCAGACCTTCCGCGACTGGAACGTCGCGCCCTGGGGTTCTCCCGCGTTCGCCGAGGGCGAAAAAGCGGTCCTTTCCGCCGTCGCTTCCGTGAAGCCCGGGGCCTGACCGCCCCGGTCCGCCGGACGGCGCGGATTTTCCACACAGCACCGAAAAGCAAGACATGAAGATCGTCGTCTGCATCAAGCAGGTTCCCGATTCGGACAAGGTCACGATCGACCGAACGACGAACCGCCTCAACCGCGCCGGAGTCCCGGCCGTCATGAACCCGTTCGACGAAAACGCCCTCGAACTGGCCCTCAAGGTCAAGGACGCCAACCCCGGCTCCACCGTCACCGTCGTCTCGATGGGCCCGCCGCCCGCCGCCGAGGTGGTCAAGGCCGCGGTGGCGCACGGCGCCGACGGCGGCGTGCTCGTCTGCGGCCGCGAATTCGGCGGCGCGGACACCTGGGCGACCGGCTACACGATCGCCCTCGCGATCAAGAAGCTCCAGGAAGAGGGGGGTCCGTTCGACCTCGTCCTGTTCGGCAAACAGGCGACCGACGGCGACACCGCGCAGGTCGGTCCCGGCATCGCGAACCACCTCGGCATCCCCTGCCTCACCTACGCCAAGTCCTGCGACGTTCTCGACGATCGGACCTTCAAGGTCGTGCGCCAGACCGAGGACGGCTACGAGGACTGGGAGATTCAGCGCCCGTGCGCCCTCACCGTGGTGAAGGAAGCGGGCGAACTTCGCATCGGCAACCTGCGCTCCAAGATGAAGGCGAAAAGCTACCAGCCGCCGGTCTGGGGCGTCGCGGAGTTGTCCCCGAATCCCGATTTCATCGGACTCAAGGGTTCGCCCACGCGCGTTTCCAAGGTCTTCGCCCCGCCGGTGAAAACCAACAAGGAGCGGCTTGAAGGCACACCGGCCGAGCAGGCCACGAAGCTGATCGCCAAACTTGAAGAACGCCACCTCGTCTAAGCAGCCATGAACGAAATCTGGGTTTTCGCGGAACAGCGCGACGGCAAGCTCGAATCCGTCGCACTTGAACTTCTCTCCAAGGGCCGCGAACTGGCGGAAAAGTCCGGCTACGCGCTTGCGGCCGTGCTCCTTTCGGAAAATGGCGCGCCGCTCGCGCCCGAACTCTTCGCGCACGGCGCCTCCAAGGTCTACCTCCTGGACGCGCCGCAGTTCGCCTACTACCAGAACGACTGGTGGAGCGAGGCGTTCGTTTCCCTCGTGCGCGAGCGCGGGCCCGAAATCGTCCTCGTCGGCGCCACGACCGTCGGCCGCTCGCTCGCGCCGACTGCGGCCTCAATCCTGCACTGCGGGCTCACCGCCGACTGCACGCAGCTCGATTTCGACCCCGAGGCGAAACTCCTTCTGCAGACCCGTCCGGCCTTCGGCGGAAACATCATGGCGACGATCGTCTGCGCCGACACCCGGCCGCAGATGGCGACCGTGCGCGGCAACGTCTTCAAGAAGGAACGCGTCGAGGGCGCGTCCGGCGAGCTTGTCCGCGTGCCCGTGGACCTCTCCGCATCGCCCTGCCGCATGAAACGCACGGGCGTGACGAAGGAGGAGGGCGAAGACGTCAACCTCGCCGAGGCCAAGACGATCGTTTCCGGCGGTCGCGGCATCGGCGCCCCGGAGAACTTCTCGCTCGTGCGCGATCTCGCTTCCGAACTCGGCGGCGCCGTCGGCGCTTCGCGCGCGGTCGTGGACGCCGGCTGGATCTCGCAGCTCCATCAGGTCGGACAGACCGGCAAAACCGTGTGCCCGAAGCTCTATGTCGCGCTCGGCATCTCCGGCGCGATCCAGCACCTCGCCGGCATGCAGAGCTCCGACTTCATCGTCGCGGTGAACAAGGATCCGTCGGCCCCCATTTTCGAGGTTGCGGACGTCGGCATCGTCGGCGACGTGGCCGAGTTCGTTCCGGAACTCGTGCGCCAGTTGAAGGCGCGCCGCGGCGCCTAGGCGCCGCGCGCCGTTCGTCCTCGCACGCGCCATGAGAGGGTTCGACGCCGCGTTTGTCGCGCGCTATCGCGAGCGCCGCGCCGCCGGGCTCGCCGGCGGCGAGCCCGGCGGACGGCGCGGCGCAGCGTTCCCCGCGCCCGCCGCCCGCGGGCCGCTCTCGCTGGGCGGACGCGGCGACGCCCTCGTCGGAGGAAACGCGCCCCTCCGCGTGGTCGGTATTGACACGTCGTTGCGCTGCACGGGTCTCGCCGCCCTGGAAGACCGCGGCGAAGGCCCTGTTTTCCTCGACTGCCGTCCGGTCCCGAATCCGGCGAAGCGTCCGCTCCCCGAATGCCTTGTCGAAATCGCCGACCGCCTCGTCGCGTATCTTGACGAGTGGGCGCCCGACGAAATCGCGATGGAAGGCATCTTCTTCTGCAAGAACGCCCGCACCGCCCTCGTGCTCGGGCACGCCCGCGGCGTCGTCGTGGAAGTCTGCGCCCGCCGCCGGCTTCCGGTGCACGAATATCCGCCTTCGCGCGTCAAACGCGCCGTCACCGGCGTCGGTTCCGCCACCAAGGAACAGATGCAGCGCATGATGCAGGCCGTTTTCCACCTGCCGGAAGCGCCGCAGGAAGACTCCGCGGACGCCCTCGCGATCGCCCTCACGCACCTCAACGAACGCCGCCTCGCCGCCCGCTTCGCCCGGTAGCGGACGGGGGACGGACCTCCGCGCGTTCAGCTTGACGGCCTGACGCGGGCGTCATTGCGCGACGGCGACAATGTCACGGATGTGTAGGCTTCGCCCACGTATTTCACCATGTACGATACGGCGAAAAAGTGAACGCGGCATCGCGCCGTGCTTTTTTTGAAGCGCCTCGCCGGGACAACTCGCCCCGCCGTAAAAGGCGCGCCTCCCTCAGCGCCCGGCGGCGCGGGCGCGCCGGCGCCATTGGAGCATGGTCATGCCGGTTTGCCTCTTGAAGAGCCGCATCAGGTGGTCGGGAGACTCGAATCCAAGCCGCTCGGGAATTTCGCATGCCGGGATGTCGCTGCCGGCCAGCATGCGCTTGGCCTTCTCCAGCCGCATCTCAATCAGGTCTTCCTGCACGGTGCGCCCGAACACGGCCTTGTAGCTGAGCTGTAGCATTCGCCGCGAACACCCCAGCTGCGCGGCAAGGCTTTCGCTCGACACGTTGCCGCACATCTGCGCCCGCAGAAGCCTTCGCGCGCGAACGGCCCGGTTGGCGCTGCCGTGCAAGTCGGTCGTGCTCATCCGCTGCTCTATGCGCAGCACCCCGAACGTCCTTTCGGCCTCCCATTTTCCGCCATCGATCATGGCGAACAGGGTTTCCGCCGCAATGCGTCCGCATCCTTCGAAGTCGGGCTCAATCGAAGTGAGCGTCGGCGACGTGTGTTCGCACAGCCACTCCTCGTTGTCGGCGCTCACGAGCTGAACCTGCTCGGGAACGGCGATGCCCTCGGCGTGAAGGGCGTTGAGAACCGCGAGCGCGCGGAGATCGTAGGACACGAATACGCCGCAGGGCTTCGGCAGCGTCTTGAGCCAGGTTGCAAGCGCGGCGTGGTCGGCATCGGCGTCGGCTGGGCTCGGCGGCGGCGCGTATGCGCTGCTTGAAAACCCCCTCGCCGCCAGCGCCGCCGCAAACGCCTCCCTGCGCTCGCGATCCCACGATGGGGATGCCTGTCCGAGGCGTGTCCCGACATAGCCGAAATGCGCGAGATCGTGACGGATCAGGAAATCCGCGGCGGCCTTCGCCACCGATGCATTGTCGCAAAGAACCACCGCGGATCGCCCCTTCGCCTCCTGCGGCACCTGTTCTCGAACCACGCTTGCGAACACCACAGGACAGCGCGGATTCGCCTTGAGAACGCGCCGCAGAGCTGCGTCGTACACCGATTCGCAGGTTATCACGCCGTCAATCTCGCGCCTCATGGCGTATTCGGAGTCCTTGCTGTCCGGGTGGCCCCCGCTAATCACGAAGGTCGCATCCGGCCTTGCCGAAACCGCCCCGATGACTCCCGACGCCACGGAACGCGCCGACGCGTATGCGAAATCGGCCAGCAGCAAGATGCGCCGACGCGGGGGGCGCGAGTCCGCCGATTTTGATTTTTTCGTTCGCATGCGCAAATTGTAGCACATCGTCGAATGTTTCGCAAAAAGTCGAAAAATTCTGCGCGAGAAGTCTAACATATCCAGCATTTATTGTGCTAGTTTTGAATGCGTCGCACGGCACTCCGCCATGCGGCGCAAACAACACCTCGTCAAGCCTCGCGCAGGAAAAAGGAGAAACTCAAATGAAAACTGACATCATAACGGCCGCCGCGCTCCTTGCGGCGACAACGGCCATGTCCGACATGACAGCCGGATGGCGCGAATCGGTCTCGCTCCACGTCCCTGCTGAAACGCGGGAAACCGTTTCCGGACGCCTGACAATTGGTGACGGCGGCTCGCTGGAGAAAATCGGCGGCGGAGAGCTGACGTTGCCGCAGTCGCAAATCGACCGGTCGGCGCCCTACGCCGTCGACGTGCTCGAAGGCACGCTTTCAATCGAGGCCGGCGCGGCGTCGCCCAACGCCGTTTCGCCCGCCTTCGTCGCCTCCAAGGCGACCTTCTGGGTCGACGCCACGTCCGGCAACGGCCTCCAGACAGCCGACGACAATGGGACCGAGCGCGTTTCGCGCTGGTGCGACGTCCGCGAGGCCGATCCCGCCGCCCGCGCCTATCCGTCCGCCGTCCCCGCCTACCAGCGAACGGGGCGTGCGAACGATGTAAACGCCGCCCCCGCCGTCACGACGTTTGATGGAAAGGCGGCCGTTTATTTCGGCGGGATCGGCTCCGGCCAGTACATGCTCTTCAAGGACGCCGCCGACGCCGACCTGAAGTTCACGAAAGTCTTCCATTTCTTTCTTGTCCACGGGATCGACTCCACGTGGGGCGCCGCTCTCGGCTGCACGGGAACGGATCTGAACAACGGGTTCCGCGTGAACACTTGGGCAAACGGCAAGTTCACGGCGTTCGACGCCCTTCCCGGCGGACACTTCCTGAGCGCCGACACCGACAACGGCTATGTCCAGACCGCCCGCTTTGCGCTGGACGGCCAGGTGATCGACGCATTTTCCGTTCCGCCGCGCAAGGGCGTCCAGCTCCTGTCCGGAACCCTGCGGGACGGGTTCCAGAATTTCAACAACTTCTTCCGCATGCGCAACAACGGCAACGCCATCGGCGGCGACTACCTCTGCGAGGCGATTCTCTTCACGAACAAACTGACCGAAGCGGAATTCGCGCAAGTCGAGCGCTACCTCATGGCAAAGTGGGCACTGCCCGACGCCTCGTCCGGCCTGACTCACCTTGATTCCGACGTGGGTCGCATCGGCGTCGCGGCCGAAGCGGTGGCGGCGGCCGCGCCCGGGGATGGGATGGCTACCGGACCTCTCGCGTTTTCCGGCGAAGGCTCGGTTTCCAAGACTGGCGCGGGCGATCTCGTGATCGGCCCGAGCGGCGGCATGGTGCCATTTGCAGGCGATTTCTCGCTGGAGGAAGGCCGCGTCGTCGTGCGCGGCGGCATGGCGCCGGCGCTTTCCGCCGGAGCCGGGCAGACGCTCGACGCCTCCTACGTCCTTTCGACGAACGTCGCGTCGCCCTCCGCCGAACTTCAGCGCTCCGACGGGACCGCCCTGTCGATTTCGCTCGGAAGCGGCAATGCGTTCGTGAAGACCGGCGGCGCGGAAGCCCGCGTGAAAGCCGTTGGCGAAAACGTCGGCGCGGTCCGCGTCGAGGAAGGCGCGCTTGTCCTCGCCGCGCCGGAATCGGCGGCGCAATTCGCCCCGGGCGCGCCATGGGCCGCCGGGACGGGACTGGACGTCTCGGTCCCCAATGCCGGATTCGAGGAATATTTCGTGCGGAACCCCGACAAATACAGTTTCCAGTCAACCGCGCTCGGCAGCGAGTCCGACGGCTGGCACATGACCGGATACAAGGCGTATTTCAAGCGGGTCAACGAGAATTGGGCGACGACGTGCAAGGCCGACATTCCGCCGGCCGGAGGCGAGGCCGTTCTGTTCCTCAAAAACGCCGACGCCGTCGCATACGCAATCGTCACGCTGCCGAAGCCCGGCACCTACGAGCTCTCCTGCGTTTCGTCGGCCAACAAGACCACCGGTGCCTACGAGATGGGCGTATGGGCCGGCCCGACGTGGGGGGAGGCGGAAAAGATCGCCGCGCTCCCCGACGGCCTGACGCCGTGGCCGCGCACCTACGGGCGGTTCACGGTCGCCGAGGCCGGCGCGTATGTCGTTGGCTTCAAAACCGGTTCCGCCGACACGACGGAATACGGCTGGACGATCGACGAGGTGGCCCTGCGCTACGTGCCGGAGACCACGGCGGGCGAAGGCGTGGAGCTTGTCGCCAACGGAGGATTCGAGCGGGCGTCCGTGGGATTCGCGGCGGATTCGTCGCACTGGCAGAACAAATCGTGGCGCTTCCGGTATGCCGACGCCGCTTCGGGCGAGGGCGGGTACAACGCTTACGAAGGTGCCTATGGCATGGCGCTCCGCGGAAAAGGCGCCGTGACATGGACGATCGCAATTCCAGCCGACGGAATCTACCGTCTCCGGTTCGCGGCCCACGAACGCGTCGACGACCGCGCCAACAGCGGCCGGCTTCCGCTTCGCGTCACCATCGCGCCGGAAGGCGGAACGGAGACGGACATCGCGACCGTGACGCCGTTCTGCTCCAACTTCAACGAATATTCGGTTCTCTTCCGGGCATCGGCCGGGTCGCATGTGCTCCGCATCGCGGGCACGGTGGAGGAGAACCGCCGCGCGTTCATCGACGGCGTCTCCGTGCGTGCCGCGTCGGTGGCAAGCGCCCCGTCCTTTGCCTCAAAGCCGCGGCTTTCCGTCGCCGGCGGAGCCCGCCTTTCGCTCGACTATCCGGGCGAAGTCACCGTCTCCTCGCTCCAACTCGGCGGCGTCTCCTACACGGGCACCGTCACGGCCGCGACCGCGCCGGAGTTCCTCCAGGGCATCGGCGCGATCACGGTGGAGCCGGACTGCACCGTGCTGACCATAAGGTAGTTGAAAGGTTGAAAAGTATGTCACGCGCTCTTGCGATTGCCTGCTGCGCCCTGTGCGGCGGCGCACTCGCCGCCGCCACGCCGGAACCGCATTCCGCCGCCGATCAGCATGACCGCGCGGCCCTTCAGGCGTCGAGCATCGCTCCGCCAAGCCAACATGACAGCGCGGCCCTTCAGGCCGCGCGATATCGCGGCGCGATGCTGCCTTCCTGGGGCGTGAAGGAGGAAGACCTCCGCACCCTCGCTTCGTGGGGAGCCAACCTCGCCCGCTACCAGATGGCCGTCGGCTGGGGCAAGAAGAACGCCAACCGCGATCTCGCCGAATTCGACAAGTGGGTGGACGGAAAACTCGATGTCCTCGACGACGTTCTCGACTGGGCGGGGAAATACGGCCTGCGCATCGTCGTCGATCTGCACGTCCCGCCGGGAGGACGCGGCGAAGGCGGCGAGATGAACATGTTCCACGAACGCGAATACGCCGACCACTTCATCTCAACCTGGCGGCGCATTGCCCGCCGCTTCCGGGGAGACCGCCGCATCTACGGCTACGACCTCATCAACGAGCCGACGAACAATAAGCCGTCCCCTGACGGCCTGGACTACTGGTCCGTGCAATTCGCCGCGGCGAAGGCCGTGCGCGAGGAAGACCCGGAAACGCCGATCATCTTCGAGTCGAACATGTGGTGCCAGGCCCCGACCTACGCGCAGATGAAGCCCGTGCCTCTTGATGGCGTGATCTACCAGCTCCACATGTACGCGCCCGTCGCCTACACGCACCAGGGCACGAACCACGGACAGGCGGCGCCGGCAAATTCGCTCCGGTGGCCGGACACGGAATGCGGATTCGGTCGCGACTGGCTGCGCGGAATCCTGCAACCGGTGCGCGAATTCTGCGAGAAGAACCCCGGCACGCGCATCTACGTCGGCGAGTTCTCCGCCTCCGTCTGGGCGCCCGGCGCGGAGAACTACCTGCGCGACTGCATCGCGCTCTTCGAGGAATACGGCTGGGACTGGACCTATCACGCCTTCCGCGAATCCAAGAGTTGGAACGTGGAGATGACCGTCGAGGACGGCAAGATCGTTCCGGCCAGGGAGGTCACCCCGCGCAAGCGGGCGCTCCTGGAGGGCTTGCGGGGGGCTGTGCGATGAAATTCCCCGGTGCGACGGGCGGCCTCTCCCTTTCCCATGTCCATCGTGGTGGAGGAGCGGCCGAACGGCCTGACAACACGCTGGAAACCTTCCTCTGGTGCTGGGAACACGGGGCGGCCGTGGAATGCGACTGCCGCAGGACAAGGGACGGCGTGGGCATCATGCTCCACGACCCCACGCTGCGCCGCACCGCGCGCGGAGTCTCCGACGCCCTCGCCGACGCCGACGTGTCGTCGGAACTGGACTGGGCCGACATCCGAGACATCGACGTAGGCTCCTATCTCTCGCCCGACTTCGCCCACCACCGCATCCCGACCATTGACGCCGTCTTCGCCGCCATGGAGGGACATCCGGAACGGCTGTGCTTTGTCGACGAAAAGGGTTTCGGCCCCTGGGCCATCGCGGATAAGGCGCGCGAACACGGCGTCCTGGACCAGATCTACTACACCGGAATGTGGTATGACAAAACGCTCGAATGGACGCAGAACGTTCCCGGTGGCAAGACGATGTTCTGGATCGGAACCTTTCCGGGTCCGTCGCACGACGCCACCGGCGCCGCCGCGTTCGAGGCGTATGACGATGGGGAAATGGACAAACTGCGGGCCGGGGACTTCCGCGGCGTTTCGCTCGTGTCGCTCCATGTCTGGTGCGACTGGGAAGCGCCCGTGCCGCTGGTGCCGCGCCCCGAATGCCTTGGACGATACATCACCGAGCTCCATGCCCGCGGCATTCCCGTCGCCGCCATGCCGTTTGAGGGCGGTGCCGTGGAGGAAACCTATCTCCGGCTCCGCGAGCTGGGCTTCGACGCCTTTTCGACCGACCATCCAAGCGTCCTGTTCCGGGTCCTCCGCCGGCTGAAGGGCGCGTAAAAAGTTTTTGGTATCATTTTATCCGGTCCAAGGGTAAATCCGGCCCGTCTTTCCACAGCCCGCCACCCGCACTACGCCAAAAAGCGTATACGAGTTGCGCTTTCGCTTTTCAACCTTTCAACTTTTCAACCGTAAAATGTCGATTCCTTCCGAAAAATCCGCGCCGCCACTCCTCCGCGACGTCGCAGTCGAAGCGGATTTCGTCATCGTGGGCGGCGGGCTCGCGGGCGTGTGCGCGGCGCTCGCCGCCGCGCGCCACGGGGCCACGGTCGCGCTCATCCAGGACCGCCCGGTCCTCGGCGGCAACGCCTCCAGCGAGATGCGCATGGGCATCATGGGAGCACATGGCGATTGCAACAAGGAGGCCGGCATTCTGGAGGAGCTGCAGCTTCGCAACTTCTACTACAACCCGCTCCTGCGCTACACGCTGTGGGACGATGTGATTCTCTCCACGGTCCGCTCCGAGCCGAACATCACGCTCCTTCTCAACACCTCGGTGTGCGACGTGGAAATGGACAGCGGCCGCATCGTGGCCGTCCTCGCCTGGAACTCCAACTCGCAGACGCGCTACCGCATAGCCGGCCGCCTTTTCGCCGACTGCTCGGGCGACGGCATCCTGCGCCTCTCCGGCGCGGAGTTCCGCCACGGCCGCGAAGACCCGGCGGAATTCGGCGAAACGTATCTCCAGCAGGGCGGCGACCGCAGGACGATGGGCAACTCCATCCTGCTCCAGCTCCGGCGCGCCGACGAGCACCACCCGTTCCGCGCGCCGCCGGGCGCATACCACTTCACCGACGCCGATTTCGCGCGCCCGGCGGACGAGCCGCCGCCGCCGGCCGGCACCAAGCGCGTAAACTACCTGCGCCTCTACCCGGAGGAGAACAACTTCTGGTGGATCGAATACGGCGGCAACCTCGACACGATCGGCGACGCGAACGCCATCCAGGAGGAGCTGAAGAAAATCGCGTGGGGCGTGTGGGAATACATCAAGAACCACCCCGACGGCCGCGGGCGCGGCTACGAGCTCGACTGGATCGGCGCGCTGCCCGGCAAGCGCGAATCCACGCGCTTCATCGGCCCGCACATCCTCACCCAGGGCGACGTCCTCTCCGGCGGGCATTTCGACGACGTCGTAGCCTACGGCGGCTGGACGCTCGACGACCACCACCCCGACGCCTTTTTCAAGAAGGGCCGCATCTCGGTGGAATACGGCTGCCCGTCGCCCTTCGGCATTCCGTGGCGCTGCCTGTATTCGCGCAACGTCCCGAACCTCATGTTCGCGGGGCGCGACATCTCCTGCACCCACATGGGGCTCTCCGCCACCCGCGTCATGGGCACCTGCGCCGCGCTCGGACAGGCCGTCGGCACTGCCGCCGCACAGTGCGTCGCAAGCGGCGCTGAGCCTTCGCGGCTCGATGTCTGCGCACTCCAGGCAACGCTCGAAAACGACGACTGCATGCTCCCGTATCGCTGGCGCCAACCTTCCGCCCTCACGCGCGAAGCGCATTGCGCGCCCGAATGCGAAGTCCTGCGCAGCGGCATCGACCGAGAGACCCCGGACGGCGCCGAAAACGGGATGTGGCTGCCCTGCGCTCATCCTGATGCGCAGGCTCTGCCATGCGCTCATCCCGATGCGCAGGCTCTGCCCTGCGCAACCTACGAGTGGCCGACGCCGCGCCGCCTTTCCGGCGCGCGCGTCGTCTTCGACTCGCAGATGACCTTCACCGGCAAGCGCATGCGCAAACTCGAGGCCACGACCGAGCGCGCCGAAATGCCGGCCCCGCTCGCCCGCGCCTTCCGCGTCGACGCCCGCGTAGGCGGCGCATGGCGCACGGTCTTCTCCGATCCGGAAAACTTCCTGCGCCTGCGCCAGATCGCCTTCGGCGCCCCCGTCGAGGCCGACGCCCTGCGCCTCATCGTCGAATCGACCTGGGGCGGCGGCCCGGCCCGCGTCTTCGCCTTCGACGCCCTGTAGGAAACGACCTAATAAAAAAAAGGACAGACTTCCTCTCACCTCGTGGCGCGCGATCTCGCTTGCAATTGGCGGGGAAAACGGGCAGAATACCGGAACCGCGCGAAGGACATGCTTCTCGCAAAACCACGCAACGCTCGGAAACAATGAAAAAAACACCGCCTTCCGAAGTCCGGATCGGAGTGATCGGACTCGGCACCATGGGTTCCAACCACATCGCCAACATCGAAAAGGGCCTGATCGCCAACGCCCGACTCGCGGCGGTCTGCGACATCGTGCCCGAGAAGATGGAGCGGTTCGCGGGCAAGTACAAGTGCTTTGCGGACAGCCGCGACCTCATCCGCTCCGGCGAGGTCGACATGGTGATGATCGAAACGCCTCACTACGCGCACACGACGATTGGCATCGACGCCCTCTCCCGCGGCGTCCACACGCTCGTCGAAAAGCCGATTTCCGTGCACAAGGCCGACTGCCAGCGCCTCATCGCCGCCCACAAGGACAAGAAGGTCCTCTTCGGCGCGATGTTCAACCAGCGCACCGACCCGCACTACGTGAAGCTGCGCGACATCATCGTCTCTGGCCAGCTCGGCGAAATCACGCGCGTGAACTGGATCATCACCAACTGGTTCCGTCCCCAGCACTACTACGACTGCGGCGGCTGGCGCGCCACGTGGAAGGGAGAGGGCGGCGGCGTGCTGATGAACCAGTGCCCCCACCAGCTCGACCTCATGCAGTGGCTCTTCGGCATGCCGTCATCCGTCCGCGCGTTCTGCGACCTCGGCAAGTGGCACGACATCGAGGTCGAGGACAACGTGACGGCGTACCTGAGGTACCCCAACGGCGCCACCGGCGTCTTCATCACGACGACAGGCGAAGCTCCCGGCACGAACCGTCTCGAAGCGTGCGGCGAAAACGGAAAGATCGTCATCGAGAACGGGAAGATCACGTGGACGCGCAACGTCGTCGGCCAGGGCGAATTCCTCCGCACGACCGACAAGATGTTCGGCGCTCCCGAAACCTGGACGATCGACATTCCGGCCGACGGCAACGGCAAGCAGCACGTCGGCATCCTCCAGAACTTCGTCGACGCCGTCCGCACCGGGGCGCCGCTCATCGCTCCGGCCGAAGAGGGCATCAAGTCCGTCGAGCTCGCCAACGCGATGCTCTACAGCTCCCTCAAGGACAAGACGGTGGAGCTCCCGCTCGACCCCGCGGCTTTCGAGCGCACGCTGAAGAGCCTGATCAAGAATTCGAAACGCGGCGACAAGACGGTGAAGGCGTCTTCGGAACCGGTGGACATGTCCGCTTCCTTCACGCACGCCTAGGGATCCGATGAAAGCACTTTCGTTGCGGCTGTACGGGGCCGGCGACGTCCGCCTCGAATCCGTCGAGCTCGAAGGCGCCGGCGAGGACGCGGTCTTGGTCGAGATCGTCACGAACACGATCTGCATGAGCGACTGGAAGGCGGTGACGCTCGGCAAGGCGCACAAGCGCGTGCCGAAGGACATCGACCGCAATCCGGTCATGATCGGGCACGAAGTCTGCGGCGTCGTCCGCGAAGTCGGCGCCAAGTGGCGCGGAAAATACCGTCCCGGCCAGCGCGTGAGCGTGCAGCCGGCGTTCAACATCCCCGGCCGCGAGCTCGAGACGATGGGCTACGCCTGGACGACGATGGGCGGCGACACGACGGCGATCCGCATCCCCGACATCGTGCTGGAGCAGGGGTGCCTTCTTCCGTGCGACGGCGACGGGCCGTTCTTCGCCTGCTCCCTCGCGGAGCCCGTGAGCTGCATCGTGAGCGCGTTCCGCACGAGCTATCACAACGCCTTCAATTCTCACGTCCACCGCATGGGCGTCGAGAACGGCGGCACGATGCTGCTCCTCGCCGGATGCGGCGCGATGGGCCTCGCCGCGGTCGACATCGCCTGCCGCAATCCCGAGGCGAAGCCCCGCCGGCTCGTGGTGACGGACGTGGACGACGACCGGCTGGCGCGCGCGGCGCGCGTCTTCGGGCTGCCTGCGCCGGACCGCGGGCGCTCTTCCGGCGTCGTGGGCGGCGTCGAGCTCCACTTCGTGAACACGAAAGGCCTCGCCGATCCCGTGGCGGAGCTCAAGGCGGTCAACGTCGACGCGGAGACGCGCTCCGGCAACCCGACGGCGACGGGCGGCGGATACGACGA
Organism: uncultured Verrucomicrobiota bacterium; assembly: GCA_946534105.1. Lineage (GTDB taxonomy): Bacteria > Verrucomicrobiota > Kiritimatiellia > RFP12 > UBA3636 > UBA3636. The sequence continues at coordinate 19,265 of CAMNCG010000005.1, forward strand.
CGTGATGCTTTTCGCGGCCGTGCCGCAGCTCGTCACGCAGTGTTCGGACCTCCTGGGCTTCGGCGGCTGCCTCAACTTCTTCGCCGGCCCCATGGACCAGGCGTTCTCGGCTCCGTTCAACTTCTACAACGTGCACTACATGGGGCACCATTGCGTGGGTTCCTCCGGCGGCGACGTGAAGGACATGGCCGATTCGCTCGACTGGATCGCGCGCGGCATCCTCCGCCCCGAGGTGATGATCACGCACGTGGGCGGCCTCGACAGCGCCGGGGAGGCGACGAAGACCCTGCACGAGACTCCCGGCGGAAAACGCCTCGTCTACACGCATCTGAAGATGCCGATGACGCCGATCGCGGACTTTTCCCGCCTCGGCCGCTCCGATCCCATGTACGCCGAGCTCGACCGCATCTGCGAAGCCCACCGGGGCCTCTGGAGCGCCGAAGCCGAGGAATGCCTCCTCGCCCGCGCGCCGAAGCTCGCGTAGACGATCCTCCCGCCCGGGTGGCGAAACGGCAGACGCAGGGGACTTAAAATCCCTTGGCCGCAAGGCCGTGCGGGTTCGAGTCCCGCCCCGGGCAATCCAGGAGGACCCGTCCGGGGCGGCCCGCGCAGCGTCCGCTCACGCGCGGCGGTCGAACCGACGGTCGAGCCAGAAGAGAACAGCGGTCGGAAGCGCCGCCGGGACGGCGCGGGCGAGGAACCGGCCGAACGGGTAGTTTCCGGCGGCGTCCCGGAGGACCGAGAAGTCCGCGAACGCCGCATAGATGCCCAGAATCACCAGAATCAGCGCCGCGCTCGCGATCCATGCTCCCTTCCAGGGTTCGAGGGAGACGGCCTTCGCGTCCGAGAACTCGTGCGGGGTCCGGCGCGGCGCGACGAGGCGGATCAGGAGCATCGCGTCGAGCAGCAGCAGAAAGCACGCGCCGACGAAGTGGTACTCGCCCATCGCTCCGACGACGTCGCATCCCGGGACGTGCGGCAGCACGAAATAGCCCGCCGCGATGAGCGCGACGCCCGCCACGAGCCCGAAAAGCGCGGCGCCTTCGGGTGCGCGGCGGGAGACGAGCGCGATGAGCACCACCGCGAGGATCGGGATGAAGTAGATCGCGTTCATGTTCTGCAGGTACTTGAAGATCGACCCGACGGAGTCGAGCATCGGCGAGAGGGTCATCGCCGCGATCGCGATGGCGAGGCCGAACCACTTGCCGGCCTTCACGCACGTGAGGTCCGGCGCCTGCGGGCGGAGCTTCTTGTAAATGCCGAGCGAGAAGAGCGTGCAGGTCGAGTTGAGCGCCGAGTTGAAGCTCGAGAGTACCGCGCCCGCCATCACGGCCGCGAAGAAGCCCGCGAGCCATGGCGGCAGAACCGTGCGGACGAGTTCACCGTAGGCGTTCGCCTCGCGCAGCAGGCCCGTGTCGGGGTCCACCACCGCGGGCGAGGAGGGCGCGATCGCGCCGTGTTTGAAGAGGAAGAAGGCCATGATGCCGGGGAGCACCAGGTAGAGCGGCCCGATCAGCTTCAGCAGGCCGCAGAGCAGCACGCCCTTCTGGCCCTCTTCGAGCGACGAGGCGGCAAGCGTGCGCTGGATGATCTGCTGGTTGGTGCACCAGTAGAAGACGTTGATCAGGATGATGCCCGTGAAGATTTCGAGGAACGGCGCCTGGCTCCCTTCCGCGCCGATGGAGTTGACGTGCTCCGGGACGTCGGCCGCGAGGTTCTGCAGGCCGCGCACGATCGAGCCGGCGCCCTTCGCGCCGGTGGCGGGGTCGATCGCGCCGCACGCCCAGAGGCCGAAGAACGTGATCATGAAGCCGCCGGTCAGCAGGCCGATGCCGTTCAGGAGGTCCGAGACGACGATGGACTTGAGGCCGCCGAAGAGCGCGTACACCGAGCCGATGCACCCGATGAGCCAGACCATCAGCCAGAGCAGCGACGTGTCGCTCGCGATGCCCGTCGCGGCGTGCAGGTCGAGGATGCCCATCATGCCCTTCGCTCCGGTGTAGAGGATCATCGGCAGCAGGATGAACATGTAGGCGAGCATGAAGATCACGTTGCACGCCAGCTGCGCGCGGCCGCCGAAGCGGATGTCCAGCAGCTCGGGCACGGTCGTGATGCCGCTCTTCAGGAATTTCGGGAGGAAGAAGAGCGCCATCAGGACGATGGCGATGACGCCGACGACCTCCCACATCATCACCGCGAGGCCCGTCGTGTAGCCCTGCCCGTTGAGGCCGACGAGCTGCTCCGTGGAAAGGTTCGTGAGCAGCAGCGACGCGGCGATGAACGGGAACGTGAGCGAACGGCCGGCGAGGAAGAACCCGTCGTTGGAGCCCGAGTCCCCGCCGCGGCTTTTCCACCAGGTGACGGCGGCCACGAGGGCGGTGAAGAAAACGAAGGATCCGAGAGTGAGGGCGATGTTCATGCGGGGTGGCGGGGTTTCGGTGGGGAAGGGTGGCGGCCGCGCGTCGCGGCACCGTGCCGCCGATTGTACCACAATCTGCGTCCGTCCGCGCGCGCGTCCGCCGCGCGGGGTCGGGCGTTTCCTCCGCCGACGCGCCGGCATGTGCCCTTTTTGCTATGATTCCGCTCCGACCGCATCGGGCGGGCGCGGCCTTTCCGCGCCGCCATGGACGGCGGAAGCCGAAAAAAACATGAAATACGACAAGAACCACGCGCTGCTTTCCTCTTCCATCGAGGGTCTGCCGCCGCCGGCCCGCGGCAAGGTCCGCGACGTGTACGACCTCGGCGACTCCCTGCTTTTCGTGGCAACCGACCGCCTCTCCGCGTTCGATGTGATCATGCCCAACGGCGTGCCGGACAAGGGCCGCGTCCTCACCCAGCTGTCGCTTTTCTGGTTCCGGTTCTTTTCCGGAGTCCCGAACCACCTTGTGACGGCGGACGTGCGCGACTATCCCGCCGTGCTGCGGCCGTACGCCGCCGACCTCGACGGGCGCTCCATGATCGTCGAGAAGCTCGACATGGTCCCCGTCGAGTGCATCGCCCGCGGCTACCTCGTCGGTTCCGGCTGGGCCGAATACCGCAAGACCGGAACCGTGCACGGCCAGCCGGTCCGCGCCGGGATGGAGCAGGCCGGCAAGCTCGACGAGGCGCTCTTCTGCCCCTCCGTCAAGGCCGAGCTCGGCGCGCACGACGAAAACATTTCCCCGGAGGCGCTCGAAGGGCGCGTCGGCGCGGAGGCCGCGCGCGAACTGCGCGACCTTACGCTGAAACTCTACACCGGCGCGGAGAGGTACGGTGCGGAGCGCGGCATTCTCATCGCCGACACGAAGTTCGAGTTCGGCCGTCGCAAGGACGGCACGCTCGTCCTCGCGGACGAGGTGCTGACCCCGGATTCGTCGCGCTTCTGGCCGGCGGCGGAGTACCGGACCGGCTCCAACCCGCCGTCGCTCGACAAGCAGTTCGTCCGCGACTGGCTCGACTCGATCCACTTCAACCACGAGCCGCCGGCGCCGGAGATTCCCGATGACATCGTCGAGAAGACCCGCGCGCGCTACCTTGAAGCACTCCGCGTGCTCGCGGAGGTCTGAGCGAATCACCGGAGTCTCGTGCCATGCACAACGACCGCATTCACGCCATCCACGCCCTCGCCGCGAGAGCCGCCGAGCAGCCCGCCCCTCCGGCGCGCGCGACGATCGAAGACTTCGGCTCCGACGTGTTCGGCGAGCAGGCCATCCGCAAGTATCTGCCGAAGGTCGTCGCCGAAAAGCTTCTCGCGACGGTGAATTCCGGCGCCCCCCTCGACCCCGCCATCGCGGCGGACGTCGCGCACGGCATGAAGGAATGGGCCGTGGACCGCGGCGCGACGCACTTCACGCACTGGTTCATGCCCCTCAACGGCGGCACCGCCGAGAAGCACGACGCCTTCCTGGAGCCCGCCGCGGGCGGCAAGGCGGTGTTCGCGTTTTCCGGCAAGAACCTCGTGCTCGGCGAGCCCGACGCTTCGTCCTTCCCGAACGGCGGCATCCGCTCCACGTTCGAGGCGCGCGGCTACACGGCGTGGGACCCGACGTCCCCGGCGTTCATCAAGCGCCACGCCAACGGCGCCACGCTCTGCATCCCGACGGCGTTCTGCTCCTTCGGCGGCGAGGCGCTCGACCGCAAGACCCCGCTGCTGCGCTCCATCCAGGCGCTCAAGAAGGCGACGACCCGGCTCATGCGCTGCTTCGGCCTTCCGGACGAACCGGTGCGCGTGACGCTCGGCGCCGAGCAGGAGTACTTCCTCGTGGACCGCGCCTTCTGGCTCCAGCGTCCCGACCTCGTGCAGACCGGGCGCACACTCTTCGGCGCGCCGCCGCCCAAGCACCAGCAGCTGGAGGATCACTACTTCGGCGCCATCCGCCCGCGCGTGCTGAAGTTCATGGAGGAGGCGGAGCGCGAACTCTGGCGCCTCGGCATCCCCGCCAAGACGCGCCACAACGAGGTCGCGCCGGCGCAGTTCGAGCTCGCCCCCGTCTTCGAGGAGCTCAACCTCGCCGTGGACCACAACATGCTCGTCATGGAGGTTCTGCGGCAGTGCGCCGAGCGCAACGGCCTCGTCTGCCTCCTGCACGAAAAGCCCTTCGCCGGCGTGAACGGCAGCGGCAAGCACAACAACTGGTCGCTCGCGTACGGCGCGCGCAACCTGCTCGATCCCGGCGACGATCCCGCCCAGAACGCGATCTTCCTCACCGTGCTCTGCGCCGTCGTCCGCGCGATCGACCTGCACGCGGACCTGCTGCGCACCACCACGGCGGGCGCCGGTAACGACTGCCGCCTCGGCGGAAACGAGGCGCCGCCCGCGGTCGTCTCCGTGTTCCTCGGCGACCAGCTCGCCGACGTCGTGTCCGCGCTCGCGCGCGGTTCCCGCGGCGCCGCGCGCAAGGCCGGCACGCTCCGCGTCGGCGTGGACACCCTGCCGCCGCTCCCGCGCGACGCGACGGACCGCAACCGCACCTCCACGTTCGCGTTCACCGGCAACAAGTTCGAGTTCCGCCAGCCCGGCGCCTCGCAGCCCTGCGCCGCCGCGAACATGTTCCTCAACGTGATGGTCGCCGATTCCTTCGACCGCTTCGCCGACCAGCTCGAAAAGTCGCCGCCGGAGGCGTTCAACGACACGCTCCAGGCGCTCCTGCGCCGCGTCTTCCGCAAGCACGAGCGCGTGATCTTCAACGGCGACGGCTATTCCGCCGAATGGGTCGCCGAGGCGGACCGCCGCGGGCTTCCCAACCTCCGCGACACGCGGCAGGCCATCGCCCCTCTCCTCGACGGCGCCAATCAGGCGCTCGTCGCGAAGTACGGCGTCCTCTCGAAGGTCGAGATGGAGTCCCGCCACGAGGTCGCGCTCGAAGAGTACGAACGGAAGGTCGGCATCGAGGGCGGCATCGCGCTCGAAATCGCCCGGAGCATGATCCTCCCCGTCGTCGTGGACGCCTACTCCAAGGCCGCGACCACGCTCGGACGCGCCTCGGCGGACGGCCTCTCGGCCGGCCTCGCCGGCCTCCGCGCCGAGGCCGAGACGCTCGGCCGCGGCCTCGACGACCTTTCGTCGCGCTGCGCCGGCCTCGAAAAGGCCCTCGCCGCCGGCGATCCCGGGGCCGTCCTCGCCGCCATGGCGGCCGTCCGCGAAACCGTAGACGCCCTCGAGCACGAGGTGGACGACGCCGCCTGGCCCCTCCCGAAGTACCGGGAAATGCTGTTTCTCTACTGACCCGCCCGGCGGCGCGAATTGCAAGTGCAATCCCCACGGCCGCGCCGGGTTCGCGAGACGACTTCGAAGGTCTCGACCCCGCCCGGATTCCGCGACGGCCAGCGGTTTTTTAGCTTTTGACTTCGGAGTATCGACCGGGGGCGAAAACGCGAGGTTCGCGGCCCGGGACGACGACGGTCGCGGTCGTGCCTTCGGGGATGGAGAAGTCCCAGCGCCACGCGCCGGTTTCGTCGTAGCGCCACGCGCTTTCGATTTCGCCCTGCGGCGAGCGGTAGCGCGCAGTGCAGTGGCCGACGCGCGGATCGGGATGCGGCGCCAGGACGAAGTGGCGGAAGCCGCCGCGCTCCGGGTCTTCGCGGATGCCGGCCATGGTGGAATACATCCACGCGACGATCGCGCCGTAGGCGTAGTGGTTGAAGGAGCGGTTGCCGTCGGCGAAGCCGCGGTCGCGCGTCCAGGCGTCCCAACTTTCCCAGACCGTCGTGGCGCCCTGGTCCACGGAGTAGAGCCAGCTTGGCCAGGCGTGCTGAAGCAGGAGCGAATACGCGAGTTCGTCGGCGCCGAGCTGCGTGAGGACGTCGAGCAGGATCGCCGTGCCGAGGAATCCGGTCTTGAGCCGTGTCCCGTGTTCGCGGATGTTCGCGAAAAGCGCGTCGCGCGTCGCGGCGGCGGGGGCGGGATCGAGCAGGCCGAGCTTGAGCGCGAAGAGCGCGGGGGTCTGCATGTCGCGGAAGAGCGGGATGAGCATCCCGTCCGACGGATCCACGAATTTTTCGCGCTGGAACGCGCGGGCGCGGCCCTCCATGGCGACGTAGTGCGCGGCGTCGGCGGCGCGATCGGTCTTTTCGGCCATTTCGCGCATCATCCGCGCGTCCCACAGCCAGTAGCAGCAGCCGAGGAACTGCCACAGCACGAGCGCGTCGGGCTTCACGGGCGGCACGTTCTTCACGCCGCCCACGTAGGCGCGGCCGCTCGCGGTTTCGAGCTTTTCGAGCGAGAGCCAGTCGGCCCACTGATGGTTGCGCGCTTCGGGAGAGGCGAATTTCATGTTCTCGACGAGCGCCAGATACCGCGCCATCGCGTCCCAGTTCTCGTCCACGACGCGGCGGTCGCCGAAGTGCCGCCAGATCGTGTAGGGCACGATGATCCCGGCGTCCGCCCAGCCGAACTGGTGGGCCGCCTCGCCGATCATGCCGGCAGGGGCGACGCCGGGAAACGAGCCGTCGGGATACTGCGTGTCGCGCATGTCGCGCATCCACTTGCGGAGGAAGCCGTCCACGTCGGCGTTGTAGGACGCGGCCTTGGCGAACACCTGCGTGTCCGCCGTCCAGCCGAGGCGCTCCGCGCGCTGCGGGCAGTCGGTCGGGACGGAAAGGTAGTTGGAGCGCTGCCCCCAGAGGACGTTCGACACGAAGCGGTTCAGGGCGGCGTCGCCGGTTTCGAGGAATCCGGTCTCCGCCTTGGCGGAGATCGACGAAACCGGAATCCACCGGACGCGCCGGATTTCGGCCGCGCCGCCCTCGACCTCGATCGAGAGGTAGCGCCCTCCGTAATACGTGAACGTCGGATTCCAGGCCTCGACGCCGTCGCCCGCGAAGACGTATCGCGCCCGGGTGCGGGCGCCGCGGTATTCGGCGAAGTGCGCCGATCCGCCGGGACCGTCGCAGTTGCGCGACTTTTCGCCGTCGCCGTCGTTGAGCATCTCGGCGGGGCGCGCGGTCAGCGCGACGCCGCGCGCGGCGGAAAACTCGAATTCCGGCACCGCCGCGCAGTTCTGCCCAAAGTCAACGACGAGCGTTTCGCCGGGGCGGAGCGTCATCGGCGCGCGCCGGGCGCAGTCGAAGCGCTCCCGCACGACGACGCGGCCGAAGCGCTCGTCGTCCGCGCCCTCGACGCCGCGCCAGACGTAGGCCTCGACGGGATCCATCATGAGGTCGCGCCGCAGACCGACGCACGGCCCCTCCATCGGCACGATCTCGCCGCGGAACTCGGTGTTTTCGATGGCGGGGGCAAAGGACGGGGGCTGCGCCCCCGCACCCCCGAAGGCGCGGCGCGCGTCGTAGTCCTCGCCGTCGAAGATCGCGGCGTGGGTGACCGGGCCGGCGGCGCCAGAGGCGCGCCACGTCGCGTCGGTGCAGACGCGCGTCTCGGAGCCGTCGGGGTGGCGCAGCAGCAGCACCGCGCGGAAGGCGGAGCGTTTGCCGTGGAAGCGGACGATCTTGTCGCGCCACCAGCCGGCGGAGACGGCGGCGAGGAGTTCGTTGGTTTCGCCGGCGCCGGTTTTGAGGAGGGAGGTCACGTCGTAGCGGAACGAGTGCTTCGTTTTGGCGTAATGCGTGAAGCCGGGCTTGAGGAAGTCCTCGGCTCCGACTTCCGCTCCGTTCGCCCAGGCACGGAAGACGCCGAGGCCCGTCATCGTCCACCACGCCTCGGAGACGGGCTTCGGGTTCGCGAAGGATTTCGTGAAAACGGCGGTGCCGTCCTCGGCCTCGGCCTTGCCTTTCCAGAGGTCTTCGGCCTCGTCACGCACCTTGGCGTCGGCGGCGCTGATCCAGATGGAGCCGTCCCAGAAGTCGGGGCGGGGGGGTGTGTGTTCTTGCAAATTCATTTTGCGTTCTTGAGCAAAGTCAGGTTCCTGAGAAAAAGGGTGCAACGGGTGCCGCGGGGATTGGCGCCGACGCGGATCGCGGAGACGGAGGCGGCGTCCATGCCGGGCGGCAGATCGACGCGGCGGCGCTCCCAGTCGCCGGTGGGCGGGTCGAACGGGATGAAGAGGTCGGGGCTCCCGTCGCCGAATACTAGCATGAGATATTGCGACTTGAAGTCGTTTTCGACCTTGTCCTGCTCGCTGCGGATCTCGAACTCAATGCGCAGGGTTTCCGCCAGACTTTCGCGTGGAAGGTCGAGCGCGCGCTCGGGATACATCCAGCGGTCGGCGGCGGCGCTTTTCCACGAGGCGTCGAATCGGAGCGAGCCGTCGGCGGCGTCGAAGGAGATCGAGTGCGCGTCGGCGGAGGAATTGGTTTTCCAGAGCGCCGGATCCTGCCAGGGCAGTTCGACTTTGCGGCAGGTCGCGGTGAACGCCTTGTCGAAAAGCAGCGGCACGGCGAGTCGGGAAATCGGGCGGCCCTCGAAGGCTCCGGAGAGGACCAGGGTGCTGGTCGACTGGCCGCTTGCCTGCGGCGCGAGCGTGCACTCGAACGCCACCGGGCCGTTGGGAAATGGCGGCACTTCGAATGGAGCGGCGGGCAGGCCGGACACGGCGGCGCCGGCGGTTTCCAGCATGCCGGTCTGCGCGGTGTCGGAGAAGTTCCAGAGTTCGACCGTGGCGCGACCGGCGTCGCCTTTCATCACAGCGAGCGTTTTGCGGCCCGAAATCTCGAAGTCGCGCGGGTCGAGGCGGATGCGCGGGACGAGGGGGGTGTTGCAGTGGCGCCGCTTCGCGGCTGCCCTAGGAGCGCAGGACAAAGAGGCGGCGGGGGAGAGTCCTCCGCCGGGGATGGCGAGATAGGCCGGGAAGCGCGTGGCCGCAAGTCGGAGCAAACCGTCGGGAGCGGGCGCGACCTCGGACACGCCGCCGCACATGTCCACGAGGCGGAATGAGATTCCACGCGGAGGTGCGAGCGTCCACTCCCGCGCGAAATCCGGCGTTGCCGCCACCACGCCGCCCGCGGCGGCGTCGATCGGGGACTCGCTCCAGAAGACCACGGTCTGCGAACCGTCGGGGTGTTCGTAGAGATGGGCGCGAATCCCATCGGGCGCGTCGAGCGGGCCGAGGAGCCGGGCGTCGCCGATTTCGCGCAGGAGCGTCGCCATGGCCGAGAAGACCGGCTTCACGGTGCCGTCGCGGCGGATGACGCCCCAGTCCTTGCGGCCGCCGCGCTCGTTGTAGGCGGCGAAGACGAAGAAAAACGAGCGCTCCACCCCTTCGCTTTGGAGCGCGATGGCGGCCTTGGGGTAGAACTCCGCCACGAGCAGCTCCTGCTCGGGAGAGTGCGCCTTGCGGCCCGCCATGGCGCCGTCGCTTTCCGGCAGACCCTCCATGTCGGTGCCGAACTCCGTGACCCAGATCGGGATGTCGGGAGCGCCGGCGGCGGCGAGGTCGGCGCGGAGTTTCGCGAACGTCTGCGGATATTTCGAAATCGGCGCGTAGGTGTGGTAGTTGAAGGCGTCGAGATACGGGAGGACGTCGTTTTCGAGAAGCGCCTCGTAGTAGGGCGAGTTGTAGGGCGGAATCGAAAGACCGCCGTTCAGGACCGGAATGTCGGGGCGGACCGACCGGAAGGCGAGAGAGGCGACCTTCAGAAGCGAGGCGTATTCCCAGACCGGTTCCGGCGCGAAGGCGAGGTCCGGCTCGTTCCAGAACTCCCAGTCGTCCGCGCAGTCGCCGAAGGCGGTGGCGGAGGCGCGGCAGAAGTCGTAGAGGGCGCGAGGGTCGCCGGGAAGTCGGCGCCGGGGCTGCGCCCACGCGGGGCAGTCGTGGAACATCCCCGAAACGCCGATGCCGCGCTCGCGCAGCATCCGCGCGTTCGCGAGATAGCGGCCGAAGTCGGGCGGGGCGTCGGGCGACGGCTGGACATGGCGCCAGTGCAACCGGTCGCGCACGTGGCGGAAGCCGCAGAGCGCGAGCAGGTCCGCGACCGTGCGCTCGGTGTCGCCGCCGTTCCACGGGCAGAAAAACGCGCCGCGCCGCGAGATCGAGGAAAGCGCCGCGTCGGCGGCGAATGCGCGGGACGGAGCGCGGGACGGAGCCCGCGCATCAGGATGCGCGCCTTCGGCCACCACCGCAAGCGTGGCGAGGCGGGGCGGCGGGGGCGTCGTCACCACATCGTCGCTCACCATCGCGTAGTAGCCGGCCGGGAGCGGCGGGAGGGTCGCCTCGCCGCGCTCGTCGAACACACCTGCGGCGCCCTCCACCTCCCGGTTTCGCCAATTGACGAGTCGCCATGCCGCGCCCGGTTCGCCGCCGCGCGCCACGACGGGCGCGTCTTCGACGGCGGCGTGGCCCGGCGCGTCGAACACGACGGCGGCGTGGGCCGATGCTGCAAAGGCGACGCACAGGAAAAGGAATGGCTGGCGATCTGTCATGTGATGTTTTTTTCTAGGATTCCAGGTTCCTAGGATTCGAGGCTTCTAGGATTCGAGGCTGGACTTATAGATTTCTAGAATTATATAATTCTAGTTTTCCGCCTTACCCTCCGCGCACTCGCGGCATTTCTCCTCCTACCTGATCACCATCACGAAGGCCGGAGTCAGTACCTCGAACGAGCCTGGGCCGGAGAGGTATTCGGGGTGCGTCGCGGCGGAGACAATGCCGTACGTGCCGCGCCCGCCGAGGCGGAGGGAGCCAAGGCGCTGCGTCCCGGCGAATTCGAGTTCCAGCCGCGCCCCGGAGGCCACGGCGATCGTGGTCTCGGACGAAAGACCCGGCGTTTCCGGAACGTCGGCGGCGTCCACGGCCTTTAGCGACACCGCGTCGATGTGGGAGAGCCGGTCGTTCGCAGTTCCGGCACCGTCCCACCAGTCGCTGTCCGGCGCGCTCATGCCCTGTAGGTGGAGCGTGTACGTCCCGGCTTGCTGAACGCGGAACAGGAAGGCGTGCTCGACGAAGTTCGTCGAATCGACGTAGGTCCAGCCAATGTCGTTCGTCGCCGTGCCGCTCGTGAGGTAGGCGCGGATCGGGTTGCGGCCGTAGCTGTTGGGCGCGGCGCCCTGCGCGTGGCGGGACTCGGCCCAGAAGCGAAGCCGGTGGAACCCGGCGGCAAGCGCGAGCCCGGACTGCGAGATCTCGCTCTGGCCGCGGATCTTCGCGCGCATGACGCCGTCCACAATGTTGACGTCGTAGTTCTTCGCGTCGCGGTCGAAGCGCTCCCAGACGGCGGAGGAGGAATATCCGGAGACGCTCGAATCGGCGTGGTTGTCGTAGGACCAGTCGTTCGCGTTGTAGTATCCGGCCTGGGTTCGGGAGGTGCACTCCTCGAACGAACCGTTCGAGAGCAGTTCTTCCGGATCGGCGACGGGGACGAGCGCGAGATTGTCCACGAGCGCGCCGCCCGAGGCCCTTGTCTGGCGCAGTTCGATCACGACGGCCTGGGTGCCGTCCACCGTGAACGAATCGGGGAATTCGACCGGGGCGAGCGCGTGCGACAAAACCGTGAGCGACCCCACCGACGCGGCGGCGCCGCCGCCGACGGAGACCTTCGCCTCAATCGTCGGGGCGGAGGAGATGTTCTGCCCGTTCACGCTCACGGTGGAGCGCCGGGAGGCGTCGAGCCGCAGACGGTAGGTTCCGGACGGCGGGACGAACTGCGACGTGGTGCGGGCGACGGCCCCGTCGCCGAAGAGGCCGAGCTGGGCGAAGCCGAAGACGTTCTCGCCGAAGCAGTCGTAGTAGCTGTAGAAGGCTCGGGTGTAGGGGCTGGTCTTCGAGCCGGAGTACGTGTTGTAGTCGCGGTTGTAGGCGGAAATACCCTGCTCGACGAGGGCGACGTTCGGAGTCGCGCCGGTGCCGAACGCGGTTTCGACGGCGAACTCCCACCCTTCGGCCGTGTTGGCTGCGTTGAGAGTCGGACTGAGAAGCTCGACCGTTTCCTCGAAATCGCCGTTCGGAACGGGAATGGCGGCCGTGTCGAGTTCAGAATCCGGAACCAAGCGCAGGCGCAGGTCGTCGAAATCCACGGTTCCGTCGACGTTGGCGCTGTCGATGACCTTCGAGCGAAGGCGCAGCAGATATGGAGTGCCGCCGACAAGGCGCGGTGTGCGGTAGTAAACGCGGTAGTAGGGGGAATCGGATTTCACAAGATCGCCGAACTTGACCATCGAACTCTCGTCTTCGCCGATGAAGAATTCAAAATGGTTGCGGTTGCCTTTGTTGAGATAGTTTTGGCGCCCGGAGGCGTAGAAGGAAAACTCGTAAACGCCGTCGGCGGGAGGCGTGACGGTGGCGGTGGCCTGGACGCCCTCGCCCTTGAGCATCATCACGGCGACTCCGTCCGGTGCCGGCCACGATGAAAAGTAGGTGTTGCAGGTGTCGAAATTGTAGATGGCCATGCTCTGGTTGTAGTAGCCCGTCAGATCCTCACGCTTGAACCCCGAATTCTGAGTGGAGGCACCCGCCGTGATGGTGACGCGGGTGTTGACGCGCGGATTCCGAAGATTCATGAGCGTTGCGTTGTTCGTGTAGGACTCGAACGAGGAGTCCGCCGGCTCCGCGACGATGGAATCGACCGCGGAGGGCGCGGCGGCGGGCGCGAGGCGCAGGACTCCGCCCGCGACCGAGACGGCGCTTTCCGGGAGCGTCGCGACCGAGAGGCGGCCGCGCCCGGACTTGGCGATGACGCCAGTCGCGCCGGGCGCCGCCGAAATCGCGTCGCCGCAAAGACCCGACTCCACGGCGTAGGCCGCGCCGGACTCCGGAACGGCCACGACCTCGGGCGCGAGCGGGAGGACGGCGGAGGCGTCGGCGTCAAACGCCGCCGCGCCCGCGCCGCCCACGGTCACGGGCGAGCCGGACTCCGGAGCAAACGTCGCCGTGCCACCCTCCAGGCGCACCGTCGGCGCCGCCGCGCACGCCGGGACGCCCCACTTGTCCATGAGATAGGCGCGCACCTGCATGCGCTCGGCGTCCGTCACCTTGTTCGTGAAGACGACGGCCTCGAAAAGATAGTCGCCACCGTTGCGCAGGAGTCCCGCAGTCGCGCTCTGCGACGAGTCGCGGAAAAACGCCGAAAACTGCGCGGGCCTGTCCGTGAGCTCGAACTCCATGAGGTGGAGACCGGTGTGGTTCTCCATGGAATCCGTCCAAGGATCGACGGACGCGCCGTCGAAGAACATCCGCCCGGTGTCCATCGCTCCGGCGTAGGAGGTGCCGCCATACTGGAGAATCGCTGCGGAAAGGGAATAGGAGGAGTAGAAGTCGCGGACGGGAGTCGCGGAGCCGAGGTAGTTGCCGAGGATGTGGCCCCAGTGGTTGGAGACGGCCTGGACGAGAAACACGTGGAAGACGTTCTGAAGCGTCGTGTAGTCGAGCGTCCACTTCGCGCCGTCGGCCACCGAATCCGTCGCCTGCGCGGCGGACTTGAGGAGCAGCGACTGACCGCTCGCGCGCCCGCTCTCCGCGTCCGCGCCGCCGAACCAGACGCCGGTTTTGCCGTAGGCGGAAACGACGGCGGGCGGAATCCCCTCGCCGCCGAGATGAACGGACGCGGACGAGTCGGTCCACCAGATCGGGGTTGCGCGCAGATAGCGCGAATCGGAAGCCGATGTGGCGCGCGCGTCGAGCCACTCGGCCACGAGTTGAGTAGCGTCGGGATGGACTTCCTGGCGATACGGGGTCCCGTTCGTCGCGAGGAGATTCGCCGAAGCGGCGTCCAGCCAGAGCGCGGCCTTTTCGTCGATGACCGACGGGCGCGCGATGGCCGGAGCGGCCCCGCCGGCCTGGAGCGTGAGGTTGCCGCCCAGAACGCCGATTTCAGGCGGCGCGGGCTGGACGACCGAGGCTGCGGGAAGCACGAGCGTCCCCGCGCCCGTCTTGTAGAGGCGGCCAGTGCCGTCCACCGACACGCGGTCCGTCTGCGTTGCGGTTTCGCCTGCGGCGATGCGGATTTCCGCGCGCTCGCGCCAGCCGACATCGACCGTGCCGGCGGCGACCGGCGCCGCGGCGAACGCCGCCGCGAGCAGCGCCGCGCAAAGGCGCGCCGTCGACCGTTTTGTTGATTTCTTCATCGTTTTCGTCCCTCGTTTTGGAATGGTTTCGAACTTCGCGCCGGCGGCGACGGACTGCACCGCCGCCGACACCGACGATCCTAGTGCGGAAAACGAAAATCCGCAACCCCCAAAGTGATGTTTTCAACAATAAATTCATCCCTGAAACAACGAAACAAAACTAGGTTGAAACCGACCATGCCAAGTAGTATTCTTCGCGGCGTTGCTCCATGGAACATGTACCCGATTGGCTTCATGATTCGCAATTTTCCACTGGACGCCTTTCCATCCTTCACCTTTTCCCCATGAACGAAAATTCGCCAGCAGAGTCCACATCAGTCAACCAAGGCGCGACGCCCGGCGCGAAGTGGCCGTTCATCGTGATCCGGCACCCGATGTCCGTCAATGAAAAACCGGACGAGTTCGGAATTCTCGTGCAGACACACCGGAACCATCCCGGCGCGTGTGACGAGTTCTGGTTCGCGACAGGATCCCGCAAGACGATTCCGGAGCTGGAAAAGGAATGCGGCACCTTCGCCCGATACCGGGAACTCTGCGACGCCGCCGGAATTCTCCCGGGCTACCAGCAGGGACTCACGCTCGGGCACGGAGAACGCCACGACGGACCGGCCAGGCCCGGGGAAGCGCAATTTCCGGACGACGCATGGCAGCGCGGAGCGGACGGCGCAAGAATTCCGTTTCTCTGCCCTCGCTCGCCGTTCGTCCTCGACTACGAGCGCGAATACGCGAAAACCGTCCTGCGCGTCGCGGCTCCGTCCTCCTACTGGATCGACGACGACCTGCGCCTCGGCATCTCGAAGCCAGACGGGTGCTTCTGCGACCGATGCATCGCGGCCTTCAACGAAAAGACCGGGCGGGCTCTGACGCGAGAGGCGCTCGTCGCGCGCCTCTACGACAAAAACGTGGAACAGGAGCCGCTCCGGGCCGAGTGGAGCGAGTTCAACGCCGAGTCGCTCGCCATTTACGGCGCGCAGGTGCGCAAGGCGGCAGACGAACTTGGTTCGCGCTGCCGCATTGCCTACCAGGCCGTGTCGGCGAACCGCCGCTACACGGCGTCAAGCTACGAGCCGCTGCTTCGCGCGCTTTCGGGCCCCGGCGGCGCGGCCGTCGGAATCCGTCCCGGCCACGGGTTCTACACCGAGGAGAGTCCGCGCGGGATGATCGCGAAGAACCTCGCCGTCGCCCGCGAAGCGGAGCGCCTGCGCGGCACATCACTTCCCGTCGCCTCGATCTGCTACGAGGAGGAGACCTATCCGCGCCATCTGCTCAACAAGACGCCCGGCGCAATCCTCACGGAATCGGCGCTCGCGCTTGCGTCCGGATGCGACAGCCTTTCGCTCTACTGGTTTCCGGCGGAGGACCCGCTGCCGGCCGACGAATACGACCGCTTTTTGGACGCGCTCGCCGCGGCAAGGCCATACTTTGAACGACTGGCCTCCTCGACACGCCGGACGAGGCTCGGAGGGCTTGCGCGCTTCGTCGGATCAGCCGCCGCCGAGACGCTCGACTTCGACCTCTACGACGAGAAGGACTTTGACCTTGCCTGCGCCGGGATCCCGGTCACGGTCGCGAACAGCGCCGCCGCGGCCTGGTTTCTGACGGACAAGTCGCGACGCGAAATGACCGACGCCGACCGCGCCGCGCTGCCATCCCTTCCGATGGTCGATATCTCCGACACCGACAAGTTTCCGCTAGCGAGCCGCCGCGCGAAACTGCTGGACGATCTCGACGCGGCGACGAAGGGATCCTTTCCGGTCCGAGTGGACGAATGCAAGGCTCTCCGCGTCCTGCCGCGCGTCCGCGAAGACGGCCGACTCGACAGCGTCACACTGCTCAACCTTTCCATTGGAGGCACCGGCCCGCTCACGATTCGCCTCCGCAACAGCGCGGGTTCCACCGCCATGTGGCAGGGACCTGACGGCGCCGCCGCCAAACCGCTGCCGACATGGTCCGGCGCCTTGCCGAATGAGCAAATTGTCCGACTGGACAGCATTGGGGCGTGGCAGATCGGCACCATCTTCCTGGAGACCGACGCTACGCCATCCGCCGCGCCGGCCCATGCCGCGGCGCAACATGAATCGTCGCCGCACTGGCACTGGTTCGACGGCACGGCGCTGCCAATGGAAGGTCGCGGCTACGCGCCGGAGAGACTCGCCTCCCCCTACCATCGACTCCCGGCCGACGCCCTTGACCATGTGACACCGGACGTGCGCGGCCTGCAATCCGACACCGCCGGCCTGTGCTTCCGCTTTCGAACCGACTCCCGGAAACTGCGAATCTTCTGGAAGACGACCAAGCCCGTGATCCGGATGTGGAACATGGCTCCATCCGGCGCCGACGGCATCGACGTATATCAGGAAAGGCCCGACGGGAGTTGGCATTTTGTCAAACCGCCATTCCCCATTCCGCCAAACAGTTTCGGCGCCGAATACACCTGGGAAGTCGAACCGGAACTGACGACACTCGTGTATCTGCCGCTTTACAACGGGATTGCCGAGTTTCGCCTCGGAGTGGAACCCGGCCGCTACGTGGAAGCCGCCCCGGCGCGCCGCAGCGGCATCGCGAAACCGGTCGTGTTCTACGGCACCTCGATAACGCAGGGCGCAAGCGCCGCGCATCCAGGCGGATGCTGGGTCGCCCAGGCCGCCCGTTTCGCCGATGTCGAAGCGGTCAACCTCGGCTTCTCGGGCTCTGGAAAGATGGAAGACTCCATGCTTGAGTGTCTGTCGGAAATCGACGCCGCGCTCTACGTCCTGGACACCGTGTCCAACATGACGCCGGAGCTGATCCGCGAGCGCATGGAGCGCTTCGTCCGCGGTCTTGCGGAACGGCGTCCCGGCACGCCGATCCTCCTCACGGCCAATGTCTTCGTCATGGGCGAACACCACCGCCTGCGCGATGCCGCGGTACGCGCCATCTACGACAAGCTGAAGTCCGAGGATCCGGTGAAATGGTCGATTCTGCACTTCGCGGGGGATGACGCCGCCGCGCTCGCGCCGGACGATGACGGAACAGAGGACGGCGTTCATCTCAACGATCTGGGGATGAAGCGCGCAGGCGAGCACTTCGGAAGGAAAATACGGGACATTCTGGGGCAAACGGCGTTTTCCCAATGACATCCGATTTATTGACAGGGCGGAAGGAAGAGGACCAAAATCGGACTCTGTGAACAACTCCAGGAAAAAAGGCGCTCCCTCACTCCGCAACGTCGTCGTCGTGCTGCGGCTCTCGTTCGCGTCGCACCGGGACATTCTGCACGGTTTGTCGCAGGCCGTGCGGTCGAACGGGGCGTGGCGCTTCACGGTGATCGACTATCTGGCGGACGCGGACGGCGCGCAGCTCCGTGCGGCGCTCGGCGGCGGAGGAGTCAGCGGCGTCGTCGCGGCGTCGATCGGGCACGGCAGCGTGGCGGCCGGACTTGCAGGCTGGAACGGCCCGCTCGTGGCGCTGGGCACGGGGGCGAGCGCGTTCCCGCCGCCGGGACGCACGGCTCCGTTTTCCGTCGTGGAACCCGACGACGAAACAATAGGGAGCATGGGCGCCGACTACCTGTGCTCGCTAGGAAGGTTCGCGTCCTTCGGTTTCGCGATGCGCGCCTCGTCGCCGCACAGCCGCCGGTTCGACGGATTCGCGGCGCGGCTTGCAGCGCGCGGGCGCAGAGCGGCGCTCTTCGCGCTCCCCGGCGGCGGCTCGGCCGATGCGCTCGGCCGGTGGCTCCGGAGCCTTCCGAAACCGGCCGCCGTGATGGCGCACGCGGACAACTTCGCCGTCGAGATCCTCGCGGCGGCGGACAAAGCCGGAATCTCCGTGCCCGAAGACCTGGCCGTTCTTGGCGTCGACAACGACGAATATCTCTGCGAAACGGCCGCGCCGCCGCTCACGAGCCTCGCGCCCGACCACGTCCGCATGGGCGAAATCGCGGCCGAGGCGCTGCGCCGCCGCATGGAAAAGCCGGACGCGCCCGCCGACGCGAGGCGCGTGTCGAGCGTGGCGGTGTTCGAGCGGCGCAGCACCAGGGCGCTCGCGCCGGCCGTCGCGCTCGTGGAGCGTGGGCTGGACTACATCCGGGGCAACGTCGCGCGCGGCGTCGGCGTTTCGGACGTGGTGGCGCATCTGGGCGTTTCGCCCTCGCTCGCCAATCTGCGCTTCCGGCAAGTGGCCGGAAAGAGCGTCCGGGAGGCGCTTGTCGAAGAGCGCCTTGAGCAGGTGAAGAAAAAACTGCGGGAAACGGAACTGCCCGTAGAGCGCGTCGTCCGCGCCTGCGGCTTCCGCTCCGCGAAGCACGCCATGCGGCTCTTCAAGGAGCGCTTCGGCACGACCATGCGCGCCTGGCGCGCCGCGAACCGCACGTGATGCGGTCCGGCGTGGCGGGTCCTGTTTGCATGGACCCTGGAACGGCCCATGCATGGCGGTGGTCACGCACCGGCTTGAACGGAAAGTTTGAGGACCGGAAGGAGGAGGGCGAGCGAAAGCGCGAGAACGAAGGCGCCGACGAGCGCGAGGAGCGCGGGGCCGAGAAGCGCAAGGCGGGTGGAGAGGGTTCGCGAGGCGGAGGCGGAGAGGCGGCGCGAAGCGGCGTCCAGCATGCCCGGGAGGCATCCTCCGGCCTCGCCGACCTGCACCCATTGCGCGAGTTCGCCACCGATCTGCGGCACTTTTGCGAGGGCGTCGGCCGGCGATTCGCCGGCGCGGATCGCGGCGGCGGCTTCGAGCGCCTTTTCTTCGATCCAGGGGCGCCCCGTGCCGGCGGCGGCGAGCGGGACGGCGTCCGCGAGCGGGACGCCGCCCGACGCCATGACTCCGAGCACGGACGCGAACCGGTCCGCCGCCACGGTGGCGCGCCAGCGGGCGAACGGGGCGCGGCAGAGCGCCCGGTCGAGCGCGACGGCGAACGCCCGGTCTCGCCGGGCGCGCAGACGGGCCGCCGCGAACAGCGCGGCCGCGGCGGCCGTCGCGGGCACGAGAACGAACGCCGCAAAGCGGCAAGCCCCGACGATGGCGAGCGAAGAACGTGGCATTTCGAGGCCGCTTTCGGCGAGCTTCGCCGACATCGCCGGCACGACGAAGAGCGCCATGCCGAGCGCCACCGCGACGCCGAGCGCGAGGACGAAGCAGGGGTAGGCGAGGGCGGCGCGCACCGCGCCCCGCGCTTCTTCGCGCGCTTCGAGGCCGTCCGCGAGGCGCGATAGCATCGCCGGGAGCGCGGCGCCCGTTTCCGCCGACGCGAGGGCCGCGCATTCGAAGGCCCCGGCGCCCGTGCCGGCGCCTTCGATCGCGGCGGCGAAGCCGTGTCCGGCCCGGACGCCTTCCTCGATGCGCGCCACGGCCGCCGCTTCCGCTCCGTCGGCGCGGCGGCGCAGGAGCGCGAGCGCGCCGTCGGCCGGGAGCCCGGCCGCGAGGAGCGCGCCGAGTTCGCGCCAGAGGGCTGCGCGGGCGGAGGCGCCGAGCGGCCGCGCGGCGGCCGAAACCGGCGTCGCCGACCGGACGAACACGCCCTCTTCGCGAAGCTTGCGCGCGGCCGCGGCGGCGTCGGCGGCTTCGACGCGGCCCGAGACGGCCGCGCCGCTTTCCGTGTAGCCTTTGTAGCGGAATTCCATGCGCGGGAGGCGTGCGGGCTAGACGAGTCCCAGAAGTTCTTCCATTTCTTCGCGCGTCCCCATCGAGATGCGCAGCCAGCCCGCCGTGGCCGGATCGTCGGCGAAACGTCGCACGAGAAAGCCCCATCGGCGGACGCGCGTCTGAACTTCCTCGGCGGTCTTCGGGGCCGGAGGGCGGCACCAGACGAAATTCGTGCACGACGGGACGACCTCCCAGCCCTTGGCGCGGAGCCCGGCCGAGAACGCTTCGCGCGTGGCGACGATCCGGCGGACGTTTTCCCGCATCCATTCCGGGTCGGACAGCGCGGCCTCGGCGGCGGCGAGGGCGATGGCGTCCACGTTGTAGGAGTCCTTCACCTTGAAGAGGGCGTTGACGAGCGGTTCCGGGCCGACGAGGACGCCGACGCGGAGTCCGGCGAGGGACCACGCCTTGGAGAAAGAGCGCGAGACGACGACGTTCGGCTCCTCGAAGGCGAGCCGCATGCAGTCCGCGCCGGCGAACAGCACGTACGTCTCGTCGAGGAGCAGGACCGAGGGCGCGAGGGCGCGGGCGAAGGCCCGAACGGCCTCGATCCCGAACATCGTGCCCGTCGGCGCGTTCGGGTTCACGAGGCAGAAGAGGTCCGGCTTCGGGTCCGGCATCGCGAGCGCGGCGAGCGCGGCGTCGTCCCCCGGGAGCGCCAGCGTGCAGAGCGGCGCTTCGCGGATCGCGGCGAGGACCGGGTAGAGCGAGTACGACGGGGAAAACACGCCGACCGGCGCGGCGTTGCGGACGAAGACCTCGACGGCGAGGCGCAGCACCTCGTCCGAGCCGTTGCCGACGAAGACGTTCGACGCCTTGCAGCCGTACCGCCGCGCGAGCAGGTGGCGGAGCCGGTTCGCGCCGGGATCGGGGTAGAGCCGGAGTTTCGAGACGTCGAACGAAGCGAGCGCCTCCTTCACCTTTGGGGACGGGGGATACGCGTTTTCGTTGGCGTTGAGCTTGACGACGCGCTTGAGCTTCGGCTGCTCGCCGGGAACGTACGGTTCGAGCGCCTGTACGGATGAACGGATCATGGCCGGAATTCTACACCCAATTTCTTTTTCCGGGCAATGCCGGGCGTCGCGAGCCGCCGCGCCCGGACGGGCGGGCCTCGACGCGGGTCAGACGAGCCGGACCGGGACGCCCATCGCGCGGAGTTCGCGCTTGAGGGCCGGGATGGTGGTGGTGCCGGAATGGAGAATGCCGGCGACGATGGCGGCGTCGGCGTGGGCGAGTTCGAAGGCGTCGCGCAGGTGCGCGGCGCAGCCGGCCCCGCCGGAGGCGACGACCGGGACGCCCACGGCGTCGGCGACGAGGCGCGTGATTTCGAGTTCGAATCCGGAACGCGTTCCGTCGGCGTCGACGGAATTGACCACGATTTCGCCGACGCCCTCGCCCTCGGCGCGGCGGGCCCATTCGACGGCGTCGATGTCGGTGCGGTTCCGGAAGCCGCGCGTGGTGATTTCGTAGCCGGAGGGGCAGCGGGCGAGGTCGTCCGTCTTCACGGGGTCCATGCCGAGGACGACGCACTGCGAGCCGAACGCGCGGGCGCCTTCGCCGATCACCCGCGGGTCCGCGACGGCGAGGGAGTTCACGCTCACCTTCTCGGCGCCCGCGAGGAGGATCGCCTCCATGTCCGCCACGGAGGAGACGCCGCCGCCGACGGCGAACGGGATCCGGACCGCGCGGGCGACGCGCGCCACCATGCCGAGGTCGGTCTTGCGGCGCTCGTGCGAGGCGGTGATGTCGTACACGACGAGTTCGTCGCAGCCCTCGGCGTAGTACTTCGCGGCGAGCTCGACCGGGTCTCCGAGATCGACGTTGTTCTGGAATTTCACGCCTTTCGTCACGCGGTTGCGGATGACGTCGAGGCAGGGGATGATGCGGCGCGTCAGCATGGCTACTTCTTCGAAGGGTTCGACTGGAACGTGGCGGAGGTCCAGCGCGGCGACAGCGCCGGCCCGGTGGCTCGGATCTCGAACATTTTCGAGAGCGGGGAGAGCAGCCAGTACACGCCTTCGCCGAGCCACGTGGAGCGGTTGAGGAGGTGGACCTTCACCTTGAGATCGACTTCGCATTCCGGGAAGTACACGTTGCCGCGTCCGGAAATGCCCGCGGCCGGTCCGTCAATCTTGAACGGATCGACGCGTAGCCGTCCGCGACCGAATTCGCCGCGGACGGAGATGTCGTCTTCATCGACGAGCCAGTCCACGCCGGGGACGAACGACGCGAGGATGTCCGTGAGGCCCGCGAACACCGGAATGCGGTACACGCGCGAATCGGCGGCGTCGATCGACATCGCGCCCGTCGTTTCCGCGAAGGTGAGGTCGGTGATGTCGTCCAGCGGGCCGCGCAGGGAGAGTCTGGCGTTCACGGTTCCCTTGTCCACGGGACTTTCGGGATTCGCGAGCTTCGCGATCTGCGCGAACGAGAGGCCGTCGAGCGACACGTCGATCTGCGCGGGGAGGTTGGTCGGCGACGTATCGTCGAAGGGAAGCACGAGTCCGAACGAAGCGGAGAGGCCGCCGCCGAGAACGTCGGCGCGGACGTTTCCGACGCGGAGCCCGTCGCCCGCGAGCGAGAGTTCGGCGCTTGCGCGGCGCAGCGGCACGCCGGCGACCGAGACTTCCGGCGCGAAGGCCGAAACCGAGAGGTCGTTCGTGCAGCCCGGACCCACGGCGAACGTTCCGGACGCCCGGATCTGGGCGGGGGCGGGGAAGGCGACCGGAAGTTCGGCGTCCGCGTCGAGGATCCCGATCAGCGCGGCGAGGGCGACGGGGTCCATGGTGGCGTTCGCGGAAAAGGAGAGTTCGTCCGACGCGGGCAGGAGACGCAGCGCGCCGGAGGCGGCGCCCTCGGGCCGCGTGACGGAGAGTTGCGAGATGTCGAGAAAACTCCAGCTCCGCGGCTCGCCGACCGTCACCACGCCGGAAAACGAATCGACCGGAACGCCGTTGTACGAAGCCGGCCCGGAGTCCACGCGGATGCGGAGGACGCGTTCGTTCCGCCCGGGGGCGTAGCGGTAGACGGCGCCGAGTTCGGGCGCGGCGTCGGCGAACGCGAAACGCTCCAGTTCCGCGGCGACGCCCTCCTCCTCCGCGAGGCGCAGCACCGGGACGGCGATGTTGGGGTCGAGCCGGCCGGCGCATTCGACGGAAATGGCAAACGGATCGAGCGCCACGTGCACGGCGCCCGAAACGGATTGTCCGGGAACCTTCTCCTCCGGGAACGCGATGCGCGCCCCCTCCACGTGCAGCACGCCGCCCGTGCAGGAAAGGAAGGCCTCGACATTCCGCGCGCGGAAGCCGAGGACGTCCACGCGCCCGCAGCGCACGGGCACGGGGGGCAGGTCGGGGATTTCCGGCGCGGCGGAGTCCTCCTCTTCCTCCTCCGGACCGCCGGAGAGGTCGATGCCGAGTTCGAGCGAATCGAGGCGCACGGACGAAAGCCACGTCGGCGACGGCATGAGCGAGCGGGGCAGAAAGCCCACCTCGATGCCGGCGGCCCTGACGATCGGCTCGCGCACTTCGCCCTTGCGGTAGACGCCGAGCGACCCGACGCGCAGCGAGAGGCGCGCGAGGGAAAACGACACGTGCGCCGGCTCGATGTCCACGGCGTCCGTGGAAATGGCTTCCCCGATGCGTCCCGTCCAGCGTTCGGGGATTCCCTTCGCGAGTCGAATTGCGAGCAGCGCGAAAAGCGCGGCCGCGACCGCGAACGCCGCCGCGGCCGCGCGCAGGGCCGCGCGGAGCGTCCGGCGCGCCTTCCTTCTCGGCGGCGGCTCGTTTTCCGGGAGGGGAGCGAGGGGAAACTCGACCATCGCGCCCTCAGAACACTTCGACGCGCCAGGGCGCCCGGAGGAAGAGGTACGCGACGAGCAGCCGGTGGCCCCAGAAGACCCACAGCGCCGCGCCGAGCGAAAGAAACGGTCCGAAGGGGATGCGGGCGAGCATGCCCCGGCGGCGCGCCGCCATGGCCGGGAGCGCGGCGAGGCATCCGAAGACCGATCCCGCGACGAGCGAAAACGCCGCGGCCTGCCAGCCGAGGAAGGCGCCGATCGCGGCGGCGAACTTGACGTCGCCGTAGCCCATCGCCTCTTCGTCCTTCCCGATCCGGCCGCGGCGGCGCATCCACCACGTGCCGCCCTTGCGGACGCACTGCACGAGCGCGTATCCCGCGACGGCGCCGAGGACCGAGCGCGCGAGCCCGCCGGCGCGGGACGCCGGTTCGCAGAGGACGGCGCACGGCCCGGCGGCGGGCCAGCCGCGGAAGATTTCCACCTGCGCCTGGAGCTGCGGCACGAGGAACGAGAGGAGGAGCCCGGCGACGATCCCGCCTTTCGTCACGGAATCCGGGATGATGTAGTGGTCGAAATCGACGAACGTCCCGACGACGAGCCCGGAGAGAAACAGCCAGAGTGCCGGAACGCTCCACGGCGGATAGGGTGTGGCGCCGTGAGCGCCGGCGGCGAGGCTGAGCGCCCGGAAGCCGAGCGGGGGCGCGGCGCCCATGGGCGGCCACATGCAGAAAACCGCCGCGAAGAGCAGCGCCGTCAGGATTTCGATCCCGGCGTAGCGGAACGAAAACCGGGCGCCGCAGCTTGCGCACTTGCCGCGGAGCAGGAAATAGCTCAGCACCGGGAGGTTGTGGTACCACTTGATCGGCGCGCCGCACGTCATGCAGTGCGATCCCGGGCGCACGACCGACTGGTCGAGGGGAATCCGGTAGATGCAGACGTTGAGGAACGAGCCGATGCAAGCGCCGGCGACCGCGGAAAAGGCGGCGAGCACCGCCCACGGCGCCGCCGGAAGCCCCGGATCGGCCGGAACCGTCGCGACGGGGACCGTGTCGAACGCCGCGACGATCGCCCCGGCGGCCGTCCATGCGCGTTCCTGCATCCAGTCGAAAAACGCGGACATGGCCTAGTCGAGCCCGACCGCGCGGCGGGCGGCGGCGAGCGTTTTGC
Organism: uncultured Verrucomicrobiota bacterium; assembly: GCA_946534105.1. Lineage (GTDB taxonomy): Bacteria > Verrucomicrobiota > Kiritimatiellia > RFP12 > UBA3636 > UBA3636. Next base: position 44,278 of record CAMNCG010000005.1, read on the forward strand.
GCGCTTCGGCGCGCGCCTTGGCGGCGCCGGCCGCGAGCCGGTCGCGCACGTCGTCCGGATGGGAGGCGAGCTCGGCGCGGCGCTCCCGGAAGGGATCGAGCGCCTCGTGGTACGCGGCGAGGAGCTCCTTTTTCGCGTCGCCGTAGCCGTAGCCGCCGGCGCGCAGTTTCGCCGCCATTTCGGCCGCCTTCTCCGGCGGGGCGAGGAGCTTGTAGATGTTGTAGACGGTGTTCGTCTCGGGATCCTTGGGCGCTTCCACGGGGGCGGAGTCCGTGACGATGCCCATGATCGCCTTCTTCACCTCCTTGTCGGTGCCGGAAAGCGGGATCGTGTTGTTGTAGGACTTCGACATCTTCTGCCCGTCGGTGCCGGGGACCGTCGCGACCGAATCCGGGATGAAACCCTCGGGAAGCTTGAAGACCGGACCGAACTTCTGGTTGAAGCGGGAGGCGAGGTCGCGCGTGATTTCGAGGTGCTGCTTCTGGTCCTTGCCGACCGGCACGAGGTCGCTGCCGTAGAGCAGGATGTCGGCCGCCATGAGGACGGGGTAGGAAAAGAGTCCGTGCGTCGCCTCCTTTCCGTGTGCGAGCTTGTCCTTGTACGAGTGCGCGAGCTCCAGGCGCGACATCGGCGCCACGATGGAGAGGAGCCACGTGAGCTCCTGCACCTCCGGCACGTCGCTTTGCCGGAAGAAGACCGTCTTCTCCGGGTCGAGCCCCGCCGCGAGGAAGTCGAGCGCGACGCCCATGGTCGCCTCGCGCAGCGCCGCGGGGTCGGAGACCGTCGTGAGCGCGTGGTAGTCGGCGATGAAATAGAAGCAGTCGTCCGCCTTTTTCTGCAGCTCGACGCTCTGGCGGATCGCGCCGAAATAGTTGCCGAGGTGAAGACGCCCCGACGGCTGGATGCCTGTGAGAACTCGCATTTCGTGGAGATCCCCTGCCGGGGACCGGATGGGTGTTTCGGAAACGGCGTCATTCTACCACGTTGCGCGGCTCGGGGCAACGTGGTAGAATGGCGGCCGTTTTTCGCCCGTCTCCGGAATCCGGAACAAGCAACGCCGAACCGCCCCAAAAAAAATGAAAATCGCCCTCGCCTCAGACCACGCCGGCTACGCCGTCAAGGAATCGATCAAGAAGCTTCTCGGGGGCCGGCCCGGGGTCGAGACGGACGACAAGGGGTGCGATTCCCCCGTCTCGTGCGACTATCCGGTTTTCGCCGAGCGCGCCGCGCGCGACGTCGAAACCGGCGCCGCCGACTTCGCCGTGCTCGTCTGCACGACCGGAGCGGGCATGACGATCGCCGCGAACCGCTTCCCGCACGTCCGCGCCGCCTTGGCCGTGACGCCGGAAGACGCCCGCACGATCCGCGACCACAATGGCGCCAACGCCCTCGTCATCGCGGCCGAGAAGACCCCGATGTCCGAGGTCCCCGCCGTGCTCGACGCCTTTCTTTCGGCCGCCGATCCGTCGGCCGAACGCCACGTCCGCCGCGTCGCTTCGCTCTCCCGCGAGGGCAACCGGCTGCTCGAAGTGGCGCATCTCCGGGACGAGGATCCCGCCGTCTGGCGCGCGATCCTCGACCACGCGGAGCAGGAGCGTTCCTGCATCAACCTCATCGCGTCGGAGAATCTGGCGAGCCGCGCCGTGCGCGAGGCGCAGGGCTCGGTCCTCACGAACAAGTACGCCGAGGGCTACCCGGGAAAGCGCTGGTATTCCGGTTGCCGCCACGTGGACGAAATCGAGCAGCTCGCGATCGACCGTGCCAAGGCGCTCTTCGGCGCCGAGGCCGCCAACGTCCAGCCGCACTGCGGCGCCTCCGCGAACCTCGCCGTCTACCTCGCGGTCCTTCAGCCCGGCGACACGATCCTCTCGATGGCGCTCGACCAGGGCGGCCACCTCTCCCACGGCTCGCCCGCGAACATCTCGGGCAAGATCTACAACATCGTTCCCTACGGCGTGGAAAGAGCCACGGAGCGCATCGACTACGACGCGCTCGAGGCCCTCGCGCTCGAGAAAAAGCCCAAGCTCATCCTCGCCGGCGCGAGCGCCTACCCGCGTACGCTCGACTTCGCCCGCTTCCGCGCGATCGCGGACAGGGTCGGCGCCTACCTCCTCGTCGACATGGCCCACATCGCGGGCCTCGTCGCCGGCGGCGCGCACCCCTCGCCCGTCCCGTACGCCGACTTCGTCACCACCACCACGCACAAGACGCTCCGCGGCCCGCGCGGCGGCCTGATCCTCTGCCGCGAAAAATACATCAAGGACGTCAACCGCG
>CAMNCG010000006.1 GCA_946534105.1 uncultured Verrucomicrobiota bacterium
GCCGAGGATCGACTCCAGTCGCTGCCCGTGCTTGGACGGCGCGCGCGTGCGCGGTGCCGCGGCGCGCGAGCCGCGGCACTGCAAGTCGGGACGGTAGCGGTACCGGCAGGCGCGGCGGCCGTGGCCGGTGTTGCGGGAAAGACCGTAGGACATGGCGGAACGGGGTTGGAGGGTTGTGAAATCGAAGGCGAGGCGCTGGCGGAAAAAGTGGTGGAGCAAGCGGGAAAAAGAATAAACAACAACCGGGAATTTGTCAATTGTAGAAAAAAACTAATAACAAAGAAATAATTCATCGAGAATTCGGTGAAACAAAGGGGAGAGGATGGGAGGGAGGGGGTGGTGCGCGACGGGAACGGGGTTGTGGTAGACTTGGTTCCCGACGCGCGACAACAACGCGTCGAACGACGACATGAAACAGACCCTTACCGAAAAGATCCTCGCCCGCGCGGCGGGAAAGCCGGCCGTGACGCCGGGAGAAAACATCTGGGCCAAGATCGACGTGCTGCTGACGCACGACGTGTGCGGTCCGGGCACGATCGGCGTCTTCAAGCGCGAATTCGGGGAAAACGCCAAGGTCTTCGACCGCGAAGGGGTCGTGATCATTCCCGACCACTACATCCACACGCGCGACGAAAAGGCGCACCGCAACGTCGCGACGCTGATCGATTTCGCGAAGGAGCAGGACCTGCCGTACTTCTATCCGCCGTGGAGCAAGGACTATTGCGGCGTCTGCCACGTGGGTCTGCCCGACAAGGGCCACGTTCGTCCTGGCGAGACGATCGTCGGCACGGACTCGCACACGTGCACGCACGGCGCGCTTGGCGCCTTCTCGACCGGCATCGGCAACACCGACGCCGGGTTCGTGATGGGCACGGGCAAGATGCTCGTGAAGGTCCCGGAGACGATCCGCATTGTGCTTTCCGGAAAGAAGCCGGACTACATCGCGGGCAAGGATGTCATCCTGCGCATCATCGGCGACCTCGGCACCGGCGGCGCGACGTACTGCGCGATGGAGTTCACCGGACCCGGCTGCGCGGAGCTTTCGATCGAGGACCGCATGACGATCTGCAACATGGCGGTCGAGGCCGGCGCGAAGAACGGCATCTTCGCTCCCGACGGCAAGGCGCTCGAATACGTCCGCGCCCGAACGTCGAAGCCCTTCACCCCCCTGTACGGCGACCCGGACGCGCCGGTGAAGGCCGAATACGCGTACGACCTTTCGACGCTCGTCCCGTGCGTCGCGAAGCCCCACTGCCCGGACCGGTACGCGCCGGCCGCCGAGTGCGGCGACGTGAAGCTCGACCGGGCCTACATCGGCTCCTGCACGGGCGGCAAGATCGAAGACTTCGAAATGGCTGCGCGCGTGCTGGACGGGCGCAAGGTCTCGATCGACACGTTCCTCGTCCCGGCCACGGTTGAAGTGGCCGAGGCGCTCCGCACCCGCGAAATCGGCGGGAAGACGTGGGAGCGCATCTTCGCCGAGGCGGGCTGCATTCCCGTCGCCGCTCCCGGCTGCGCCGCATGTCTCGGCGGTCCGGTGGACACGTTCGGCCGTACCCACGGAAACGAGGTCGTGATCTCGACGACGAACCGCAATTTCATCGGCCGCATGGGTTCCAAAACAGCCCCGATCTACCTCGCGAGTCCACTCACCACGGCCGCGTCGGCGATCACGGGGCACATCACGGATCCTCGCGAGTTTCTCTGATTCGCAGTCCGGGAAAACGGAACGCCCCGGCGCGACCTGGCCGCACCGGGGCGTTTGTTTTTGCGCTGCGGCGCGGTGCCTACGAGCCGAGCATGCGGTAGAGGATGCCGGCGGCGACCGCCGAGCCGATGACGCCCGCGACGTTCGGGCCCATGGCGTTCATGAGGAGGAAGTTCGTCGGATCCGCTTCGAGGCCGACCTTGTTGGAGACGCGCGCGGCCATCGGGACCGCCGAGACGCCGGCCGAGCCGATGAGCGGGTTGACCTTCTCCTTCACGAAGAGGTTCATGAGGCGGGCCATGAACAGGCCGCCCATGGTGCCCACCGCGAAGGCGACGACGCCGAGGATCATGATGCCGGCGGTCTGGCCGGTCACGAACTTCTCCGCCGCGAGCTTCGAGCCGACGGCGATGCCGAGCATGATCGTCACGATGTTGCAGAGGGCGTTCTGCATCGTGTCGGAGAGGCGGTCCACGACGCCGCTTTCCTTCGCGATGTTGCCGAACATGAGCGCGCCCATGAGCGGAACGGCGGAGGGGAGCAGGAGGCCGCAGAGGATGACGACGACGAGCGGGAAGACAACTTTTTCGATCTTCTTGACCGGGCGAAGCTGCTTCATGTGGATCTTGCGCTCGGCTTCCGTGGTGCAGAGCTTCATGAGCGGCGGCTGGATGACGGGCACGAGCGCCATGTAGCTGTACGCCGCAACGGCGATCGGGCCGAGGAGGTCCGGCGCGAGCTTGGTGGTGAGCCAGATCGACGTCGGGCCGTCCGCGCCGCCGATGATGCCGATCGAGGCGGCGTCGCGAAGAGAGAAGTGGATGCCGGGGACGAACTGGTCGAGGCACACGGCGCCGAGGAGGGCGGTGAAGATGCCGAGCTGCGCGGCGCCGCCGAGGAGCAGCATCTTCGGGTTGGCGATCAGCGGGCCGAAGTCCGTCATCGCGCCGACGCCGAAGAAGATGAGGATCGGGAAGAGACCGGTGTCGATGCCCGCCTGAAAGATGACGGAGAGAAAGCCTCCGGCCGTGACCTGGCCGCCGACCATCTGGAGGCCGCCGTTCACGATCTGGCCTCCGGTCATGATCGTCGGCGTCGTGACGCCGGCGAGCGGGACGTTGGCGAGGAGGCCGCCCATGCCGATCGGGAAGAGCAGGAGGGGTTCGAAGCCCTTCACGAAGGCGAGGTAGATCAGGAACACGCACACGACGATCATCAGAAGCTGGCCAAGGCCGTACGGCATGCCGAAAAGCATGTGCACGTCGTGCCCGGGCACAAACGCGCCCTTCTGGTCGTAGTAGCCCTGTTCGATGCCGTAGGAGAGCGTGCCGGTCGGAATCCCGTTTTCGTCGCGGTCCACCATGCGGAGCGCGCGCTCGTCGGTGATGCCGTCGATGCCGGACGCCTTGTCGCCGGAGACGTAGGGGCGCGGCACCGCCGTGAGGAATCCGTAGATGCCGGAATCCTTCCACATGCCGCCCGCGCGCTCGGCAAGCTGACCGATCGAGAGGGCGTCGGGGTCCGAAGGCTCCGCGTTGGCGGCGGGCTCCTGCGCCCGCGCGGGGAAGACCGTGCAGAGCGCGGCGAGGGCCGCAAGGAAAATCGTTGTCTTTCTCATGGGAATGCTTTCGTGTTTCGCGCCGCCGGGGCGGCGCATCCGGCGGCCGCGCGGCGCGGCGGGCGCCGCGCCGGAGCGGCCGGGGGACGCTACGCGACGGTGAAGAGCGTGTCGCCCGCGTTGATCTTGTCGCCCTGGGCCACGGAGATCGAGACCGTTCCGGCCTTGGTGGCCTTCATCGGCATTTCCATCTTCATGGACTCCATGACGAGCACTTCGTCGCCTTCGGCGACCTGCTGGCCGTTCTGCGCGGTGATGCGCAGCACGAGGCCGGGCATCGGGGCCTTGAAGGGCTCGCCGGCGCCGGCGGCCGCGGGGGCGGCGGCGGGGGCGGCCGCGAGGCCGTCCTTCACGGAGTAGGAGTAGGCCTGGCCGTTCACCGTGGCGCTGCCGTCCGCGCCGAAGGAGACGCCGTAGGCGGTGCCGTTCACGGTGACCGTGAAGTCCTTGCCGCCGGAGGCGGCGCCGGCCGCGGGGGCCGCGGCCGCGGCGGCGTTCTTGCGGACGCCGTTGGGGGCCTTGGACGGATCCTTGAGGAAGGCGATGCCCTTTTCGAGGCAGGAGGCGGCGATGAAGACGTTTTCGTCCGTGACGGGGAGCCCGGCGTCCTTGAGCATCTTCTCGGCGGCGGCGCGGCCCTTCTTCGGGTCGGCGTTGTTGATCTCGAGTACGGTCTTCGTGGTGGGCTGGAGTCCGAGCGCTTCGGAGGCGATCTTGACGATTTCCGGATCGGGCGCGACGGGGGTCTTGCCGAAGTAGCCGAGGACCATCTTGCCGTAGCCGGGGGCGATCTTCTTCCACTTGCCGAACATGGCGTTGTTGAGCGCCTGCTGGCCGTAGAACTGGGAGACCGGGGTGACGGAGGTGCCGAAGCCGCCGAGGCGGACGCAGTCGTACATCTCGGCGATCATCGCGTCGTACTTGTCCATCATGCCGAAGTCGCGCAGCATCTGCGTGTTGGCGGTGAGGGCGCCGCCGGGCATCGGGGACCAGACGATCGAGGGGCTCACGGACATCGCCTCCGGCGGGAGGAAGTAGTCCTTCATCTGCTCCTTGAAGACGGCCTCGGCCTTGCGGACCTTCTCGATGTCGATGCCTTCGAGCTCGAAGCGGTCGTCGCCGTCGAGCGCGTGCCACATCGTGATGATGTCGGGCTGGCAGGTGCCGCCGGACATGGGCGCCATGGAGAGGTCGAGGCCGTCCGCGCCGCCTTCGAGCGCCGCGAGGTAGCACGCGATGCCGTTGCCGGCCGTCTCGTGGGAGTGGAACTGGATGTGGACGTGCTTGCCGGGGAAGGCCTTTTCGAGGACCTTGCGGGCTTCCTTCATCGTCTCGCGGACGGTCGCCGGCGTGGAGGTGCCGGAGGCGTCCTTGAAGCAGAGGCGGTCGAAGGGGATCTTCGCGTCGATGATCTGCTGCACGCGCGAGGCGTAGAACGCGGGCGTGTGGGTGCCCTGGTTGTCGACCCCCGGGGGCAGGCCCATCATCGTCACGACGACCTCGTGCTTGAGGCCGGCGTCGTGGATGCACTGGCCGGACCACTTGAGGTTGTTGACGTCGTTGAGGGCGTCGAAGTTGCGGATCGAGGAGATGCCGTGCTTCTTGAACGTCTCGGCGTGCAGCTTGATCATGTCGGAGGGCTGCGAGTCGAGGCCGACGACGTTCACGCCGCGGGAGAGCGTCTGCAGGTCGGCGTCCGGACAGGTCTTGCGGAACTCGTCCATGACGTCGTAGGCGTCCTCCTGGCAGTAGAAGTAGCACGCCTGGAAGCGGGCGCCGCCGCCCGCTTCGAACCAGCGGATGCCGGCGTCGTACGCCGCCTTGACGGCGGGCATGAAGTCCTTGGAGAAAACGCGGGCGCCGATGACGGACTGGAATCCGTCGCGGAACGCCGTGCACATCACTTTGATTTGCTTTTTGGCCATGTTGAACCCCTGCTCTGAGGGTCGTTTGGTGGTTTGGGTTGGTTGAAGGGGGAAATGCGGAAAGCCGCCTTCCGGTTCCCGGACGGCGGCTTTCGGCTTCACGCGCGCTTCTGCAGCGCGGCGGCGATCGCGAGGGCGATTTCGGCGCCCTTGGGACCGGCTTTCGGGGCGGCGGCCTTGGGCTTCGCGGGCTCGGGATCCGGCATCATGAACGCGAGTTTCGGCACGAACAGCTTCGACGCCGAGAGGACGAGCGAGAGGAGGATGAGGAACGCGAAGACGGTTCCCATGCCGACTCCCATGAGCAAAAACGCCTTGGTGATTTCCATGACTGGTTTCGGATTCCGGGTGGGGTGAAAAAGTTGCGTGGCATCATATCAAAAACACGATGAAAAAACAAATGCGGTTTTCGCCGGGGCGGCGTGGTATTCTTCTCGGACGCGGGAGCGTTTTTCCCGGTGTTTCGGAGGTGGAAAATGGTGGTCGAAAGCAACTTTTCCGGTGCCGGAGCGGACCATTGGGAGTGGAGCGCATGATGGTCCGGACCGTAGCGGTCGCGCTCGTTTTCGTCGCCGCGGCGCTCATGGCTGTGGATGAGCCTGTTGCGTTCGAATGGGCGGCCATGGGCACGACGATGCGGCTCCTCGTGCGTGGTGGCGGCGCGCGGGAGGCCGGCGAGGCGATGTTCGCCGCGGCGAGGGCGGCCGTCGAAGCCGTCGAGGCGGAGACGAGCGCGTTCCGGCCGGACGGCGCGGTCTGCCGCGTGTCGGCCGCCGCCGGGAGCGGGGAATGGATCGCGACGGGACCGGCGTTCGACGCCGCGCTCGACGCCGCGCTCGACGTCGCTGCGAAGACCGGCGGCGCCTTCAATCCGCTCGTCGCCCCGCTCCTGGCGGCCCGGGGATTCGGCAGGGGGTCGGTTTCCCGCCCGTCGGACGACGCCGCGCTGCGCGATCTTTCCGCCGTCGAACGGCGGCCGGGCGCGTGCCGGCTCGCCCGAAGCGGCATGGCGCTGGACCTCGGCGGCGTCGCGAAGGGGCTCGGCGCCGACCTCGCCGCCGCGGCCGCGCGCGCTGCGGCGACGAACGAATTCCTCCTCGACGCCGGCGGAAATCTCGTCGGCCGCGGCGCGTGGAGCGTCGGCGTGCGCGACCCGCGCGGAGCGGCCGACGCCCTGCCGCTACGGGTCTTTCCTCTGCCCGGCGGAACGGCCGTTTCCACGTCCGGCAACTACGAGCGCCGCGCCGTGGCGCCGGACGGCACGGCCGCCGGGCACGTCTTCGATCCGCGCACCGGGCTTCCGGTCGGCGGCGATGTTCTCCAGGCAACCGCCGTGGCGCCGAGCGCAGTCTTGGCCGACGCCTGGAGTACCGCCCTGTTCGTTCTCGGTCCGGAACGCGGTCGTGCCGCCCTTTCCGGCGAGAACGTCGCCGCCCTCTGGGTCCTCGCGGCGCCCGATTCCTCCCTCCGGTTCGAAACCGGACCGTGACGGTCGATGCCGGGTCGTCGGAAAACAGACGGAAAACGCCCGATCGAAAAAAATGAATTTAATAAATATCTTTATTGAAATAAAATATTTATGCGAGAATTCGGTGGAAGCATGGGGGAGGAGAGAGGAAACGCGGAGGCGAAAACGGTGGTAGAATCCGCGGACCATGAAAACCGTACGCGACATCGACTTGTTCCTTCTCGACATGGACGGGACGATCTATCTCGGGGACCGGCTCTTCGACTGCACGAAGCCGTTTCTCGAAACGGTCCGTTCCCTCGGAAAGCGCTACGTCTTCCTCACCAACAATTCTTCGAAGGACCGCACGGCCTACGTCGAAAAGCTCGGGCGGCTCGGCATCGAGGCCGTTCCCGACGAAGTGTTCACGTCCGGCGAAGCCGCCACGCTGCGTCTCCGCCAGACGCATCCGGGCGCTTCGGTCGCCGTGTTCGGGATGCCGACGCTGGAGCGCGAGTTCGAAAACGCGGGGTTCCGGCTCGTCGAGCGCGAACCGGACGTCGTGCTGCTCGGCTTCGACCAGCGTTTCGACTACGCCAAGATGACGCGGCTGTGCGACCTCGTCCGCGAGGGCCGTCCGTACGTCGCGACGCATCCGGACTTCAACTGTCCCGTGGACGGGGGCTTCATCCCCGACATCGGCGCCGTCATCGCCTACGTGAAGGCGTCGACCGGCCGCGAGCCGGACGAAATCGTCGGCAAGCCCTATCCCGGCATCGTCGACGCCGTCGTCGCCAAGTACGGGGTTCCCAAGGAACGCCTCTGCATGGTCGGTGACCGTCTCTACACCGACATCGCGCTCGGCGCGCGCGCCGGCATTTCGGCGGCGCTCGTCCTTTCCGGCGAAACGTCGGAGGCGGACGCCGCCGTTTCCCCGCACAAGCCGACCTGGACGTTCCGCGACCTCGGCGGCATCCGCGACGCGCTCCTGGCTCCCGCGGCCGGCTGACGGCCCTCGGGCGGATTCCGCCCCGTCGCCCGCCGGTCAGCGGACGGCGGCGAGGGCGCGCGCGGCGGCGGCGCGGAGGTCCGGAAGGTCGGCGGCGAAGCGCTCGGTGCCGGGCAGGGCGAGGTCGAGCGCGGCGACGTCGAGCCCGGAGAAGAACCCGAGCCAGACCATGGCCTGGAGGTACTGTCCGGCGGGGTTGAGGTGGATGGTGTCGCTCTGGAACGTCCGCTCGCCGCTTGCGGCGTCCGTCTTCCACCAGAAGTTCCCGACCGGTTCGCCGCGGAGGTCGGGCGTCTGCCCCGGGGCGAGCCCTTCAAGCGAGGCGGGGTCGAAGACGCGCCCTTCGGCGGCCAGCGCCTCCCGGCGCATCCGCACGGCGGCGCCCACCGGGATGGTGCGCAGACCGAAGTCGTCCGCGAATTTGCGGTACGCGTCTTCGACGCGGCGCGCCATTTCCCCCTGATCGAAGCCCCACGTTTTTTCACCGGGGCGGAAGCGCGCGTCGGCGGCGTTGTAGGCCCAGGTCTGGTGCACGACGATTTCCGCCTGCGGCGCGAGGCGGCGGATTTCGGCGACCACCTCGTCCGCCGCCGGGCGGTACGTTTCGGGCCGCCAGCTCGCGGGACTCGCCTGCTGGATCGTCACGACGTCCCATGCCTGCGTGGCGAGCATTTGCGGGATGTTGGCATTGAACTTGACCGGAGCCGCAGGGCGATCCGCGTGGAACCACGTGACGCCGTATGGGGCGAAGTCGGGATCCTCCTCGGCCTTGCGGATGTTGTCGGCATGACGGGCCAGGGAACAGCCGCCGATGTAGAGGGAGCAGAATTCCATCGGCGCACCGACGGCGGCCGCCGCCGCGGGAAAGAACTTGCAGAGGCTCAGCGAAAAGCTGTTCCCGATGGCGAGGATGCGCACGGGGTGGCGATCCGCGGGGGCGGAGGAGGGCGGGAGCCGTCCGCCCGCGCCGTCGATTCCGGCGGCAACGGCCGCGAGCGGGGCGAAAAGGGAAAGAGCGGAGAGAGGGCGATGCATGGTTGATTCCTTGCGTTGCGGGTAATTCGTTTTCAAGTGGTCTCGAAGGCGAAGACGCGGGCCGTCGCGGCGCCCCAGGTGGAGAGCGGGACGAGGCGCACGCCGCAGGCGCGGCAGTCGAGCGGGACGCGCACGAGGCGCTGGTGGTTGCCGAGGACTTCCGCTTCGCGCGTCCACGTCCCGTCGGCGCAGAGGCGGTCGATGCGGAAGTCGCGCACGAGCGTGGCGGGCACCGCGCGCGGCTTGTCGCGGAGCGCGCGGTAGTACCGCCCCTGGCTACACTCGGAATTGCCCCCCAGCGGCCGGTCGTCCTCGCGGCGGTCGAGATTGCTGTCGAAGACGATGCGCGCCTCGCGCAGCTCCGTCTCGGCGGCGAAGCGGTATTCCGCGGCGGAGCCGGCCGGCGCCTCCCACGCGTGGGGACCGTCGTCCCAGTCGCGGTCCATGCCGTCGCGCAGGCGTTCGACGCCTTCCCCCGCCGTCGCGGAAAGTTCCGCCGCGGCGCAGGGGCCGCGCGTCTCGCGGCGCAGGCCCGGGATCATGCAGTCGTCGTCGAGAAGCGCGCGCCGGAGTTCGTCGAGGCGGAGGCGCCCGACGTCGCGCGCGTCCAGACGGTCGCGCGCGGCGATCGCGGCCGCGGTGCCGACGGCCTGGCCTTCGAGCGCGCAGGTGGCCATGACGCGCGCGGCGCTCAGCGCGACGTGCGAGCAGCTGATGTCGCGTCCGGCGCAGAAGAGGTTCGGAACGTTGCGCGAGTACAGGGAGCGGTACGGAATGCCGAAGGGGCTCGGACAATCCGTGTACTTGGTGCCCGGACCGTCGTGGTAGAACCCCTTCGGGTAGTGGTTGTCGATCTTCCAGCCGCCGTAGGCCACGACATCGGGAAAGACGCCGCCGGACTGCACCTCGCCCTGCGTCAGCACGTGGTCGCCGAGGTAGCGGCGGCTCTCGCGCTTTCCGGGAAGCGCGCCGACCCATTCGAGGCCGAAGTTGGCGAAGCGCCCGCGGTCCGGGGCCTTGTTCTTGATCCAGTCCCAGACGCCGTAGGCGATCCGCAGAAGCTCGTCGCGGTGCGCCGCCGCGTTGGCGATCGTATCGTCCGCGCCGCCGACCTCGATCCACCACATGTTCGTGCGCGTCGGGTCGCAGAAGCGGTTCTCGATCCAGCGCCGGCGGTCCGGGGCGGAAAAGTCGTACGCCCACGGCGGCGGAACGAATTCCTGCGGCGTCTCGAACTCCATCGTCTGGAAGAGGATGCTGCTCCCCATCGTGCAGGAATCGGACTCCGCCGGGGCCTCGCTCTCCCCGTATTCGGAACGGGCTTCGCGCCCGACGCGGAAGTCGGCGCCGGAAAGGGGGGCGAGGACGGCGTCACCGGTGCAGTCCGCGAACAGAGGGGCGAAGACTTCGATCCACCGCTGCGTCGGTCCCTGCCAGGCCCGGACGGACTTCACCGCGCTTCCGGACGTTTCGCAGGAACAGACGGACGCGTCGAGAAGGAGGTCAAGGTTTGGCTCCTTGCGGACGAGGCCCCACAGCAGGGAATCGAAAACCGGCCAGCACGACCCGGCGTTGTAGCGGAGGTTTTCCAGCTGGATCTCTTCGAGGATGCCGGTCTCCCTCCGGTTCGGGCCCAGCGCCCCGCAGACGTGCATCCGGATCTCGGACGACGCGTTGCCGCCCAGCACCGGCCGGTCCTGGACGAGCACCGTCTTCGCCCCGCGCCGCGCGGCGGCGAGCGCCGCGCACGTGCCCGCGAGGCCGCCGCCGACGACGCAGAAATCCGCTTCGATTTTGGTTGTCGGGAATTCCATTTCGGTAGGTTCCGGGAGTTGCGTTTCCGGGCGGGTTCACTTGCCGCGCGGCGAGCCGGACTGTCTCCCGCGACGGCGCAAATCATACATCGTTTCGCCGATTTCGCGGGCGGCTTCGCAGAGCGGGCGGTACGGGCGGTCCGTGCCGTCGACGAAGCCGCACTGATACGCTTCGCCGTCGCCTCGCCCGATGAGCGGCTGGTCGCGGTACTGGAACCAGTGGCAGCCGACGAGGAGCGGGTGGCGGAGCGCGCCCTCGACGAGGCGCGCGTAGCTCCTTCCGCGCTCCTCCTGGTCGCCGACGGGGCAGAGGCTCGCCTTGAACATCCCGCGGTCGATGCACCCGAAGTGGAATTCGCCGAGAAGGACGGGCTTTTCGACGCCGCCGTCCATGATCTTCGAGGGAAGGTTTGCGATGGAGTTCGCGTAGGCGTTGACGCTCACGACGTCGCAGTGCCTCGCGGCGGCGTTCCAGAGCAGCCCGCTCTGGCGGAACCCGACGAAGCGGCTTCCGAGATAGAGCTTGTCCGGCGCCGCGCGGCGCAGTTCTTCCTTGCAGACGCGGAAGTAGAGGTCGAGGAGCGGCGCGGCTTTTTCCCCGCCGACGGACGGAATCCACTTCTGGAACTGCAGTTCGTTGTCCACGAAGAAGCCGATGCACAGCGGATCGCGCGCGGCGCGGCGCAGCATGGCGCCGTTGGGCGAATCTTCCGCGAACGCCCGGCGGATCGCTTCGCGCATGTTTTGTTCGAAATCCGGGTCTTCGAGATCGTAGACGTGGAATTTGGGGTGCCGCTTCACGCCCCTGGCGCGTTCGAGAACGCTCGCGACGTAGGGCATGCGCGCCGTGGCGAGGAGTTCGCGGGCCGACCAGTTGCCGATCGTGTTCTGGCCCCACGCGGGCAGGCGCCTCTGGACGAAGTCGAAGTAGTCCCGGAGGTAGTCCTTTTTGCCGAACTTCCGTTCGAGGTTCCACGCCGGATAGGCCATCATGCGGTCCGGCGGGACCGGCGTCTCGTGCCAGCCGGGATGCTTCGAGCCGTCGGAGGAGTCGGTGTTGTCGCGCACGACGTCGATGCCGGTCGAAAAGAAGAGCGTGCCTTCGGGCGTGACGAGCCACCACTTGCCGTCCACGCGTTCGGTGCGGAAGGAACCGGTCGCGCGGAGGCGCGGGCCGTCCTTCCAGCCGCCGAAGCGGTCCCAGGAAGCGGGGCGGGGGGAGGCGGCGATTTCCGCCGATTCGCGCGCGAGGTCGGCGCGCAGTTCTTCGTCGGAATGCACCTTCTCGGGCCATTCGGCGTGCTTGAACTGCCCGTAGCGGTCGATGAACGGGAAGAACCGGTCCGCGGGGATCGCGCGGGCGGCGTCCGGCTCGCCTTCGAGCCGCAGGTCCGAGAGCCGGCAGTCCACGACCCAGCGGAATTCGTCCTCGTAGGGCCACTGCACCTGGAGATCGACGGAGTTGACGTGGTGCGTGTCGACGAGAAGCGGCCCCGGCGCGCCTTCGGGGGAGGCGTAGATTTCCGGATGCGGCAGGAGGATGCGCATCGTGCCCTTTTCGCCGGGATTGAGGCCGATGCCGGTGTTGATCGAACGGTTCTTGACGAAATTCGCGATCGCGTGGTCGGCCGCCTCCGAATCCGCGCCGCCGCTTCCGACGTGCATCGTGAGGCGCATCTGGCGGTCGGGCGAGCGGTTTTCCACGTCGAGCGCGAGCCACTTGGCGCCGGAGAAGTCGAACGACCGCCGGCCTTCCGGCGGCAGGATGCGCAGGCCGCAGCTCCACTCCGCGCTCGGGAGGCGCAAGGCGACGGCGCCCGCGCCGTCGCGCACGACCTCCGCGCCGTGGACCGGCTCCAGCCGGCAGGCGGCGAAGGAAAGGGGCTCCGGCGCTTCGCGGATCGGGACGGGCGGGACGGGCGAGGCCGGCGGGGCGGGCGAGGCCGGCGGGACGGGCGAGGCCGGCGGGGCGGGCGAGGCCGGCGGGACGGGCGCGGCCGGCGGGGCGGGCGGGGCGTAGCGGTAAAACGCGAACACCGCGGCGCCGATGAAAAGGACGAGGAATAGAAAGTCTTTCATTGCGGGTCGGGACGGTCGTACATGGTTTCGCCGACCGCGCGGGCGGCGGCGCAGAGCCCGGGATACGTGCGGTCGCAGACGTCGACGAAGCCGATCTGGAAGGCCTCGCCGTCGTCGCGCCCGACGAGCGGCTGGTCGCGGTACTGGAAGTAGTGGCATCCGACGACGCACGGATTCGCGACGGCGCCGCGGACGAATCGTTCGTACGCCGCGGCTCGCGCGGCCTGGCTCGTGGCGGGGCACGGACCGGCGGCGAACATTCCGCGGTCGAGGCATCCGAACGTGAACGCCCCGACGAGGAGCGGCTTGTCGGCCATCGCGGCGGTGCCGAGCGGGCGGAGGGACGCGGCGTCGCGCTCATGCACGTCCGCGACGAGCACGTCGGCGAATTCGGCCGCGGCGTCCCATGCCGAGGCCGGCTGCTCCATTCCGGCGAAGGCCGCCGCGAAGTAGAGGCGTTTTGGCGCGAGGGCGCGAACGGCGCCCTGCGCGGCGCGGAAGTAGACGCCGAGCCATTTCCGGCGGAAGGTCTCCGCGTCGGCCGCGAACCCGGCCCCGGGAAGCGGGGCGGCGAGCATGGCGAGCGACGGCCACGTCGGGAGGCTCGTGCCCCAGGCGGCGTTCAGCGCGCCGAGGGAGCCGTATTTGGCGTGGACGTGGCCGAAGAAGGCGTTCTTCGCGGACGAAGCGCGGACGTCCTGCGCCATCATCGCGCCGAGCATGGATTCGAACGGCAGTTCGCTGTCGACGGAAAATCCGATGCACGCCGGGTCGTCCACCGCCGCGGCGACGGCGGGTTCGGTGCGGGCCTGGTCGAGGACTCCGGCACGGAATTTCGTTTCGAAATCCGGGTGGAAGACGTCGTAGATGCGCGTGCCCGGGAGGCGCGGGGCCTTGGCGGGGGAGTCGAGCAGGAGAACGTACGGCGTACGGCCGGCCGAGGGGAGGCGCCACGCGCTCCAGCGGCCGATCGTGTTGAAGCCCCAGTCGGCGAGACGCGCGTGGATGTGGCGATAGTAGTCCGAGAGGTAGTCGATTTTGCCGAATTTTTTCTGGAGGTTCCAGTGGGTGAAGGCCATGCGGCCGTTTTTCGGCGGCTTCGTTTCGTACCAGTCGGGGTTGAGGCGGCCGTTGGCGGCGTCGGTGTAGTGGCGGAGCGTGTCGAGGCCGTGCGAGAAGAAGAGCCGGCCGTCGGGGTCCACGAGGTGCCAGCGGCCGTCGCGCTTTTCGGCGCGGAACGCGCCCGTCGCTTCGAGCGCCGGGCCGGCGGCGCTCCCGCCCCACCGGTCCCACGAGGCGGGAGCCGGGCGCATCGCGGCGCGTTCGCGCGCGAGGTCGGCGGGGAGTTCGGATTCGTCGTGAACCTTTTCCGGCCAGTCGGCGTGGGCGAACTGGCCGAAGCGGTCGACGAACGGCCGCCGCAGCGCATCGTAGGGCACGGCGGGGGAGTAAAGGGAGTAGCGGGGGGAAACCATGGCGGGTTTCAGGTTTCAGGTTTCAGGTCTCAGGTTTCAGGTCTCAGGTTTCAGGTTTCAGGTCTCAGGTTTCAGGTTTCAAGGTTTTTGGGGGCAGGTTGAAGGGTAGGGGTGGGGCGGGGGGGGGCGGGTCAGGGGGCGGAATGATAGCGCGTTTCGTACATCGTTTCGGCGACGGCGCGGGCGGCTTCGGCGAGTTTCGGGTACGGCCGGTCGCAGACGTCCACGAACCCGATCTGGTAGTTCTCGCCGTCGCCGCGCCCGACGAGCGGCTGGTCGCGGTACTGGAACCAGTGCGACCCGACGAACAGCGGGTGGCGCAGCGCGCCCTCCACGACGCGGCGATAGCTTCTGCCCCGTTCGCACTGGTCCCCGACGGGGCAGAGTCCTGGCGAGAACATCCCGCGGTGCATCGTCCCGAAGTGGAATTCGCTGTGCAGGACCGGCTTGTCGAACGCGGGGGCGGCGTATTCGCCCTCGCCGAACACCGCGACGCTGCTTACGTAGGAATTGACCGAAATCACGTCGCACCACTTCGCGGCGGCCTGCCAGAGGGCGGTGGAGTTGCGCAGTCCCTTGAACCGGCAGCCGAGGTAGAGCTTTCCGGGCGCGGCGGCGGCGAGCGCCTCCTTGCAGGCTTTGAAATACGGCTCGAAGTACGCGCTGTCGGAGGGGAAGGAAAGCTCGTTGTCGATGAAAAACCCGATGCACATCGGATCCGCCGCCGCGTGCGCGAGCGCCGAGCCCTCCGCCGCGAACGCGGCGGCCACGGCGTCGCGCATCTTGCCGGTGAACGTTTCGTCGAGCGTGTCGTAGAAGCCGGAGGAAAGATACGGCAACCCGGAGGGCTTCGAGACGGCGACGATCGCGTAGGGCTTGCGCGAGAGCTTCGTGAGGTCGCCGTCGCTCCAGTTGCCGATTGTGTTGATCCCCCATGAATCGAGCCGGCGCAGGACGAAGTCGAAGTAGTCCGCCCGGAAGTTCTCCTTTCCGAACTTTTCACGCAGGTTCCATGTCGGAAACGCCATGGAGGCCTGCGCCCGGCTTTCGTACCACGAGGGGTGAAGCCGGCCGTCCGGCGCGTCGCTGTCGGTTTTCACCACGTTGATGCCGAGCGAGTAGAACAGGTGCCCGGAAGGCGTCACGAGCCACCACTTGCCGTCGACCTTCTCCGTGCGGAAGTTCCCCGTCGCCTCCAGCTGCGGCCCCGCGGCCCAGCCGCCGTATTCGTCCCACGACGACGGCGGCGCCTTTAGGGCGGCATTCTCGGCCGCGAGGTCGGCGCGCAGTTCGTCGTAGGACGAGACCTTGTCCTTCCACCGGCCGTGCGCGAACTGGCCGAACCTGTCGACGAACGGGAGATAGCCGCCGGCGGCGACGCCGCGCGACCAGTCGGGCGCCCCGACGAGCCGCACGTTCGAGACGCGGAAATGGAGGAGGTTGGAAAACTGCCCCTCGTAGGGCCAGACCACGAGAAACGCGACGTTCGTGATCGCGGCGGTGTCGAGCGTCCTCACGCCCTTTGCACCGCTTGGAAAGGAGTAGATCTCCTTGTGCGGGAGCTGCAGCTTCAGCGTCGCCCTTTCCCCCGGGTCGAGGGCGATGCCGGCGTAGGCGTCGCCGGATGCGTCCTTGATCTGGAGGCAGAGGCGCTGCTGGTGGCCGGAGAGGTTCTCGACGTCGGCGGCGAGATAGCGCCCTGCCGAAAGGTCGAACGTCGCCTTCCCCGGCGGCGGCAGGAGCCGGAAGCCGGAGGAATACTCGGCGCTCGAACTCCGAAGCACGACGGAGCCGCCGGACTCGAACGACAGCCGTCCTCCGTAGACCGCCTCCGCCCGGCCTTTCGCGAGCGAAAGCGCATCGTCCGCGCCGGTTCCGAAAGCCGCCTGCGGCAACAGCGCCGCGGCGAGGAGAATCGCCGCAACGGCCAGTGGGGAGGCGGTCTCCAGACCGCCGCCGGGCTTCGCGGCGAACGGGAGTTCGCCGCCCCCCTCCGAGGCGCAAGCCAGTGGCGAGGCGGTCATTACCGGAGGATGAACACCGTCGCGGGCAAGTTCTGGCACTCGAAGCAGCCGACGTCGATCCTGTCGTACATGACGCGCGGATTGCCGGCAAGGTCGAAGGCCGGCAAAAGCGCGAGACCGGAGAGCGTGCCGCCGTTGAACGCGGTGCCGGATGACCGGATGCGGAAATCACCGCCGGCGAAGTCCTTGAAAAGGGAGAACGCCGTCGCGTCGTCGATGTTGTTCACGTAGGTGCCATGCTCCGCGTCCATCTTGACGGAGGTGTATTTCTCCTTGCCGGTTTCGTAGTTCCCGACGACGATGTTGTTGCGGAGGCGGCCATACCAGGTCGTGCAGTGGACGCCGGCTGAATCGTCCTTCAAGGAACCTTCCACGGTGTTGGCTACGACGGTGTTGTTTTCGATCTGCGTGTTGTTGTTGCTGCCGCCGAAGCGAATGCCAGCCGCGCCGTCCTTTGCCTCGTCACCGCTGGTAATGTAGGTGTTGTAGGCGATCAGGCAGTTGGACACCCGTGCGTTTTGCGCACCATAAGTGATGAACACGGCGCCGCCGGCAAGCCCCTGGTTGGAGGATGTGCCGACTACGACGTTGTTGGAGATAACGCAGTGGGTGAGCGTGGCCGCGCCGGCGATCGCAACGCCGCCGCCGGCT
Organism: uncultured Verrucomicrobiota bacterium; assembly: GCA_946534105.1. Taxonomy (GTDB): domain Bacteria; phylum Verrucomicrobiota; class Kiritimatiellia; order RFP12; family UBA3636; genus UBA3636. Next base: position 16,786 of record CAMNCG010000006.1, read on the forward strand.
CCGTTGCTGCCGTCGGCTACGGCGATGCCGCCCCGGATCACGCAGTTGGAGACGACGCCGGTCACGAGCCGCAGATTGCCGCCGTTCTCGTTCCTGACGCGCCCGTCCTCGATGGTGATGTTCTCGATGCGCCCGGCCGCATTGTTCATTTCAAGGGTGCGGTGGTAGTATGAGTTCGTCGTCACTGAGGTGTTGCGGACGATGACTGCCTCCGGCGTGTCGCCGAGACCGCGCAGCGTGAGCGCCTTGTTGAAGGAAATCTGGTCTGTCGTCTCGTAGATGCCCTCGCCAATCAGCAGCGTGTAGCCGTCGAGCGCCTCGGAGACGGCCGTCTTCAGCGAGGAATATCCTGTTGCGGCGCTGTCGTAGGGGAACGCCTGTCCGGCCGTGTTGCCGGCAGTCACGTAAACCGTGGAGGACGCCACGCGCACGTATCCATCGTAAACCATCGTGGCCGTCTCGCCATCCTCGCATTCGCTGTCCGCCGTGATTGTGACGGTATAGACGCCGGGGTTGGCGTAGGCGTGGGAAATCGTCGATTCCGAGGTCGATTCGGTCGCGGAACCGTCGCCGAAGTTATAGGTGAACGTGACCGTATCGGGATCGGGGGAGTTCTCGACGACATGCGAGAACGTGACGGTGGCCGGGGCGAAAACCTGGCTGTAGGTCGCGCCTTCGATGCGCACGGTCATGTCGGGCTTCTGGTATTCGTAGCAGCCGATATCGACATCGCCGCTGGCGCGCGGATTGCCGGCGAGGTCCGTTGCGGAGGCAGACGCGCCGCGTGGGTCGGAGATGCCCGCATCGACGAGTGCGCCGCCCGGAGCAGGGGAGTAATCGCCATTTGCGTAATCCGCAAAGACGGAATCGACGATAAGAGCGAGCGACGTGAATGCGTTCGTGGCAAAGCGCCCATTGTCCTCTGAAAGGGCGCAATTCAGGAACTCCGCCGTGGATGAATTCGGCATGTTGCCATCCCATTCGTCGACGGTTCCGTTCTTCGTGTTGCCGAACACTATGGTGTTGAAGATGTGTTGCGTGGCGCTCCATGCCCAGACGCCGTAAGGCTCGTTGTCAACGATGGTGCAGTTGTAGAGGTATGATGTCCCGCCGAGCAGGACGCCGCCGCATTCGCTGCCTTCGACGAGGCAGTCCTCAACGCGCGCCGAAGAGCTGTAAACGCAAAGGCTGCCGCCGTTGTAGGCGGTATGGACGCCGCCAATGAGATGGCAGCGAGACATCTTCGCCGAGCTGTCCATATAGACGTTGGCGCCTTTTTTGTCGCCGGAGGTCGCCGTATTCGTGCCGCCGGAAATCACGCAGTCTTCCATCGTGCCGGAACCATTCATGCGCACGTTGCCGCCATCATTCACCGAAGTGCCGCCGGAAATCTGGCACTTCGCCATCGTTCCGTTGTATTGGAAGACATTGCCGCCGACGTTGTCGCAGATGCCGCCGGTGATTGTGCAGTCGCGGACGGTGCCGGCGTCAAGATAGACGTTGCCGCCGCGCTTGGTGGCGTGGCCGCCGGAAATGGCGCAATCGACGACGAGTGACGAGCCGTTGACGTAGAGGTTGCCGCCCTCGGTGTTGGCGGAGCCGTTCTTCGCCGTGCCGTCGCGGATGACGCAGTTCGTCACCGTGCCGCCGGACATCTCGATGGCGCCGCCCTTGTCGGCCTTGTAGGTGCCTTCGCCGACAACCGTCACCTTCTCTACCCATGACCCCGCCGCCATGCGGAGCGTGCGGTAGGTGCCGGCGGAGCGGATCACGACTTCGTCGCGCGTTTCGCCGGTGCCGACGAGCCTGGCCGCGAGATTCGGCCCCCACTGCGTCGTCGTCTCGTAGTCGCCCGGAGCGACGAAAATCGTGTCTTCGGCCGTGGCGCAGGCGACCGCCTGGTCGATTGTTGCGAACGGCGTTTCGGCGGAGGATCCGTCGTTGCCGTCGTTGCCGGTCGTGGAAACGTAGTAGTCGGCGGCGCGGGCCGCGCCGGCCGCGGCGAACGCCGCGAAGGCCGCTGCGGCGCAGGACGCCGCGGGGTGTCGAGTCTTCATCTTGTGAACCTTTCTCAGTTCTCGGGGATGGTGGTTTGGTTGTGGTGACGGGGGACCGGTGTCTCACGGTAGCCGTCAAAAAAGGGAGTCTAGCACGAGACTCTCCTTCGGTCAAGCGCGATTTTGCGCTTTGCGGTTACGCTTCCCTGGCGGTGCCGGTGTCGGCGAGAAGGAGGGTCGTGCGGATGCGGTCGGCGGGAAGTCCGCAGAGGCTGGCGAGCGCGTCGCGGTAGGATGCCATCTGCCCGGCGTATTCGCTCCGCATCCGCTCCTCGAACTTCGCGACGGATTCTCCCTTCCACCGGCGGTTGGTCTTGAAGTCGTAGAGGTCGGCGCGGGGGCCGTCCTCCCCGTCGCGGAAGACGACGCGGTCGAACTGGCCGGTCTCCCAGACTTCCTCCGCGCCGTTTCCGACGATCCGTTCGTAGCCGCGTTCGCGCCAGACGGTGGCGCCGGCGGTCCGCGCGAACGCTTCGCTCCAGGCTCCTCCCCGACGCAGGATTTCCTTCTCTCTCTCGTCTTTCGGCGCGGCGGGATCGATCCATTCGATCGCGGCGTAGGCGGCGTGCTCGTCGAGGCCGCGGCGCGCGGCGGATCCGCGGGTGACGTCTCCGGCGGCAAACCACCGCGACACTTCGGTCCGAACGCCGCGGTGGCCGGAGGCTCCCTCCGACGAAGGCGTTCCGTGCCGGACGCGGGAACGGACGCCTCCGTGCGTCCACGCCGTCCGGGCCGCGGGCGGCGCGGCGTCCGCAGCCGATCCGTCCTTTTCGGATTCCCTCCGCGCGAAGACCGGAGGCGCGCCAACGGCGTGCAACACGCTTCGGGAGCCGCACGTCTGGAGCGTCGATCCGGCGAAGGGGCGCAGGAGGAGGTCTCCGATTCCGCGGCCTTCGGAAGTCCGGGCTTCCTTTCCGGAATCGCCGGACTTTCGTCTCGCCACGAAGACGAAGGTCGATTTCCTGGCCCGCGTGAGCGCGACGTACCACGTGCGGAGCGTTTCGAGAAGCCGTCCGTCGGACGCTTCCTTCCAGGCCGCGCGCGTCGTTTTGTTGGCGAGGGCCGTTTCTTCCGGAAGCGACTCGAGAAACCAGCCTTCTCCGAAGAGAGGCGATTTCGGTTTGGGTCCGAGGATGTTCCCGTCTTCCACGACGGGAACGACGACATGGTCGATGGAAAGGCCCTTGGAGCGGTGGATCGTGAGGATGCGGATCACGTCCGGCGAGGCGGCGGTCTCGCGGTCGGAGACGGTCTCCAGGTATTCGTGGAAGGCCCCGATCCCGCCGATGGCGTCCGGGCGTTCTTCGAACCGGACGCCCTCCCGGACGAGATCGTCGAGCCGCATCCGCGACCGGCGGTCGAGCGCGGGCCGCCCGTTTCCGTCCTTCGCGTCCTTCAAGGCGCCGACGATTTTCCGGAGCGTCCGCGCCAGCCCGAGGCGCGAAAGCAACTCTGCGACTTTTTCGGAAACCGCTTCCGCGGAGGCGCCGTCTCCGAACTCGGCGTCGGGAAACACGGTACGCCGGACGGGGAAAAGCGTCTCGACAACCTCCCGGGAAAAGCGGTCCTCCGGATGTTCGGCGAGACGGAGCAGTTCGAGAACGGCGCGGACGGCCACGCAGTCAAGCACACCGCCCTTTCCCTCCCAGACGACGGGCAGGGGAGGCTTTCCGTCCCGGTCCAGCTTTCGCAGCCGTTCCGCAAGGTAGAGCCCGTCGGCGTTGTTCCGAACGAGAATGCCGACCGTTTCCGCGCTTCCGGCCGCTTCGTGCCGTTCCCAGAATTCGCGGACGAAATCGCAAAGCGTCGGCGCGAGGTCGCGCATGGACCGGCTCGGCCTGGCCGCTTCGTCTTCGTCGTTCTTCTCCCCGGAGCCGCCATCGTCCTTGACGGCCGTTCCGCCGTTCTCGCCGGGGACCGCGATTTCGACGTAATCGCCTTCCCCCTTCGCCTGATGACCCTTTTCGGGCCAGCAGACGTCGCGCCAGAGCCGGACGCCGCCGGGACACGCGCCGTCGGCGAATCCGGCCACGTTTTCCGGTCCGAAGACCGCGTTGACGAATTCGGCGGTGTTCTTTCCGTAGCGGTGGGAAAGATCGAGCGATTCGATCCGGCCGCCGCCGCCCTCGACGTATGCGATCAGATCCTCGAAGGGCCGGTCGTTGCCGCCGCGCCAGCCGTAGATCGACTGCTTGAAGTCGCCGACGGCCATGACGCTGCCCGCCGCCTCCTTCACGAGAGCGCGGAGGCAGTCCCACTGCGCCATGCTGGTGTCCTGGAATTCGTCCAGCGCCCAGTGGTCGAAGCGGGAATCGAGCCGGAACTGGAGATTCCGCAGGCAGACACGCCCGTTTTCGTCCATCGCCGCCCGAGCCTGGCTTCGGGTGAAATCGTCGAACGAAAGCCGTCCCGTGCCCCGCCCGGCCCGGTCGTAGGCCTCGGCGGCGGCCGAGGCGAGGCGCAGCTTCGCCGCCGTGGCCCCGAGCCGCGCGTTCAGCGCGACGGCGGCCAGGTAGCCGACGGCGGCGCGGATCGCCGCGGCGCCTTCCGCCCCGCAGTCGAAGGGGACCTGCCTGTTCCTAAGCGTCAGGCCCTCCATCGCCGTCGCCTCCGGTCGTTCGTGGAAAAACCGGAGGATTTCGCCAATCTTGTTTTTCGGGAAAACGTCCGACGATCCGTCGTATCCGCCGACCCATTTGCGGATGTCCTCGACGAACTTCGTCCCCTGCGGTCCGTCGACGCGGAGGACCGACAGGTCCGGCTTCCGCAGGGCCTCGTCGATGCCGAGTGCGCGGCGCATCGAGTCCTCCGTCCACGTCCCGGCCTCGGGATGTTCCCGCAGGAACGGGAGCAGGGGGGGCAGGATCTTCCGGATCTTCGGAAGGCAGGCTCGCACGGTCTGCGCCTTCTGCGTCGCGAGAAAATCGCGGCGGATGGCGTCCCTGTCCCTCCGCGAGGCGGAAAGAATCTCCGCCACGGCGCCGTCGGCGGCCCGCTTCTCCCCGTAACGGTCGAGAACGGAGAGTTCGCGCTGGAAGCCCATTTCGAGCGGGAAGCTGCGGACGATGCGCTGGATGAAACTGTCAAGCGTGGCGATGGCGTCGAGATGCTGCGCGTCGAGAACCCGGCGCAGGAGTCCCGCGAAGAACGTGGCGTCCCGCCCGGCGACCTTGGCGCGGGCCTCCTTCCGACGCTCCGGGGGAAGCCCTTCGAGGAGATGTTCCGCCTCTTCCGCGGCGGCCTTCCTTCGGGCCGCTTCGATTTCGGTCGCGCTCCGATTCTCGGTCGCCACGCCTGCGCCGGAGGCCAGCCAGAGGCGTTCGAGAATCTTGTCGTAGATTTCCTGCGCGGCGGCGCGGGAGAACGTCAGGGCGAGGATTCGTCCGGGCTCGACGCCGTCGAAGACGAGGAGCTGGAGGTAGCGCGTGGCGATGGCGAAGGTCTTGCCCGTTCCGGCGGAGGCCTTGATGACGAGATTGCCGTTCATGTCCTCGCCCCCTTTTCGGCGAAGTCCGCGAGCCGTTTCTCCTGCTCGGCCAGCCAGGGCGAGCCCTTCAGGTCGCCCTCGACCGAATTGAGGACGATTTCCGCCAAGTCGTACTGCAGGGCGTTTTCCGGCCCCGGGGGCCAGAAGAGGTTGGCGCGGATGGCGCGGATGGCGCGTCGCGCCGTGTCAAGCGCGTCGCGCGCCGTGTCGAGGAGCCGGACCGGTCCGGCGCGGAACGGTTCGGTCTCGTGCGAACTGCCGAACACCCGGGCGTCTTCGGCGTTTGCCCCGAGGACGAGATAGCACAGATCGGCGATCCGGCCGCGGTATCGGTCGGGATCGAGCGCTTCGAGGCAGCGCGCGTAGAGCGGAAGCTGGACGGAAAGAAGGCGCCTCGGGCTCGCGTTGGCCCGGAGCGTCCCGTCGTTCTTGAGGTCGCCCGGCAGGGACACCGTCGGAAGGGCGAGGCGCTCCGCGTAGCCGGCCTGCGCCGCGCCGCTCGAAAAGACGTGGGCGCGGGCTTTTTCCTCGTCGTCCCATGTCTTGTAGTCGATGAGGCGGTAGCCGACGCCCTCCTTGACGTCGATGCGGTCGACGGAGCCCTTGATCCGGACGTCGCACCCCTCCTCTCCCGCGAACGGGCGGACGAGGAAGCGCTTCTCCGGGACTTCCGCGATGCGCCAGCCTTCCGCCGCCCAGTGGGCCTGAATGCCGGCGAACCATTCGAGCCGGCGCCGCAGGGAATCGAGCTGGATGCGGAGGTTCTGGCTCCGTCCGAAGTCCCGGACGATGCCGTCGAAGATCCCGAACAGCGACTTCCGGATTTCTTCCTCGTCAGCCAGTTGCCCCTCCCCGGCGGCGGTGCGTTCGAGCTGCCGGTTCGCGTAGAGCTCCAGCGTCCGGTGGAGGAGCGACCCGAAGTCGTTTGCCTCGAGCTCCTCCTTCTCCTCGGTTTTCCGCATCCCGAGGCCGAAGGTCAGAAGGTAGCCGAGGGGATTGGCGAGCCATGCGTCGATCGCGGAAGGGGAGAGGTGCCCCTCCGGATCTTCCTCGGAGGCGCCCTGGAGGGGGGCCGAGTCCGGCAGGTTCGGCCGCCACGCTTCCGCCACGATCCGGGGGGCGCGCGGCTCGTCGGGCGGCAGGGCGCCGAAGAGCCGCTTCGTCCGGGCGGCCAGTTCCCCGTCGCGCACGAGGAAGAGCAGACGGCTGGGCTTGTGGATGTCGCCCTCGTCGCTCGTCCGCGCGTAGTAGGCGCGCACGTCGCCCGGGTGCCGGGAGGCGAGGAGCGAGGAAAGGAGAAACGCGTCGCGGGCGAGGCGACGGTCGTTGGAGGGCAGACCGAGCGCGTTGCGGAGTTTCTCCGGCAGGAACACGTGCCCGGTCACCGTGTCGGGGACGCAGCCTTCGCGGAACCCGGCCAGGGCGATCTTGTCGTTGGGGCTCCAGGCCAGTTCGAGCCAGCCGTCCGTCGTCAGGGAGTCCGGCGCGTCCGGTTCCAGCGAATAGACGGCGTCGGCCAGAAATTTCCGGAGCAGAGCCGTGCGCCCGGCGCCGTCCAGTCCGAGAGCGGGCACCACGTCGCCGTCGAAACCGGCCAGGACGCCGTCCAGCGCGTCGATCGCGGCGGCGAATTCCCGGTCGCCGGGTGCGTTGCCGAGAATCCGGCCCTTGTAAAGGGATCCCAGCGCGCTTCGGAGGAATGCGACCGGGTCCGTCCCGTCGCCGCCGTCCTTCCGCGCGGCGCGGAGCCATCGGGCCATCCGGTCCGCGGCGGCGGCGAGGTCCCGGACGGCCCGGCGCTCGGACTCCCGCGCGAATCCGTCCGGATTCCACGCTCCGGGAGCCGGAACGGTCGTCGGAAGCTTCGCGTTGCGGTACAGGTCGAGCCCCTCCAGGACGCGCTCGCGGCACGGGGCGTCCCTCCCCCTTGTGAGGAAGCGCATCACGTCGTCTTCCCGCATCAGTCCGGCGAGGTCGTCCCACGACCCTTCTCCGGGGAGGGCGTGAAGCGCGAGCAGCCGTCCGGCGATGCGGCCGAGCGAGGAGGCGGAAAGGCGGAATTTCTCCGGATCGTGCAATTCGTATCCTCGGGCCGGAAAGGCGGCCGAAAGCCCTTCGAAGAGATTTTCGTCGCACAGGCCGAGCGACGGGGGCTGCAGCCCGGTGGCCGCGTCGGGAAAGTCCGCCGCGATCGCCTTCGCGAGTTTGCCGTCGGAGGCGGCGCAGACGACATCCTCGTCCGCGAGGGGGAGGATCGGCCGGGCGTCGCCCGTCCATCGTTCGGGCAGGGGCCGGCCCCATTCGTCGAACCGATCCGCCTCCGTCTCCGCGCAATGAAGCAGGACGACGATTTCAAGCGCATGGCGCTGCCCGGCCAGCACGTCGTGGAGGACGGGAATCGGATCGGCCAGCGCCGGCAGGACGACCGTGGAGATTTCCCCGGGCAGCGGGGCCGGGGCCGTCTTCGCCAGATGGACGCATTCGGCCGGATGGCGGATGCCCCTCTCGCGGAGGAACGCGAAAAACGCCGCCTCCAGTTCCGCGAGTTCGTTCCAGCGCTCCACCTCGTCGCCGAGCGCCTCTTCCAGAACCGGCCGGGCCCGTTCGTTCCTCGGGACGTCCCCCATGAGCAGACCTCCCGCGCCGAGGATGCGCCAGATGTCGCGGAGCTGGTCGAAGAGGGAGAAGGCGGCGTCACCGTCATCCAGCGCTTCCGGGCGGAACAGGTGCGTCCATTCCCGGACTTCCGTGACGCGGCCGTTCTCGACGCGCCGGGCCGGCCGTTCGCGCACGAAGGCGAGAAACGCCGCCGCGAGCTCGGCGTCCGTCGCCGGGCGCGGCGTCCGGTCCGCCGGAACGGCCAGCTGCATCGGCTGCACGACCCGGGGCGGGACGACGCCCCGGGGAAACCGTCGCGCGAGCGCGAACCGGAGTCGTCGGCCGCTCTGCGCCGTCGGCACGACGACGCAGACGTGGGCGAGGGACTTCGCGCCGGACGGATCGTCGCGGAGGCGATTCTCCGCCAGCCACCCGGAGACGGCCTCCACCAGTTTTCGGGAGGGGTGGAGGCACACGCGTTCGACCGGGTTCATGCCAAACATTCCGCTTGGGAGGCCGACTTGCCGTTTTGCGCGATGAGGATCGGACGATGGGGGCGGGGCGTGCGGGCGGCGGCGCCGCGCCGTCAGCGGGCGGGGCCGAGCTCGCGGTCGAAGATTTCGCCGATGTGGGTGAAGCTGTTTTCGGGACGGCAGATGGCGTCGAGGTCGGCCGGGGAGAGGTGCGCCGAAACGTCGGGGTCGGCGGCGAGGAGCGCCTTGTAGTCCGTCCCCTCGGCCCACGACTGCATGGCGAGCTTCTGCACGAGATCGTACGCGGTCTCGCGCAGGAGGCCGCGTTCGACGAGCGCGAGCATGACCCGCTGCGCGTAGACGAGGTTGTGGCTCATGTCCATCGAGCGGCGCATGTTCTCCGGGTGGACGATCAGGCCGGAAAGGATGAAGTCGACGCGCTCGAACATGTAGTCGAGGAGCGTCGTGCCGTCGGGAATGATGACGCGTTCGGCCGACGAGTGCGAGATGTCGCGCTCGTGCCAGAGCGCGACGTCCTCGAGGGCGGTGACGGCGTAGCCGCGCAGGACGCGTGCGAGGCCGCAGACGTTTTCGCTCTTCACGGGGTTGCGCTTGTGCGGCATCGTCGAGGATCCCTTCTGACCCTTGCCGAACGGCTCCTCCGCCTCCCGCAGCTCCGTGCGCTGGCAGTGACGGACTTCGAGCGCGATCTTTTCGAGACAGGCGCCGACGATCGCGATCGTGCACATGAGCTCCGCGTGCCGGTCGCGCTGGAGAACCTGCGTGGAGACCGACGCGGGCTCGAGCCCGAGCGCCTTGCAGACGTGCTTTTCCACGGCCGGGTCGATGTTGCCGTAGTTGCCGACGGCGCCGCTGAGCTTGCCGACGCGCATCGTCTCGGCCGCCTGTTCGAGGCGGCGGAGGCAGCGGCGCATGTCGCTGTGCCACAGGAGGAACTTCATGCCGAACGTCGTCGGCTCGGCGTGCACGCCGTGGGTGCGGCCCATGACGGGCTGGTCCTTCCAGCGGCGCGCCTGCGTTTCGAGCGTGGAGAGGAGCTTCTTGCAGTCGGCGACGAGGATTTCCATCGCGTGGCGGATGTTCACCGCGTAGGCGGTGTCCACGACGTCGGTGGAGGTGAGGCCGTAGTGGAGCCACTTGGAGTCTTCGCCGAGGCTCTTCGCGACGGTGCGCGTGAAGGCGACGACGTCGTGGTGCGTGCTCTTCTCCAGTTCGTTGATCTCCTCGACGGTGAAGCGGGCGTTTTTGCGCATGCGCGCGGCGGTGCCGGCGGGGACTTTGCCGAGTTTTTCCCACGCTTCCGTGGCGGCGATTTCAACGTCCAGCCAGACGCCGAACTTGTGTTCGAGCGTCCAGATGGCGGCCATTTCGGGGCGGCTGTAGCGGTCGATCATGGTTGGAAGGTCCGGTGGGGGGCTTACGGTCGGGGGGCCGCGGGAGAGGAGGAAGGCTCGTCGTACTGGATGACGGCGTAGGGCGCGCCCTTCTGGACGGTGTCGCCGGTCTTGACGAGGAAGCGCACGAGCTTGCCGGGCTTTTCGACCTTGATCTGGTTGAACATCTTCATCGCCTCCAGAATGCAGACGGTCTGCCCGGCCTTGACGGCGGCGCCTTCCTCGACGAGGTTCGGCGCGTTGAGGCCGTTGGAGCGGTAGAACGTGCCGGTGAGCGGGGCCTTGAGCGTTTCGCCCTCGGATGCGGCGGCCTGCGGGGTCGGCGCCGCGGCCTGCGGAACCGGCGCCGACGGATCGGGAGCGGGGCCGGCGGAAGGCGCGGAGGCCTCGCGGATCGCCTGCGGGGCCGCGGAGGCGTTCGTCAGGGAGACGTTCACGTCGCCGCGGCGGATGACGAGCTCGCTGAAGCCGAGGTTCTTCACCGTGGCGAGGAGCCCTTCGAGCGCCGGGTAGTCGGCCGGGGCCATGAGCGGCTGGGCGGGGAGGGCGACCGGGGCGGCGTCCGCCTTGCGCTTCTTCTCCTCCTCGTCGGCCGGAATTGGCGGGCGGGTGGCGGGCGGCGCGGCGCGCCACTGGAAGTAGGAAAGGGCGGGTTCGGGGAAGAGGCAGTAGGAAAGGATGTCCTCTTCCGACTTGATGAGCGCCGGATCGACGGCGTCCACCGCGTGCGGGAGCATGGGCGGGAGGGCGTCGGCGGGGCGGCCGGTGATCGGCTTGGCCTTGCCGAGGATCTTCCTGGCGAGCTTGGCTTCGATCGGGGCGGGAGAGCGGCCGTAGAGGCCGCGGACGTAGTTCTTCGTCTCTTCGGCGACCATCTCGTAGCGCTTGCCGGCGAGGACGTTCAGCACGGCCTGGACGCCGACGATCTGGGAGGTGGGGGTGACGAGCGGCGGGTAGCCGAGGTCGGCGCGGACGCGCGGCACTTCGTCCATGACGTCCCCGATGCGGTCCAGCGCGCCCTGCTGCGAAAGCTGCGAGCGGAGATTCGAAATCATGCCGCCGGGGATCTTGTGGCGCAGAATGCCCGGGTCGATGATGTCGTGCATCCGGTGCGCGGGTTCGCGCATCGGGCGCAGACCCTTGAAGAAGCGGTTCGCCTCGGCGATGCGGTCCATGTCGAGCTTCGGCGCGACCGCGCTGTCGGCGAAGATCGCGGCGATCGTCTCCACCGGGGGCTGGGAGGAAAATCCGGCCATCGACGAGACGGCGCAGTCCACGGCGCCGGCGCCGGCGAGGGCCGAGGCGAGGTACGTCGCCGTGGCCATGCCGCTCGTCGCGTGGGAGTGGACCTGGATCGGGATCGTGATTTCCTTGCAGAGGGCGGAGACGAGGCGGCGGGCGTCGAGCGGCGCGAGGATGCCGGCCATGTCCTTGATGCAGATGGAGTCGACGCCCATCTGCTCCTGTTCCTTCGCGATGCGGACGAACTCCTCGATCGTGTGGACCGGGGAGACCGTGTACGCGATCGTGCCCTGCGCGTGGGCGCCGTATTTCTTGATGAACTTGACCGACTTCTCGATGTTGCGGTTGTCGTTCAGCGCGTCGAAGGTGCGGAAGATGTCGATGCCGTTCGAGGCCGCGAGCGCGATGAAACGCTCCAGCAGGTCGTCCGGGTAGTTGTGGTAGCCGAGCACGTTCTGGCCGCGGATCAGCATCTGCAGCGGCGTGTTCTTCGCGTGCGCCTTGATTTCGCGGAGGCGTTCCCACGGGTTTTCGCGGAGGAATCGGAGGCACACGTCGAACGTGGCGCCGCCCCAGCATTCCAGCGAGTAGTAGCCGGTGCCGTCGATGACGTCGATGATTTCGAGGATGTCCTTCGTCCGGATGCGGGTGGCCCAGAGCGACTGCGGGGCGTCGCGGAGCGTCGTGTCGGTGATGCGGAGCGGAACGCGGTTGCCGAGCAGCACGGCGTCGTCGATCGGCGCGACGCGCTGCGGTCCCGGGGCGGAGATCTTCTTGGTCTTTGTCTTTTTCATGTGGCGTGACGAATCAAAGGGGGACGCGGCGCGGTGGCGCGGAGAGGGAAAAACGGACGGGATGCACGCGCGGTCGCGAAGTCTAGCACAGAAACGGTTCTCCGGCGCCCGTCCAGGCGGCGGCGAAACGGAGCCACGCTTCGAGGGAGAGGTCTTCGGGGCGGGCGGCCGGCGGGAGGCCGGCCGCGGCGAGGGCCGCGCGGACGAAGTCCGGGTCGCGGGAGAGCGGCCCGGCGGAGCGGAGCGAAGAGGCGAGCTGCTTGCGCCGGTGGAGGAAGGCCGCCTTCACGAGGGCGTCGAACCGCGCGGCTTCGGCGGGCGGGAGCTCGTGGCGGCGGTGGCGGAGGAGCACGACGACGGAGGAGGTGACATCCGGGCGCGGCACGAAGCACGACGGCGAGACGTCGCGCGCGAGCGACACGTCGTAGCGGCGCTGGAGCGCGACGGAGACGGAGCCGCGGTCGGGTGCGCCTTCGCGCGCCGCGAAACGCAGCCCGACCTCCTTCTGGAGCAGCAGCACCATTCGCTCCGGCGGGCGGCGGCACGTGGCGGCGTCGAGCACGACGCGGGTGCCCACGGAATAGGGAAGGTTGGAGACGAGATGCGTCGCGCCGGCCTCGAAAAGCGCGGCGAGGTCCGTCTCCAGCGCGTCGCCGCGGACGAGCGAAAAGCGAGGTTCACCGGCGAAGCGCTCTTCAAGGAGCGGTTGGAGCGCGGAGTCCTTCTCGATGGCCGTCACGCGCGCGCCGGCCCGCAGGAGGCGCGTCGTGAGCGCGCCGAGGCCGGGCCCGACCTCGACGACGCCCGTGCCGGGGACGATCCGGGCCTCGTCGACGATGCGGTCGAGGACGTTGCCGTCCGCGAGGAAGTTCTGCCCGAGCGCCTTGCTCGGGCGGATGCCTCGGTCGCGGAGCAGTGCGGAGACGTCGCGCGGGGATTCGTCCCGGAAATCAGGAGGAAACATCGCTTTTCGGCGGAACGCGCCGGAGGAGGAAAAACGCGGGAAGAAGCGCGCCCGCGGCGGCGCCGGCGGCGTTGTGGGCGGCGTCGCCCCACGACGCGGAGCGGTTGACGAACGGGGTCGCCTGGAGAAGCTCCAGGACGCCGCCGAGGAGGGTGAAGAAGGCGAACGCCGCCGCGCGCGTCGCGGCGTTCGCGGACTCGCGCTTCACGCGGGCCGCGAGGAAAAGCGCCGTGAGCGCGGCGTACGCGAAGGCGTGGAAGGCGTGGTCGCGCGCCTGCACTTCGGCGGAAAACGCGGCGTCCACCGCGGCGCGCGGAAGAAGCGAAAGCGCCAAAATCGCGGCGAGGGCCGAGAAAAACGCCGTGTTGCGGACGGGGACGCTGCGGAAGACGTCGCGGGCAGCGCGCGTGACGGCGTTTTCCGGGATGCGTTTCACGGGACTTCTCCGTTCAGTTCTGCCGGGCGACGAGCACGGCGGAGAGCGCGAGGCACGCCACGACGGGCGCGCCGACGATCCAGTGCGCGGAAAAGGCGGGGTTCTTCGCGAGCGATTCGCCGGTGATGCAGAAGAAGTAGAACGCGCCGGCGGTGGCGAGCGAAATCGCAAGGCCGGCCGAGGACTCGCGGCGGTGGCTCTGGATGCCGAGCGGGATGCCGACGAGCACGAAACAGACGCACGCGAGGGCGAGCGTGGTGCGGACCGCGAGCTCGGCCTTGGCGCGCGAGAGGTTTCGCTTCTCCCGTTCGTCGGCGGGCGGATGGAGGCGCGAAATCGCGATGTCGCGCATGAGCTCCCAGGAGTACAGGTCCTTGGTGCGGCGGCGGACGGGCCCGGACGATCCGGGACCCGTCTGCGCCTGCTGCGACGCGGCGACGGACTTGTCGCCGGAAATCGCGGCGAGCGGGAGCGACCACGTGGAGGCGCGCAGGATCCCGGGTCGGTCCTCGCGCACCGGGTCGATCGTCACGTCGGCCATTTCGAGCGTGGCAACCCCCTGCGCGTTGGTGGAGACCACGGCCGACGCGGCGCGGATTTCGCGAAGCTTTCCGTTCGACATCGTTTCGTTGACGCGCAGGTCGAGGAGCCGCTCCGCGTCGCGTCGCGACACGTAGATTTCGTGTTCGCCGACCTGCGTCCAGGTGCCGGGTTCGAGAAGCGCCGTCACGTCGGTGAACTTGAAGTCGTGCCGGCGCTCGGAGCGCAGCAGCGCGGCTTCCGGGGAGACGTTTCCGTTGATCCAGAAGCACACCGCCGAGAGAACGAGCGAGAGCAGCACCGGGGTGCGCATGATCGCCGAAAGGGGCACGCCGCAGGCGCGCATGGCGGCGATTTCGCTGTCCGACGAGAGACGCGAAAAGACCAGAAGCGAGGCGACGAGCGACGCCACGGGCACCGAGTACGAGAGCGTTCCGGGGAGATTCTGGAGGAGGAACTGGACGACGAGCGCCGGGGCCATTCCGCGCGCGATGTACTTCATCGACCCGAAGAGGAGTCCGACGGTCATGACAAAGGACAGCACCGCCACCGCCATCAGGAAGGTGGCGAGAAAGTTGGAGAGAATGTAGCGGTGAAGGGTTCGCACGGGAGCGGAAACGGGGCGGGGAGGCGCGCGGAGGCGGCGAGCGCTAGAAGAACGACCGGGCGAGGGCGAGGGCGCCCTGCTTCCAGGGGACGCGGTGCGAGACGCCGCTGCGGCCCTCGAACTCCGAAAGGTGCGAAACGTACCAGTCGTAGTTGCGGACGAGCGCCTCGGCCGTGGAGTGCTTCGGGGCGAAGCCGAGTTTCGCGACGGCCTTGTCGACCGAGACGAACGAGTCGGTGCAGGCGGTTTCGTAGACCCACATGTAGAGCGGGGAGAGGTGCAGGGCTTCGAGCGCGCGGAGGGCGAAGATCGCCGGTTTGGCCGGGAGGCCCACGATCTTCTTGCCGAAGCCCGCGCGGTCGAGAACCGCCTGCCAGTCCTGCCGCATGGTCGTGTAGATCGTGGCGCCGATGTTGAACACGTCGTCGACGGTTTCGCGCGGAAGCGAGAGACACGCGTGGATCGCGTCGCAGAGGTCCTCGACGTCGAGCAGCTGGTAGCGGTTCGAGCCGTCGCCGATCATCGGAAAGTCGTGCCCTCGCCGCGCCCAGTCGTAGAAGAGGGCGAAGACGCCGAGGCGCTCGGGGCCGACGAACGACTTGGGGCGCACGACGGGGAGGCACAGCCCGCGGGCGCGGAATTCCGGAACGAGCGAAGTCTCCACTTCGACCTTGCACTTGCCGTACGGCCCCACGCCGTCCATGCGGTCCGTCTCGAAGAGCGGATGGTGGTCGGGAATGCCGTAGACGGCGGTGGAGGAAATGTAGACGCAGCGGCCGATGCCGTTTTCGACGCACGCCTCGAAGACGTTGCGGGTGCCGTCCACGTCCGTGCTGCGGATTTCCTCTTCGGTGTAGAGCGGGAGGGCGGCGGCGCAGTGCACGACGGCGTCGAAGCCCCTCATCGCCGCGGAGAGCGCGGCCTTGTCGCGGATGTCGTCGCGGAAGACTTCGAAGTCCGCTGCGTCGGGATACTCGAACGCCGCGATGTCGTACGCCGCGGAGGCGATGCCGCGCGCGCGAAGCGAGCGCATCAGATTGATGCCGAGAAAACCGGCTCCGCCGGTGACGAAAACTTTCATGGTCGATCTTGCCTCCGAAAAAGCGGAACGGGACCGGCGAATGGCCGGTCCCGCGATCAGGAAACGGCCGCGCGGAGCGCCGAAAAGGCGGCGACGGCGGCGAAGAAGACGCACAGCGCGTCGCGTTCGCGCTGCGTCGGCGCGAACGAGGCCCCGAGAAATGCACGGGCGCGCGCGCCCGACGCGCGGAATTCACCCGCGAGGGCGCGGACCGCGGAGCCGCGGCCGCGGCCGGCGGGGACGCGCCCGCGCGCCGTCATGACCGCGGCGTCTCGGAGCTTTCCGCGGTTTCCGGCGCGAACACTTCGGCCGCACCGGCGGCGACTTCGCGGAGCGTCGCGAGCGAGGTTTCCGCCTCGCGTACCGCGCGGGCGAGGACGGCGCGGAAGGGCGCGGCGACGAGCTCGCGGCGGTTTTCGCGGCGGCGGGCGGCGGCAAGGACCGCCGTGGCGGACTCGTGTTCTGCCGCGCGCTCGGCGAGGGCCGCGTCGCGTTCGGCTTCCAGCTCCTCGATGCGCTTCTGCGCCTTGGCGAGCGCCTGGCGCGTGTGCAGAAGCTGGGCGGAAAGCTCCTCGGGCGTCGCGTCGAAATCCTCGATTTCCATGCCTTCCGGAATCGGCACCGTCACCGGATTGCCGCACTGCGTGCAGCGGATGACGAGCCCGGCCCCGCGCTGGTCGATAGAGAGGGACTTCGAGCAGTGGGGGCACTCGAAGACGATGTCCGTTTCGGGAATGTCTTCGGCGTCGATTTCCTCGCTCTGCGCAAAACCCCCGGCCGGCACGTTTTCGGCTTCCGGAGAAGGTGTGGGAACGGTGGCGGGGGCTTCTTGCATGGGGATCTCCGTGGGGTTGGAAACGCGGGGGCGGTCAGGCCTTGGCTTCGGGCGCCGGCTTGCGGACCGGCACCTTCACCACGCGGCCGGACTTGATGCAGGCGGCGCAGGCGTAGATGGTGCGCGGCGTGCCGTCGACGATCGCGCGGACGCGGTGCAGGTTGGGGAGAAAACGGCGCGGGGTGACGGCCGTGGTGTGCAGACCGATGCCGCCCTTGGCCTTCGCGAGACCGTGGCGGACGATGTGGTTGCCGGTGTGCGGCGTCTTGCCGCAGATGGAACAGATGCGGGACATGGCAGTGTATCTCCTGAAAGCGCGGTTAGTCTACAGAAAGGGGCCGTTCAAATCAAGGGAAAACTTTTTTTGCGGGGAGGGCATTTTTCGCTTGCATTGTTTCCGGGCGTCTGCTAACATTGCGCCCCGTTGCAACGCACGGAACCGTGCAAAGCGACCCCGTGCGCCTCTCGCCCAATTGGATCAGAGCACCTGACTACGGATCAGGAGGTTGCAGGTTCGAACCCTGCGAGGCGCACCACTTTCTGCGGGGTAGAGCAACCCGGTAGCTCGTCAGGCTCATAACCTGAAGGTTAGATGTTCAAATCATCTCCCCGCAACCAAATTGGAAACGCCGCGGACTTGCGTCCGCGGCGTTTTTCTTTCCGCCCGCGCGCCGCGGGCCGCCCGGGGAGGCGGCGCGCGGCGCGCGGAGGTGCGTTTCAGGAGGGGAGGAAGGCGCCGTCTTCGCGGAGCGCGGCGGCGACGGCGGCGCCGTCCAGCGCGCGCGGCGCGACCGCCTCGCGCACGGCCATCGCTGCGGCAACTCCTGCGGCCTGCCCCGTCGCCATGCACGGCGGCATGACGCGGGCCGAGGCCGACGCGGCGGACGTGGCGCTGATGCAGCGCCCGGCGACGAGCAGATTATCGACTCCACGCGGCACGAGGCAGCCGTAGGGGATGCCGTAGTAGTCGCCGTCGAGCACGACGAAGCGCGTCCCGGAGGCGTCCTTGCCGCCGCTGTGCTGGTCGATCGGATACGAGCACAGCGCGATGGAATCCTCCGGAACGCGGCCCTTCAGGACGTCTTCGGCTTCAAGGACGCTCTCGCCCAGGACGTGGCGCGATTCGCGGATGCCGACCGTGGCGGGGAGCGCCGACAGGCGCACGCCTTCCGCGCCGGGCACGTAGTCGCGGAGGAACGCGAGGATTTCGCGCACCTGCCGGCGTCCTTCGGATTCGGCGGCGCTGAGCGATTCCGGATCCGTGGCGTCCACGCCGTTGAGGCGCGAGACATTGACGAACCACTCGTCGTCCTTGACGCCGCGGTAGATATTGACGTGCGGGCGCGGAATGTTCCAGCGGCCGTCGGCCTTCGCCTTCGCGAGGAGGGTCTTGAAGCAGAGCCCGTCCTGCGGGTACTGCGCGCGGACCGCTTCGACCGCCGCTTCCGGGAGGCCGTGGATGCGGAAGAAGGTGGTGGCCGGCTGCATCGCGCCGCCGCGCGCCGGATCGCCGAGCTCGCAGGGCGCGCCGGCGCGGAAGGCGACGTCGCCGTCGCCCGTGGCGTCGATCGCGATTTTCGCCGCGACGCGGCGCGTCCCGGCCTTGGTGAAGAGATCGGCGCCCACGACGGACGGGGGCTCCGCCCCCGGACCCCCGGCCATGACCGGCGCGAGAAAGGCCGCGTGGAAAAGCACGGAAACCTCGGCTTCGCGGCAGAGGTCGTCGAGGACGAATTGCAGGGCTTCGGGTTCGAAGGGCGTGACGTGGTCGTGCCCCGGCACGTGCCAGGCGGCGAACGACGTGCCGGCGCGCACCTGCGAGGGGTGGATCGCGCCGCCGACCGCGACGAGACGCCGCACGATTTCCTCGAAGAGGCCCCGGATGATCTGGGTTTCGCCCCGCCGGTCGTAGCACGTCATGAACGGGCCGACAAGACCGCGCGTGGCCATGCCGCCGAGGCAGCCGCCTTGCTCGACGAGGAGGGTTTTCGCGCCGCGGCGCGCGGCCGCGATGGCGGCGCAGACGCCCGAGGGGCCGCCGCCGACCACGAGGACGTCGAAGGAGGATTGGTGTTCCATTTTTGTCCGGTTTTCCGGTTTTTTCGCAGACGCCGTGGCGGCGACCTCGCCGCCCGGCACCTCTGCATCGTAGCACCCGCCACCCTCCAAGAAATGACGTTTTGCGAAAAAAAGGCTTCGTCAGCCGAAATGGTTCCTTCGCCAGCGGGCCATCGACATGCCGGTGCGCGCCCTGAAGGCCCGGTGCAGCGTCTCGTACGACTTGAAGCCGCAGAAGTCGGAGATGGCCTTCACCGGAAGGTCGGGCCGGGCAAGGAGCGACTGGACCTTTTCAAGGCGCACCTCGTGGATTTCGTCGAGAATCGAATGGCCGATCGCGTCGCGGAATCGCATTTCGAGAAGGCGACGCGAACCGGGGACGCGGGAGGCGGCGCGCGCCGCGGAGAGGCCGTCGCAGGCTTCGCGGCGGATGGCGTCGAGCACGAAAAGCACGGCGCTCTCCATGCGCCCGGTGCCGCGCGTCGAGGCCCTGCGCACGACGAGGAGCGGCGGGACGTTTCCGGCGGCGTCCGGCGCGCTCCGGCCGCGGAGCAGGGCGTCGAGCATGCGGGCGGCGCGGAAGCCGGAGCGCTCGTGGTCGAACCGGACCGAGGAAAGCGGCGGCCGGCACCGTTCGCAGATTTTCGGGATGTCGTCCACGCCGAGAAGCGTGAAATCCCGTGGAATCGTGCGTCGGGCGATGCGCGCCGCCCCGACGACGGCGGCGGCCACGTGGTCGCTCACCGCGAACACGGCGCTGCCGCGCGGAAGCGCGGCGAGCCACGCCGCGAGTCGTCGCGTCCAGTTCCCGGCGCTTTCGCCGCGCACAACCGGAAACGAGCGGAACGCCGCGCCGTTTTTCCTCGCGAGCGCGCCAAAGGCGCGCGTCCGCGAACGGGACCATGCCGAGCCGTTTCGGTGCCCGACGGCGGCGAACGCGGTCGGACGCCCGGCGGCGAGGGCTCGAAACGCGACCTGCGCGATCGCGGGATTGTCGGATTCGACGTGCGGCACGCCGCGGTACGAGCCGGATTCCGAGCCGAGGTACACCACCGGAAGTCCGCGGAAGACGGACGGCGGAAGGCGCGTCGAAATTCCCGTGCAGTCCACGGCGCAGCCGATCGGAGCGTACTGCGCCAGGAGGTGCGGGACGCGTTCCGGGCGGGACTGCACGTCCGGCACGGCGACGACTTCCCAGCCGCGC
Organism: uncultured Verrucomicrobiota bacterium; assembly: GCA_946534105.1. Classification (GTDB taxonomy): domain Bacteria; phylum Verrucomicrobiota; class Kiritimatiellia; order RFP12; family UBA3636; genus UBA3636. The sequence goes on from CAMNCG010000006.1 coordinate 36,577, forward strand.
GCCGAGGCGTACCGCCGGAATCCCGCCAGCTGCGAGTGGCGGATCACCGACGGGGTCTTGAGGTTGAGGTAGAGGACGCGTTCGGGCATTCCGCCGCCCATCGTACCACGGCGCCCGTTCGTCGGCGGGGCGCCGCGCGTCGCGGATTCAGGCGCGTTCCACGATCCGGCCGTCGCGCAGGACGAGGCGGTGCTGCGCCCAGGCCGCGATGTCGGGCTCGTGCGTGACCATGACGATCGTCTTTCCGCTCTCGTGGAGTTCGGCGAAGAGTTTCATGATTTCGACGCTCATGGCGGTGTCGAGGTTTCCGGTGGGCTCGTCGGCGAGGACGAGCGTCGGATTGGTGGCGAGAGCACGCGCGATCGCGGCGCGCTGCTGCTGGCCGCCGGAAAGCTGGGAAGGCCGGTGGGCGAGTCGCCCGGAGAGGCCGACGAGCTGGGCGAACGTTTCGGCCCGCTTCGCGCTTTCGTCCTCCGGAACGCCCTGATAATACAGGGGCAGGGCGATGTTCTCGGCGACGGTGAGTTGCGGCACGAGGTTGAAGCTCTGGAAGACGAAGCCGAGGTGTCGAAGCCGGATGTCGGACAGTTCGTCGTCGCCGAGCCGCGAAACGTCCTCGCCGCCGAGCCGGTACGTGCCGGATGTCGGACGGTCGAGGCATCCGAGGATCGACAGAAGCGTGCTTTTGCCGGATCCGCTTGAACCCATGATCGCCCAGAACTCCCCGGTTTCCACCCGGGCCGAAACGCCCCGCAGCGCGTGAACGCGCTCCGAGCCCATCTCGTAGACCTTGGTGAGATTCTCGAATTCGACGGCGGGGGGCGCCGGAGAGGCGCCGGAAAGGGACGGAAGCGACATGGGGAGGGACGGAAGGGACAGGGACAAAGGGACGGGGCAGGGACGAAAGGGACAGGGACAAAGGGACGGGGCAGGGACGAAAGGGACCTAAGGGACGGAAGGGACAGGGACAAAGGGACGGGGGCAGGCTGGAGCGCGAAGATCGGGGAAGGGCAGGTCGGGAGCTAGGACTCGGGGCGTCCCTTTGTCTCTGTCCCTTCGGTCGCTTCTGTCCCTTGTGTCCCTTGCCCCGCCGCGCCACTCGCGCCCGCCGCGCCCGCCGCGCCCTTCGCGCCTTTCGCGCCCGCCGCGCCACTCGCGCCCGCCGCGCCTTTCGCGCCCGCCGCGCCACTCGCGCCCGCCGCGCGTTCGGGGTTTCTCCACAGGTCCGGCCATCCGTCGTTGCCGCCGTGGAAGGTGAGGCGGACGGGGGCGGAGTCTGGGGCGTCGGTGTCGAGGAGGAAGATCTCGTAGTCTTCGGAATCTTGTTCATGACCTCCGGCGCTGGCGCCGAAGACGAGAAACCGGCCTTCGGAGTCGAAGCGGGGGAAGTATTCGTGGGACCAGGGGTCAGCGGCGTCGAGGAGCGTCGTGGCCGCGGCGCCGCGGCCTGCGGCGGCGTCGCCGACGCGGATCGCGTTTTTCATGCGACCGGGGTGGTCGATCCACGCGACGCGGGTGTCGTTTCGCGCGCCGGGCGCGCGCCAGACCATCTGGCAGCCGCCCGCAAGCTCTTCGATCGTGCGGGACGCGGGATCGAAAAGCGCCGTGGCGCGGCGCGCGCCGCGGAGCGTGACGAGGAAGCGCCCGTGCGCGAAGTCGGGAAGCGTCACGAGCACGCCGGCGCCGAGGGGCGCTTCGCCGCTACGCAGGATCGTTTCCTCGCCGGGCGCGTCCACGCCAGCCTTGGCGAGAACCGTTCCTCCGGCTCGCACGAACGCGACCGCGGCGCCGTCGTCGCACCAGCAGGCCTGGCAGGCGTTCGTCGCCACGAGCCGTTCCTCTCCGGTCTCGAGGTCGAGCACCCAGGTGTCCCATCGCTCGAAGTCGCGCTGCGAAACCCAGGGTTCTCGAGAGCGCGAGAAGGCGATGCGAGAGCCGTCCGGGGAGAAGCGCGGATAGGCGTCCGTGAAGCCGGAATCCGTGAGACGGCGCGGCGCGGCGCCGGGGCCGTCGAGGATCCAGAGATCGTGCGAACCGGCGCGATTCGAGGTCCACACGATCTTTCCGCCGAAGGCGGCGAGCGCGGCGTCGCGCTCGTCCGCTTCGGCGTCGGTCGCCGTGGTCTCCGCGCCGGGCGGGGGAGGGGAGAGGCGCCCGCGCTTCTTCGCGGCGCGCAGCTGCCAGGCGTCGAACGCGAGCGCGGCGGCGAGGGCGGCCAGCGCGAGGGCGAGCCTTGCGGCGTCGCCGCGGCACCGCCGGCGCCGACCGCCCGTCGGCGCCGGCTCCGCGGCGGGGGCGCAAGGCGAACTCCAGAGAAAGACGAGGAAGGCGGCGCCGCCGAGCGTGTAGTCCACGATCTGGCTTGCGAGATGCATCGCGGTCATGGCGACGAGCGAATCCGCCGCCGGGAAACCGAGCGCCGTGAGCGCGGCGAGGCCGCCGGCCTCGTACGCGCCGAAGGAGAGGAACGTCGGCACCGGGAGGCTCGCGGCGCCCTCGGCGGCGACGAGCGCCACGAGCACGGCCGGCACGGGCGCCCGGGAGAGTTCCGGCCAGAGCGGGCGCGTCACGGCGGCGAAGAGGCACCAGAGCCCGGCGTATTTCGCCGCGCGGACGGCCACGGAGAGCGCCATCGCGGGCGCCGCGACGCGGCCTCTCCTCGCGGCGACGACGGCCGCGGCGACCTCGCGCGCGAGCCGGAGCGCGGCCGCGGCGGGGCGGAGGCGGAAAAGGGGGATGCGCTCCCAGCGCCACGCCGCGGCGGCGGGAAGCACGGCGAAAATCCCGGCCGTCCCGACGGCGCAGACGCCCGCGAGGAGGATCGCCGAGCCGAGGAGGGAGAGTCCCTGCGCCGCGGCGGGCACGGCGACCGCGAGTACGGCGAGAAGCGCGAGGAAGTCGAAGAGCAGGCCGATCGAAAGCGAGGAGAGGCCGTCCGCCGCCGGTACGGCGCAGCCGCGGCTGAGCATCGCGACGTAGCTCAGCTCCCCGAGGCGCGCCGGGAACATGTCCGCGCAGGCGCCGCGCACCAGCGTGACGAGCGTCGTCCGGAAGAGTCCCGGCGTCCGGTCCGCGCCGAGGGATGCGCACAAGAGGATCCGCGCGCGTTGCGCGCGCGAAAGCGCCTGAACGAACTGGCAGGCCACGTAGGCGCAGACGAACGCCGGCATCGCGGAACGGACGCCGGAAAAAACGTCCGCGGCGGAAACGCCGGCGCCGAGGGAGCGAAGCAGGGAAAGGAGCAGCCCGAAAACGGCCGCCGACACGGCCGCCGACGCGGCGAGCCGGGCCGCCGCGTTCATTCCGCGGAGGTTCCGGCGTCCGGCGCGGAGTCGGCGAGCGGCGGCACGAGCAGCACCTCCTCGCCGCCCTCGAGCCCCGAAACGATCCGCACGGAACGGTTGTTGTCCAGACCGGGTTCCACGGCGCGGCGTTCCACGCCGCGCGGCGTCTTCACCCAGACGTACGCCTGTCCGCCGACGCGCACGACGCACTGCACGGGCACGGACACGGCGTCCTCGTACTCCGCCAGCACGATTTTCACGCGGCATCCCATGCCGTTCTTGAGCTCGCCGACGCCGCCGTCGATCCGGATCTCGGCCGGGTATTCCTTGATGTCAGGGTTCATCCAGCGGCGGGCGGTGTCCGGCATCGGCGAAATCTTCGAAAGGACGCCGGAAAATTCGCGGTCCGGCAGGGCGTCGCACGTGACGCGGACCGGCATCCCGGTGGCGAGGCTCGAAAGCGCGCTTTCGCGCACGACCGTCGAGGCGACGAACGTGTCGGCCGTGGGCAGGATGATGAGGTCCCGGCGCTCCCACACTTCGACGCCTTCCTTCAGCGGCTCCTGGTTGTCCCACGGGCGCAGGTTGCTCGTCGCGTAGATCGCCTGGCCGTCCATCGGCGCGACGATGCGGGCCTTTTCGATCTGCCGTTCGATTTTTTCGAGCTTCTGGCGCTGGCGGTTGTATTCGCTCTCCCGGGCGCGGAGCGCGCTTTCCTCCTGGAGGATCGAGGAGGCGGCGCGGCGGCGGACGCGGTCGAGCGCCGCTTCGGTCTGGCGCACGTCGCTGCGGAGCTTCGCAAGATCGCGCTTGTACGTGTACTTCCGGAGGAGTTCGAGGTTGCCGCGCGCGGTTTCGAGCGCGAGCTGGTTGTGGCGCCAGGCCAGTTCGTCGCTCTTGAGCTCCGCGGCGGAGAGGAAGTCTTCTTCGTGGAGCTTTTTCGACCACTCGTATTTTTCGCGCGACTGCTCGACCGTCTGTTCGGCGAGGGCGACCGCGCCCTTGGTTTCGCTGAGCTTGTTCGGGTATTCGCCTTCCTCGTACTTGACGAGGTCCTCCTTCGCGAACGCGAGGTCCTGCTCGGCCAGTTCGATGTCCGACGCCGCCTGGTTCTTGGCGATTTCGAGGTCCTCGCGCTTCATTTCGAGCGCCGAGGCGGCGTTCGTGACGGCGATTTCCTGGTCCACCTTTTCGTCGAGGAGGTTCGACACGTCGAGCTCCACCAGGAGGTCGCCGGCCTTCACCATCGTGCCCTCCGGCACGATGTAGAGGATCGAACGGCGCCCTTCCACCTCGCTCTTGAGCTTGAGCTGCTGGCTCGGCTTGATTTCGCCGTCTTCCGCGAGGTCGATGACGAGCGGGCCGCGCGCCGCGACGGCGAACGCCTCCCCGGGGTCCTCGCCGCCTCCGGCGCGGGAACCGCGCATCGCGAACGCGGCGGCGGCGGCGGCGAGCGCGGCGGCGGCCGCGGCGGGCTTCTTGCGTTTCACGTGCCTTTCTCCGTCTTGGCCGACACCCCGAGCTCCGCGAGGTCGGATTCGGTCCAGACGCCGTCGGCCGTGGCGTCGAGCGTGCCCATGTCGCGCTGCAGCGCGAGTTCCTGCTGCCGGTAGTCGGTGATGGCGCGGTAGAGGGAATTCTGGGCGGAAAGCAGCGCGGCCTGGGCGTCGAGCAGGTCCTTCATGTCGGCGCGGCCGGCTTCGAGCAGCATGTCCTGGTTGCGGACGCGGCGGCCGGCGAGTTCCACGGCGCGCGACTGGATCCGGAGCTGTTCGCGCGTCTGCGCCAGCGCGCGCAGGTCTTCGCGGACTTCGGTCTTGAGCTCGTCTTCGGCCTTCTGGTAGTCGCGCACGGCGCTTTCGAGCGCGACGAGCGCGTTGCGGTAGGAGTTGCGTTCCTTCGTGCGTTCGAGCGGGAGGTCGATCTTGACGGTGCCCGAGGCCGAGGCGTCGCGCATCCGGAACGGCGCGTGGCTGCGCCCGACGCGCGACGTCGAGGCCGTCGCCGCCTCGCCCACGCTCGCGGCACCGCCGATCGTCACCTCCGCGCGGAGCCCGTCCTCCGCCACCGCGAGGTGGCGCTGGGCGTCCTCCACGCGGTCGCGCGCGGTGGCGATGTCGGACCGCCGCTCGAACGCGATGGCGATGGCGCGGTCCGCGGCTTCCTGGGGGTCCCCGTCCTCGCCCGCGGCGCCGTCGGACGCTTCCGCCGCGAGAAAACCGGAAACCAGCGTTTCGAGCTCCTCCATGTCGCTTTCGCGCGGCTCCACCGCGGAGTCGGGCGGGAGCCCGAGCCGCGTCTTGAAGGCGTCGAGCGCCGATTCGTAGTTCTGGCACGCGGCCGTCCACCGCGCCCGCGCCGCCAGTTCGCTCTGGTAGGACTGGTCGAAGGCGGCCTTCGACATCCGGCTCGCGTCGGCCATGCGGCGCGAGCGCCGCGTGGAAAGGACGACGCGGCGGTAGTTGGCGTCCTCGTTCTGGCGCGTGCGCAGGGCGAGAAGGAGCGAGAGGTAGGAGCGGCCGATTTCCACGACGAACGCGCGCTTGCGCTGCTCGAAGGCGCGGACGGCGTAGACGAGGTCGCGCTCGGCCTGCGTGAGGGATTCCCGCCGGACGAGACGGCCGGACCCGCGCAGCAGCGGGATCGAGACGCTCGTGTCGGCGACGGCGCCCCACGCCGTCCTGCGGTCGCCGTCGAGCATGCCGGTGAGGTTGAAGGCGAGCGCGGCGTCGGTCGAAACGCCGTTTTCGAACGTTTTCGACGCGCCGGCTTTCGCGCTTTCGCCGTGGGCGGAAACGCGCTCGCCGTCCGTCCCCCGCTCCGTTTCGGCGGCGCCGGAGAGCGCGCCAAGGAGAGAAGAGTGGAATTCCCGGCTTTCGAGGTCGAGCGCGAGCGCGCTCGCGAAGAGCTCTTCCTTGGCGGCCCGGAAGTCCGGGGAGTTCGCGGCCGCGATCCGGACCGAATCCTGGAGCCCGATTTCCAGCGCGTTCGTGCCGCTCGGAACGAACGCGGCGTCCGCGCCGTTCCGGCCCGGCAGGAGCCGGTCGCCGGCGCGCCAGTAGCGGTTCGCCGGGAGGTCGCGGATGCCGAGCGACGCCGGATCGAACACCGGGAGGTTCTGCCCCAGAAGCAGGCGCCGCCGCAGCGTCTCCGCCGCCGATTCGACGGCGATTTCCTCCGGCACCGCGCCCGCCGCGGCCTGCGCCGCCGCGATGTGGCGGGCCGCGGCTTCGTCCGCCGCCTCGCGCCACTTGGCCGTGCTCCGGCATCCGGCCGCGGCGATCGCGGCGGCTGCAACGGCGAGACGGAAGACGTGCGGGCGGAACATGGCGCCGGAGTCTACCACAAGCCTCCGTTTCCGTGCTTCATGGGTGTGACCAAACGTTGTCAGCGGCATGGCGCGCCCGTACGCGGGCTTGCGCTTGCGTGTGCGCCCTTGCCTTTGCCCTTGTGCGTTGCTGCTTTCCGAACCGCCGCCGCCGGTCGAGGGGACGCTCCCGGAAGCGTCCGGCAGGGCCATCCTTTGTGTTGACATTTTTGTCAATGGTGTTCATTTGGTGTTTGTGACAATGACACAAACATTCATTGACCAACAATGACACAAATACCAATGCCAATTCAAAGCGCTCGCATTCGTTTCGGAACGAGTCGAAGAAGGCAAAAGGGCTCCGCACCCCCTTCGCGCCGAGCCCAAGGCCGCGCCCGATACGCGCGAAACCGCCGCCCGGACTGCCCGAAAACGCGCCGAATTCTCGCGCGATATTTCATTAATTGATAAGATATATTTTACATAGAATTCGGTGCCATTTTTGGAACCGTTTCCGGGCCGGTCCGGAGGCGGGGATTCGGCGAGGAAGGAGCGGGAGGGCGGCGCGG